>CAYYUW010000077.1:0-14034 GCA_964474985.1 uncultured Alistipes sp. | reverse complement strand
GCAAACGTTGCATCCGGATATTTCTCGCGGGCATCCAAGATTGCCTGTGCCGTCTGCTCGATCTTTTCGCGTTGTTTTGGTGAATCTACAGGCCAAGGAAAGTTGTTGTACACCACCTCTTTCGAATATCTGTATCGACTTTCCAACCGTCCGCATACGGCTCTTGTCCACGCATTGTGTGCCGAGGAGGTCAAAACGCCGAAGTGATACAATGTGGCAGTGGGGATAAGGTGTGCCGAATCGCTACATAAGACATTGGGATCCATAAACCCAATAGGAATGTAAACTCTTTTCTCCGACGATACTCTCGGAATAAGCAGATAATTTCCTTTAGGCATATTCTCAACGTGGAAACGAGTGGGACGTTCCGCCAGTTTAACTGTTCCGGCACTTTTGCTGACCAAACGAAAGTTGCGCACGGCATTCACCCGTTTCATACATTCGGGCAGTTTGAGCAATTCCACCGGATTCGCATCGCCGAGCCACAGGCACCAGCGCGGCCGCCGGTTGATAAATTCATCGGAACCATACCAACGCTTGAAATACTTCTCGGATGCCGGTTCTTTTTTGACAAAGGCGTCTTTCTCTTCGTCTTTAAAAAGATAAAATCCGCCGTCGATCGGTTTGTTGCCGATGCCTATTTTGGGGATATCGCACAACGGTGTTGAACGGCTCTCGACAAACACATTCTCGCCGTCGATCAGATAGCCGTTGATATTGGCGACAGAACGAACACTGTTTCCGTCGAAAAGTTTTCGCTTGTTCTTAGACTGGCAAGTTGAAAATCCGACAATTACACAGTGGACATGTGCCTTTTGGCTGGCCTCGCTGTCCCATATAAAGGTTCGCCATGCGAAGTCGATATGTACGCCCGACGCCATAAGCGGTTTCCACAGATTGGCAACCTGTTCGCCCTGCGTAACAGAGTTCGTGGAGACGAGGGCTGCCCGAATCGTCGGATTTTCCGACATGAGTTTCTGCGATTTCCTGTACCAACCTGCTACATAATCCATATTGCCGACATTCTTCCATTTGGAGCCAAAAATAGCCAGCAAATCGCCCTTCTGTTCACTCGACATAATGCGCGCCCCCAAGAACGGCGGATTTCCCATGATGTAATTCAGTTCGGATGCCGGAACGACTTGGTTCCAATCTGTCCGAAGGGCATTGCCCTCACGAATGTTGGTATATGTTTTCAGCGGCAGAGGGTCGAGGTTTGAACCGACAATTCTATTGGTTTCTTGCATCATCTGCAACTCTGCAATCCAAAGCGCCGTCTGCGCAACTGAGCAGGCGAAATCGTTGATCTCAATACCGTAGAACTGGTTGATAGAAACCTGTATTACAAAGTTGTGTGCAAGTTGCCCATCTTCTGTTTTGTTTATGATGGGTATTACTTCGTTTTCCAACCGGCGCAACGAGGTATATGCTTCCGTCAAGAAGTTGCCAGAACCGCAAGCGGGGTCGAGGAATTTCAATCCGGCCAGTTTCTCCTGAAAGGCAACCGCCTTTTTCCGTTTGGCTCCGAGTACTGAGATTGCTTTTATAGTTGCAAGTTCGGCCTTTAACTCGTCAAGAAAAAGCGGATCTATGACTTTGTGGATATTCTCGACTGAGGTGTAGTGCATACCGCCGCTGCGGCGCGTCTCGGGGTTCAGCGTCGATTCGAATACGGCACCGAATATAGTCGGCGATATTTCTGACCAGTCGAAGTCGTCGCTGGCACGCTGCAAAATTAAGGTTCGGGTCTGGTCGTCTATCCTCGGAATTTCGATTTCACCGGAGAACAGGCCTCCGTTGACATACGGGAATGCCGCCAAATCATCGTCCATATAGCAGTCTCTATCTTCGGGCTTCGTATCGAGTACATTGAAAAGTTCAGTCAATTTGCCTCGAAATTCCGATGCCGGAAATTTGGCCAAATAGTCGTGGAACATATTCTTGTTCCCGAATATGCCCGCATCTTCGGCATAGAGACAGAATACTAAACGAACGCACAGTTTGTTCAGCGACCGTTGGCTTTCGGGGTTGTCGGGATTCTTGTATGCGTGCAGGATTTTGTCATAAAGTACGCCGACAATCTCACCTGCCTTTATGCTGATTTCCAGTTCCTTTTTGATGTGTTGCTGCGTGTCGTCGACCAAAAAGGCCAAACGCACATACTCTTTTTCGAGGTTGGCAAGCCGAATGATCTCCGGAGCGGCATCCGGATGCTCCATATCGTGAACCTCAAAGGTTGCGAAGTTGCATACGACTATCCAGCGCGGGTATTCCGATACAGGCAGACCTGCAGCATATCGGCGTGCCTGTTTGTAGGGCGTGAGTTTTATGCCGTCGGATTGGCGCGCCTTTGCCGTCAGATCGATGTGTGAACTCTTTTGCTCGATAAGCACTTTCGTCGTCGAGATATAGGCGTCGATGAAGTCGGAGCCTTTCTCTTTCGTAATAGTCTTGACGGGCAACTCAAATTCCATAATGGATGTAGGATTCAGGATGCCGAAAACATTTTGCAGAAGGTCGAGCCAAAACCGCTGTGTCTCACCTTTCTCGTATCCCTTATCCTTCCATCTGGCGGCAAATTCCTTTGCGGCCCTCTTTTGTATTAGATTAGTCCCCATAGATAACTTGTGTTCGACAAATTGCCGAGCGGCGGTGCTATCGTGCCAGTATGAGCTTCTCGATCTCCTCCACCTGACTGCGGAATGTCTTGTCGGTTTCCATCAGGTTCGATACCGCCTTGCACGAGTGCAGAACGGTGGCGTGGTTGCGTCCGCCTATCGCGGCGCCTATGGCTGTGAGCGGCGCTTTGGTATGCTGCTTGCTCAGATACATAGCTATCTGACGGGCCTGAGCTATTTCGCGCGTACGCTCGGTGGAGTTGAAGCGCTTGACATCCAGATCGAGGTATTGGCACACCACTTCGCGTATGTGTTCGATGGTGATCTCTTTTTGGTAGAGCTTGACGTATGCCTTTAGGATCTCCTTGGTGAGCGCTATGGTTATCTTCTTGCCGAGGAACGATGCGTTGGCCACTAACGACGAGAGGGCGCCTTCGATCTCACGCACGTTGGCGCTGATATTGTCGGCTAAATAGTTCGTCACTTCGTCCGAGAGCTGCGCATTCATCTTGGCTGCCTTGCTGCGGATTATCTTCAGCTTGGTTTGGTGATCCGGCGTACACAGCTGTGTCGAAAGGCCCCACTTGAATCGGGTGAGCAGTCGTGCCTCGATGTCCTTCAACTCTACCGGCGGTTTATCCGAGGTGAATATCAACTGCCTGCCCGACAGGTGCAGATGGTTGAATATGTTGAAGAATACGGTTTGCGTGCCGACTTTTCCGGCCAACTCCTGAATGTCGTCGATGATCAATGCGTCGACCATTTGGTAGAAGTGGATGAAGTCAGTCACTTCGCCGTTGCGCACGGCGGTCTGATACTGTGCCATGAACTTGTTCATCGGCACATAGAGCACCTGCATTTCGGGGTGCCGCTGACGTATCTCGTGACCTATCGCCTGTACGATATGGGTTTTGCCGAGTCCCGAGTCACCGTATATATATAAAGGATTGAACGGGGTGTTTCCCGGGTCAACCGCGACGGCCATACCGGCCGAGCGGGCCAAACGGTTGCATTCGCCTTCGATGAATGTGCTGAAGGTGTAGTGCGCGCTGAGCTGGGGATCGATAATAATCTTCTTCAGCCCGGGAATCACGAAAGGATTCTTTATATTTGCAGTGTCGGTTTGCGTTTTGAACTGCGAGATTGCGGTGGTATCGGCGTTTCTCGAGAGCGCAATGCTCTGGTTTGTTTTGGGAAATGCGTACCGCACGCGGGTTTGCTGGCCGAAAAGCGAAGCTATGATCGGTTTGATGAACGGTATGTAGTTTCGTTCGATCTGGCTGACGTAGCTTTCATTCGGAACACGCAGGCTAAGCGTAACTCCGTCGAAGTTGAGCAGTGCGATCGGCTCGAACCACCGTGCGAACTCCTCCTCTGAGGTTTGCTTGCGGATCTGCGACAGGCAACTTTGCCATATATCGCTATATGCCTGAGTGTTCGTGAACATTGGTTATGCGGGCTTGTATTAATTCGACAACGCAAAGGTTGTGATAAAATTGTGGAAAAAAAACATGATCATTTATTGCTTTTTATCTTTTTTATGCTATAGAGAAATAAAGTGACATTAGGGCATCATATTTAACGCATTGATATTGAATATTCGATATTTTTATCGTATCTTTGTGTATAAATTTTTTCGGAAGACTATATGGTAAATTATAAGTAAAACTAATGACATTATGAACGACAATCTTGATCAACTGGTACTGAGCAAGGCTCAGCAGTGGCTCGACGGCAATTACGACGAGGCTACTAAAAAACAAGTTAAATATCTGATCGACAACGATAAAAAGGAACTCACCGAGAGCTTCTACAAGGACCTCGAGTTCGGTACGGGCGGTCTGCGCGGCATTATGGGCGTAGGCACCAACCGTATGAACGAATATACCGTGGGTATGGCTACGCAGGGCCTGTCGAACTATCTCAAGGAGTGTTTTGCCGGCGAGGAGATACGTGTGGCCGTGGCTCACGACAGCCGCAACAACTCGCGCTTTTTCGCCGAGCGTGTGGCCGACATCTTCGCTTCGAACGGATTCAAGGTATATCTGTTTGACGAGCTGCGTCCCACCCCCGAGCTGAGCTTCGCCATTCGCGAGTTGAAGTGCCATAGCGGTGTCGTGGTTACCGCTTCGCACAACCCCAAGGAGTACAACGGTTACAAGGCCTATTGGTCCGACGGCGCACAGGTTACTCCTCCCCACGACAAAAACATCATCGCCGAGGTGGCCAAGATCACTTCGGTAGACCAGATCGTTATGGGCTTGAACAAGGAGAACATCACCATTTTGGGCAAGGATTTCGACGATATCTATCTGGCTCGGATCAAGGAATTGTCGCTGTCGCCCGAGGCCGTGGCCAAGTATCACGATATGAAGATCGTCTACTCGCCCATGCACGGCGCCGGCGTGAGACTGGTGCCCGCATCGCTGCGCAACTTCGGCTTCACCAATATTATTATGGTCAAGGAGCAGAGCGTGGTTGACGGTAATTTCCCCACGGTAGCTTCGCCCAATCCCGAGGAACGCGCCACGATGAGTATGGCTATCGAGCTGGCCCGCAAGGAGGGCGCCGAGCTGGTTATCGCCACCGACCCCGATTCGGACCGTATCGGAATAGCTGTTCTGGATGACAAGGGCGAGTATGTCCTGCTCAACGGCAACCAAACTATGGTTCTTATACTCAGCTATATGCTTACCCGCTGGGGCGAACTCGGCAAACTCGACGGCAACCAGTTCGTCATTAAAACTATCGTTACCACCGAGATGGTCAAGGCTGTAGCCGATGCTTACGGCGTCAAGTGCTACGACTGCCTTACCGGCTTCAAGTATATCGCCAAGATCATCCGCGAGAACGAAGGCAAGGCCAAGTATATCGGCGGCGGCGAGGAGAGCTTCGGATTCCTCGCAGGCGACTACGTTCGCGACAAGGATGCTGTGAGCGCCTGCTCTATGGCTGCCGAGGCTGCCGCGTGGGCCAAGGAGAAGGGCCTGACGCTGCACGAGTGGCTCAAGGAGCTGTATGTCAAATACGGCTTCTACCGTGAGGGTCTCGTGTCGGTAGTCCGTAAGGGCAAGGAGGGCGCTGAGGAGATACAGCGTATGATGGTCGAGTACCGCGCCAATCCTCCCAAGACGATCCTCGGCTCGCCCGTGATCGTGATCAATGATTTCCAGTCGCTCGAGCGCACCGACGTGCGTACCGGCGTCAAGACTCCGATCGAACAGGATCGCAGCAATGTGCTCCAGTTCTTCACTGAGGACGGCACCAAGGTTTCCGTGCGTCCTTCGGGTACCGAGCCTAAGATCAAGTTCTACTTCGGCGTATGCGCTCCGCTCTGCTGCAAGGAGAAGTTCTACGAGGTTCAGGCTCAGCTCGACGACAAGATCGAGGCGATCAAGAAGGATATGAAACTCATCTAAAGAATCAATCTCTGATCATTGCAGATCGCAGCCGCATTCCGCGGCTGCGATTTTTTTGTGGCTCACGCAGCCGCACGGGCCGGTTTTGTTCTTGCGCATTCGAAAATCGGGCGCAACCGGCGCCGGTTTCGTATTTTTTGCCTAATTTTGGATTCAAAACCAAACACACGACGATAATGAAAAAACTTTCTGTTCTTGTTTATGCGCTGCTGTGGCTGTCGGTGCTGACGGCCGGCGCACAGGGCGGCGAGCGTCCGTTCCGCTTCGCGTGGCTCTCGGACATACATCTCGATTCGTTCGCCTATGCCGAGGACGATCTGCGGCAGGCTATCGAGGATATCAATGCCGATCCGACTATCGACTTCACCCTTATGAGCGGCGATCTGACAGAGTTCGGCGACACCCGCGAATTTCGCCACTTCAAGAGTATGATCGATTCGCTCGAGCGGCCGTGCCTGCTTGTCTCCGGCAATCACGATGTCAATTGGAGCGAAAACGGATGCACCGTGTTCGAGGATATTTTCGGCTGCAGCCATTTCATCTACGACATTGCCGGCGTACGCTTCATCGGCTGCGGCGCCGGCCCGATGCTGCGTATGGGACCTCCGTACATTCCGCGTGAGGAGATCGTGTGGCTCGATTCGGCGGTGCGCGCTACCCCACGCTCGATGCCGGTCGTTTTCGTTGAGCACTTTCCGCTCGATGCTTCGCTGTCGAACAGCGGCGAGGTGATCGACATAATCAAGCGTTGCAATGTGCAGGCGGTCCTGTGCGGTCATTTGCATGTCAACCGGACATATGATGCCGAGGGCATTCCGGCCGTGATCGGCCGCTCGTCGCTCCGCCGCAAGGATCCGATCGGCGGTTACAATATCGTGGATGTCACGGCCGACAGTATGATTTTCCGCGAACGCATCATCAAGACCCGCACTCTGCCCGCGTGGAATACGATCGCGTTGAAACCAGCCTGCTATCCCGAACAATCTGGCGATCGCTGCGACTATTCTATGAATGAGTCTGCCGAGGTCGAGACGCTGTGGTCTCTGCGCGACGTGGCCGACATAGCCGCACAGGGCAGTGCCGACGGGCGTCAGATGATCTATGCCAATACCAAAGGCGTGGTTTACTGCCTCGATACGCATACCGGCAAATGCCGCTGGAGTTTCCGCACCGGCAACAAGATTTTCGGTGCGCCGCTTATTACCGGCCGCTCGGTTGTCGTGGCTTCGACCGACGGCAATGTCTATCGTCTCGATCGCCGCAGCGGCCGTGAGGTGTGGAGTTTCGATACCGGCTACCCTATCGTCGCCTGCCCCGCCGAGTCGGACGGCATTATATATATAGGTAGCTCGAACGGCCGCTTTCACGCACTGTCGCTTGCCGACGGCAAACCGCTGTGGATTGCCGAGGGACTTGAGGGGTATATCGAGGCGCGCGCCGCAGTCGATGTCGATCGGGTATATATCGGCACGTGGGGCGCCAAGTTCTATGCACTGGATCGTCGCGACGGACACAAGGTGTGGGAGTTTGATACGGGCCGCGGCCGCTACTTCTCCCCGGGCGCCTGCTGGCCGACAGTCGTAGGCCGTCAAGTCGTGGTGCTCAGCTCCGACTATTTCGTCCGAGCCTTCGACGGCGCTACGGGTCATATCGACTGGGCGTCGGACGAGGCCAAGGGGCGCGAGTCGCTGGGCTTTTCAAATGACCTGAAAACTATGTACGTCAAGGGTATAGATAATAAGGTGTCGGCTGTGGACATTTCCGAGAGCAGCTATCGGACGCTGTGGTCGGCCGAGATGCCATACAAGAGCAACTTCATCCCCACACGACTGGTCGAAGCTGACGGATTGCTGTTCATCCCCACCGAGTTCGGTGTGGTTCATGCCGTGCGTACCGACGGCAGCGGCGTGGCGTGGTCATACAAGGTTTCGAATGCGGCCGTCACGTCGTTCAATGCGGTGGCTCCGCACCGTTTGGTGGTGATGACTATGGACGGAACGGTTGCCTGCCTCGGATATTGATTGAGCGGCAGACTGCAAAAAACTCCAGACTTTATAGGTCCGGAGTTTTTCGTTTTCATTCGACCGTTATCGCGACGGACTCGCTTTCATTGTGACAGCGGTCGACTGCCGTCACAATGTATGTTCCCGAGCCTTCGGGCAGCTCTATTGATGTTTCGCGCGTGGTGGTCAGAATGTTGTCGCCTCGTTCGATATCGATTTTCTCTCCCTGTGCAAAGCGGTAGACCACGAAATATATCTGCTCCTGCATCCGATCGGAGGTGATGGCGCGTTTCCATTGCAGGCGGCCGTTGCGGGCTTTCAGTCCTTTGACCTTTGCCGGCGCCTTGTCGTCGATAAAGTCGTAGGCAGGGATCAGCGCCGGCCGTGAGTGCTCCTCGCGAATAAGTTTGTCGGCTACGCCGTCGCTGTTCGACACGATCGGATATGCCGGCCACATGCAGGTGCCGTTGACATTGTCGAGGTAGCGGCTCAACTCGATCATACGGGTGAACTGGTTGGTTCCGGCTGCCAGATCGGGAGCCTTCATAGCCGAGCCGACATTCAGACCGTAGTACAGATGCCGTCCATAGGCGTTTTCGTTCCACCAGCGGGCCAAAATATCGTAGCTTGCCGTCTTGTGATCTATACGCAGATAGAGCTGGGGTATCATATAGTCCACCCAACCCTTTTCAGTCCAAAGGATTACGTTGGCGAACAGACCACTGTAATTTTCGAATGCCTGTGTGCGGCTGCCGCGCGGGTCGTTGGACTGGTTGCGCCATACGCAGAAGGGGCTGATGCCGAGCCGCACCCACGGCTTGGTTGCGCGCATATCGTAATGCAGCTGCTCGATCAACAGGTCGACATTGTGACGCCGCCAGTCGCCAAGCTCCATGCCGTTGCCGTAGCGGGCGTAGCTGGCCGAGTCGGGGAACTCCTCACCCTTGACCGGATAGGGATAGAAATAGTCGTCCATATGAATTGCATCGACATCGTAGCGGGTGACTATGTCGCGCACCACCTTGACGATGAAGTCGCGGCATTCGGGCAGTCCCGGATCGAAGAGTATCTGCTGGCCGTAGCGCACGAACCACTCGGGATGCTTGTAGTAGATATGATTGGCGGGCAGCGTGTCGGTCTCTACTGTAGTTACGCGGTACGGGTTGAGCCAAGCGTGCAGCTCGATGTTGCGCTTGTGGCACTCGTCGATCATAAACTGCAGGGGATCCCACATGGGGTCGGGGGCCTTGCCGGCAGTTCCCGTGAGGTAGCGGCTCCACGGCTCAAGCTCTGAAGGGTAGAGGGCGTCGGCCGAAGGTCTTACCTGCCACAGCACGGCATTGATGCCGGCCAGCTGGAGCGAGTCGACCAAATTGACCAAATATGCCTGCGTCTGCTCTGAGGTCATTCGGGCATACTGTTTTTGGTGAACGGTATGTACCCACGCTCCGCGAAATTCGCGTTTGGGGTGCTGCTGCGCCTGCGCCTGTACGGTGACGGCCAAAGCTGCTGCAGCCAATAGTAGTTTTGTCAGTTTCATTGTCGTGTGAATTAGGGTTATTTGATTCGTATTACGTTGATTCCGTCGCGCAAAGGCAGTATGAAGTTCTCCACCCTGTCGTCATCGCGCACCATTTTGTTGAACTCCATTATGGCTTGTGTGTGCCGGTCATTGTGTGCTACCGGCTCGACTACTTTGCCGTACCACAATATGTTGTCAGCCAACAGTATCGAGCCGCTGTGAACGAGCTTCGGGCCACCGTCGTCACCCAGCAGCATACGGTAATAGGCCGGATATTCGCGCTTGTCGCCGTCGATGAAGGCCATATCGAACACTTTGCCCAACTTGGGCGCTATCTCTAACGCCGAACCGATATGCAGGCGAATCTTGCCGCCGTCGGGCGAGCTGTCGAAGAACGATTGCGCCATAGGCTCCAGTTCGTCATCTACCTCGATGGTGTCCACTACCCCGCCCTCGTCTAATCCGGCTGCCATACACAGTGCCGAATAGCCGGTGAATGTACCTATTTCCAATATGTTGCGCGGCTTGAGCATTGCCACGATCATCCGCAGCAGCAGCCCCTGAATATGTCCCGAGATCATCCGCGGCTGCATAACGCGCAAATTGGTCTCGCGGTCGAGCTGGTGCAGCAGCTTGTCTTCTGGTTGCGACATCTCGTGTATGTATCGTTCAAGTGCGTCCATTGCTATCGGTATATTAGTGTGGAGGTGCGGCTGAATACATAGTCGGCGATTTCGGCGATCCGGTCGCGGGTTATAGCCTCTATGCGGGCGTATGTGCGCTCGAGGCTTTCGGCCTCGTTATGGACGAGATAGCTTTTGCCGATGCCTAACATATAACTCTCTTTGCTTTCCATTGCTATAGCCAACTGACCCATATACTGCTTCTTGGCGATCGACAGCTGGCGCGGGGTGAGCGACTCGCGGCGCAATGTGTCGATTTGACCCGCTATCAGTTCGCGACAGCGTTCGGCTTTGTCCCTTTCGCAGGCGAAATAGATCGTCGCAACGCCGGTGTCGGTGTACGGGGTGTACGAA
Source organism: uncultured Alistipes sp. (assembly GCA_964474985.1). GTDB lineage: Bacteria > Bacteroidota > Bacteroidia > Bacteroidales > Rikenellaceae > Alistipes. Next base: position 3,435 of record CAYYUW010000077.1, on the reverse strand, counting down.
GCCTCGATGTTGTACGTAAGGCCGTTGCGCTCTCTTACAGCTATGTTGAGCAGCGAGTTGGCACAAGGTCCTCCGAGTGTATTCACCAGCAGCGCCAGCGCCAGCCGCCTCTCGTCGTTGAGACTGTAGGCTCGGGAGCCGATAATGCAGTGCGTTTGGTGCAGATGCTTGTTCAGGCTCTTTTCGAACGGTTCCACCTCGGCGGGCGGAATGCGTTGGAATCCGCGTGTTTCAGCAGGCTTTTCGGCGAAATAGCGCTCGGCGATTTCGCGGGCGCGGTTTACGGAGATGCCGCCTACCGAGGCGAAAACCATTTGGTCGGGAGTGTGGGTGCGGGCGACGAAGCGGCGTATGCGCTCAGCGTCATACCCTTTCAGGTCGGCCTTGCGGCCCAGTATGTTGTGCCCCAATTGCGAACCCTCGAACAGCATATCCTCGAAGGTGTCGTAGATCATATCCGCCGGTGAGTCCTTGTAGGAGTTGATCTCGTCAGTCACTACCTCGCGTTCGCGCACCAGTTCCCGCTCGGGAAATGTCGAGTGGAAAGCGATGTCGGCGATCAACTCTGCGGCCTTGGCCATATCGCGTCGCAGTACGGTGGCGTGTATGGCCGTCTCCTCCTTGGTGGTATATGCGTTCAGTTCGCCGCCGAGATTCTCCAACCGGCAGTTTATGTGGTACGCGCGTCTGTGCTCGGTACCTTTGAACAGGGCGTGCTCGGTGAAGTGTGCCAGTCCGTGCTCGTCATCAAGTTCGTCGCGCGTACCGGCATTGATTATCAATGCGCAGCAGCAGACCTCCGAGCGCACCTGACGGTGTATGCCGCGTATCCCGTTCGAAAGCGTATATGTGTGGAACTCCTCCATTTATTCCGTTTTACGTGTGGCGGCCAAGAAGCGGCCGGTGTAACTTTCGGCGCACTGCGCCAGATCGTGCGGCGTGCCCTCGAATACGAGGCTGCCTCCGCCGTCGCCGGCCTCGGGACCCAAGTCGATAACCCAGTCGGCGCACTTTATCACCTCCATATTGTGTTCGACCACCACGATCGTGTGTCCGCGCTCGATCAGTGCATCGAATGCAGCGAGCAGCTTTTTAATGTCGTGGAAGTGCAGTCCGGTGGTGGGTTCGTCGAATATGAACATAATATGCCCTTGTGAGTTTTCGCGCAACATGTACGAGGCCAATTTCACGCGCTGGCTCTCACCGCCCGATAGCGTCGACGACGACTGTCCGAGCTTGAGGTATCCCAATCCCACATCCTGCAGCGGCTGCAGCCGCTCGACTATGCGGCGGCAGATGCTTTCGGTGCCCTCGCCGAAAAATGCGATAGCCTCGTCGACAGTCATTTCCAGCACGTCGTATATCGATTGCCCCCGATATTTGACCTCCAAAATTTCGTCTTTGAAACGACGTCCGCCGCAACTTTCGCACTTAAGCTCGATGTCGGCCATGAATTGCATCGACACCTTTATCACTCCGTCGCCCTGACACTCCTCGCAGCGTCCTCCGGCGATGTTGAACGAAAAATGCGATGGTCCCAGTCCATTGTGCTTGGCGTAGGGCTGCTCGGAAAACAGACGGCGGATATCGTCGTATGCCTTAATGTAGGTTACCGGATTCGAGCGCGACGACTTGCCGATTGGATTCTGGTCGACCATCTCGACCGACTGCAGCGAGTCCGTGTCGCCCGTCAGACTCTCGAAATCCCCGGGCTTCAATCCAGTGTCGAACAGCGCACGCCGCAATGCCGGATACAGTATTCCCTTGACCAACGACGATTTGCCGCTGCCGCTGACACCGGTTATGCAGGTCATGACACCGAGCGGAATCTTCACGTCGATGCCTTTGAGATTGTTCTCCCGTGCCCCGTGTATCTCTATCGTGCCGCTGCGGCTGCGGCTCGACGCGGGCAGCGCGATGCGCTTGCGGCCTGTCAGATAGTCGGCCGTGAGACTCTCGACCGAGCCGTCGAGCATCCGGTCGAGCGCTCCGGCAAAGACTACCCTGCCGCCGTTTTCGCCCGCCTCGGGACCTATGTCCACGATATAGTCAGCTGCACGTATAATCTCCTCCTCGTGTTCCACCACGATCACCGTATTGCCCAGATCGCGCAGCTGCCGCAGCACCTTTATTAGCCTGTCGGTGTCGCGCGGATGCAGGCCGATGCTCGGCTCGTCGAGAATGTATAGCGAGCCTACAAGACTGCTGCCCAGTGATGTAGAGAGGTTTATTCGCTGGCTCTCTCCGCCCGAGAGGGTCGATGAAAGCCGGTCGAGGGTCAGATAGCCCAAACCTACGTCTGAGAGATACTGCAGCCGGTTGCGGATCTCGACGAGTATGCGCGAAGCCGTTTCGGTGTCGTGCCGGTCCAGCGTGAGCGCTCCGAAGAATACGATCAACTCGTCCACGGGCATCGTCACGAGGTCGGCTATGGTCTTTCCGCCGACACGCACGTACAGCGCCTCTTTGCGCAGACGGCTGCCTCCGCACTCCGGACAGAGCGTCTTGCCGGTGTAGCGTGCCTTCATTACGCGGAACTGTATCTTGTAGCGTTCGCTGTCGATATATTCGAAGAAGTCGTCCAACCCGTGGAAATATTCGTTGCCGCGCCACAGCAGCTGCTTCTGCTCGCGCGTCAGATCGCGGTACGGCGTGTGTACCGGAAAGTCGAACTTGTAGGCGTTGTTCACCAACTGCTCCTTCCACAGCTTCATCGTCTGCCCTTTCCAGCAGGCTATGGCGTCTTCATAGATGCTGCGGCTCTTGTCCGGCACTACGAGATCTTCGTCGATGCCCACGACCTTGCCGTAACCCTCGCAGCGCGGGCAGGCGCCTATCGGGTTGTTGAAGCTGAACAGATGTTCCGTCGGCTCCTCGAACACGATGCCGTCGGCTTCGAAGCGCGACGAATACTCGGTGACGGTATCCCCGTCGTCGCCGGTGACTATTACGCGGCACACTCCCTCGCCAAGCTCGAATGCCCTTGCCACGGCGTCGCGCAGCCGTCCGGCCAGTTCCTCGTCGTCGGTCAGACGCGCACGGTCGATGACTATCGAGATAGTCTCCGCTGGCTCGTCGCCGGAGATCTCGCCGATAATATCTTCAATAAGCGAGGTGCGGCCGTTGCGATATACGCGCATTATGCCCTCGCCGAACAGCACGCTCAGCCGCTCAATGATGCTCTGCCCGTCGCCTACGCAGAGCGGCGCGGCTATCATTGCGCGGCGGCCGTTCCAGCGCTCCACAGTCTCGGCCACCACCTGCTCGGGCTGGTAGCTGCGTACTTCGCGGCCCGATACCGGCGAGTATGTGCGGCCGATGCGGGCGAAAAGCAGCTTGAGATAGTCGTAAATCTCGGTCGTCGTGCCGACCGTCGAGCGCGGATTGCGCGTAGAGACCTTTTGTTCGATAGCTATGGCCGGAGCAATGCCGGTT
>CAYYUW010000076.1:0-8187 GCA_964474985.1 uncultured Alistipes sp. | reverse complement strand
GTTGATATACGCTCCGGCGATCCCGCTGCTGCTGTTGCTGCCCCTGCTGCTGTTCGTGTTCCGCCGGCCGGCACGCGAGGTGCCTGTGGCTATAGTCGGGCTGTTGCTGCCTTTGGCTATGGCCAGCTATGTGTGGTGGGCTTGCGGCAGCGATTTTACGTATGTCGTGGAAAGCATTCTCGAGGCAGCTGCTGCGCCGTCCGGATATTCAGTATTTGCCGGAATGTCTTTGCCCGAGTTAGTTGCAATGGGTGTGGTACTGTTCGTCGTGCTGGCCTCGGTGGGCGTTTACCTGTTCGAGTTCCGTTCGCTCAAATTCAAGGCAAGGTGCATACATATTTATTATATGCTGCAGTCGCTGCTCTGCCTGTCGACTTTCGCCCTGTCCGGCGCCGACGGCGGTTCGCTGGCACTGCTTTCGATCTCCTGCGCTATCGTTATGCCGCTGCTGTTCGTGCGGGCGCCGGCACGGTTCTCGTTGGTGCTGTATGTGGTGCTACTCGTGGCGGCTGTGGTCTCGATGGTCGTATGATGCGGATTTGCCGGTTAAAAAATAAATACTTACCTTTGTAACGATTTTTGCGGATATGGTGTAATTGGTAGCCACGTCAGACTTAGGATCTGGTGCCTTACGGCGTGGGGGTTCGAGTCCCTTTATCCGCACTGCGAAGGAGTCGCCCAAGGGTGTCTCCTTTTTTGTTGCGGCGCCGGCCGAAAACGAGGGTTTTTAATCGGATTTTGTATACATTTGCTTTTTTATGGACATACTTTTTGTAGACATATCGCCATTGCGATTTCCTGTATCGATAATACTGGCTGTCGCATTCCTCGCCCTGCTGTGGTGCGCCGACCGCTTTTGCGGCGGGAGCCGTGCGGTGCGAGCGCTTCGCAGCGGCCGTTTCGCCGTTGGGTTGCTTGTCGCAGCGGCGATTCTGCTGGCTGTCGAAGGTTCTTTGGCCGTTGAACTTTACCGCACGTGGCCCTTTGTTGCGTTGGTAGTGCTGCTGATGGCTTCGCTCGGATTAACGGTGTTGCGGCGTCTGCGCACGGGCTTCGATTGGGGCCTCGTGTTGAATCATGGCGGTATCTTCTTGATTCTGTGGGGAGCGGTGTTCGGCGCGCCCGATGTGGTCGAGGCGCGGATGAAGGTCGGAGTGGGCGAGACCCGAACAGCGGCCTATACCGAGGCGGGCCGTGAGGTGACGCTGCCTTTCGGTGTGCGGCTCGACCGCTTCGTGGCGGAGTATTGCGACGACGGCTCGCCGCGGCTGTTCCGCTCCGAGGTGCGCTTCGACGGTAAGCCGGCCGTCGTCGAGGTGAATGCCCCCGCCCGCTGCGGGGGATACCGCTTCTATCAAGCCGGATACGACGAGCGCCACGGATCCTATACTGTGCTGGAGGTGGTGCGGAATCCGTGGATCGCGGTGGTATGGACAGGCGCAGCGATGCTTGCGGCCGGAGCTTTGATACTTTTGTTGGGCAGGAGATGATGGAGTGGCAGAATTTTACATTGTTCGGATCGGCGGCCGCAGCGCTGTGGATTGTCGGAGCGGCCGTACAGCTGCGTCGAACCCGTGCTGCATTTCGTATGGGCAGCTCTTTGTTTTTTTGCGGGACTGCGGTCTGCGCACTGTTCATCGCGCTGCTGTGGCTGTCGATCGGGCGCGCTCCGATGCGGACTATGGGCGAGACGAGGCTGTGGTATGCGCTGTTCATCGCGGTTGTCGTATGGGTTTTGCATCTGCGCCGCCGCTGGCGCTTCCTGCTGCCGCTCGGCGCGGTGCTCGCGACCGTATTTATCGCTGCCGATATTCTCCGCCCCGAGCTTCACTCGGCGGCATTGATGCCAGCCTTGCGCAGCGCGTGGTTCATCCCGCACGTGGCGGTATATATGCTCGCCTATGCCGTGCTCGCCGTGGCGACGGGCGTCGCTGCGGTGTCGTATGCACGAGCCAGCGATCTGCTTGCCGCTGACAGACTCGTGCGTATAGCCGCCGCCCTGCTGCTTCTCGGAATGCTTTCCGGTGCGGTATGGGCGCAGCGGGCGTGGGGCGACTACTGGTCGTGGGATGCCAAGGAGAACTGGGCCGCCGCGACGTGGCTGCTCGTGCTGGCCTACCTGCATATCCGCCGGCGGTGTTCGGCGGCGCGTCGGACAGCCTTGGCGCTGATAGTGGCGGCTTTTGCCGCTATGCAGATGACGTGGTACGGCGTGGATGCCCTCCCCGCAGCCGACAAGAGCATGCACACATATACGCGGAGCGAGTGACGAGCATATTTTTATGCCGGCGACCGCGGGAGTACGCAAATATTTCGTACTTTTGTCGAAAATTATCGCGATGAATGCAAAAAAACTCACGATTCTTATCGTCATACTGATCATTGCCGATCAGCTTCTCAAGATATGGGTCAAGACCAATATGGCTTTGGGCGAATCGATAGTGGTATTTCCCGACTGGTTCCAGCTGCGATTCGTGGAAAATTCCGGCTTCGCCTTCGGCATGGAGCTTGGGCGTAACTGGGGCAAGATATTCCTTAGCCTGTTCCGCATAGCTATGGCGGTATGTATCGGGTGGTATTTGCGCTACCTGCTGCGGGATAAGGCTCCGACGGGCGTGATCGTCGGCTTTGCGATGATTTTCGCCGGCGCCGTGGGCAATATCATCGACAGCACGTTCTACGGAATGCTGTTCTCGGCTTCGACTCCCGATGCCGTTGCACAGTTCGGCGGACACTATGCCGGCCTGCTGCACGGTCGGGTGGTTGATATGTTCTACTTCCCGCTGTTCCGCTGGGACGGGGTGCCGGAGTGGCTGTCGTTTTTGGTGGACGGCAACAACTACTTCTTCGGTGCGATTTTCAATATGGCCGATGCCTATATCTCGGTTGCGGTCGTTTTGCTGTGTTTCTACTACAAATATTTTAATCGATAGGGCCGGTTTGCATTACAGACTGTAAGCAGATTTGGAAATGTTGGGGGACAAAACCAAATTGTCCCCCGATTTTTTTGTGGAGTTGTTTAAAATAAATATATTTGTGAGTTTCCGAGATTGTTCGGTACGGGATTTTATAAGTTTACGGAGTAAATCCATTAATAAAATATGTATTATGAAGTGTAAAATTTTACTGTTAATGTGCGTTACAGCGTTGCTGGCGGCGTGCGTCGATTCGAATATCGATGATGGTATGAACATCGACGGTTCGACTCCTTCGCAGATGCTGACGCAGAAACCTGTTACGGTGTTCAGTGCTGAACAGGCGATCCCGGGCGAGATCATCGTCAAGTTCCGCGAGACGGTTGCCGACTCGCTGGAGTCTGCCGGTACGCTCAGCGCTGAGGGGCGCGTGGTTTCGGGTCTGCGGTCTATCGATCGCTTCAACGAGAATGTCGGCGCGTTCAAAATGGAGCGCCTGTTCCCCGATGCCGGCCGGTTCGAGGCTCGCAGCCGCAAGATGGGTATGCACCTTTGGTACAAGATAACATTCGACAAGTCAGTCTCGATGTCCAAGGTCGGACAGATGCTTTCGACGGTGCCGGAACTGGCTGTTATAGAGTATAACGTGAAAATCAAGCTGATCGACGGCGTTGCGACTTCGGCAGATGCCGGACAGCCGGACATCAAGCCCTCGGCGATCGAATGGCCGTTCAACGACCCCCAGCTTAAACGTCAGTGGCACTACCAGAATGACGGTACGCTGTTCAGAGAGGCTATTGCCGGTGCTGATATCAATGTCGTTGAGGCTTGGAAGAAGTGCAAAGGCTCGCGCGACGTTATCGTGGCTGTGGTCGACGGCGGTATAGATTACAAACACGTCGATCTGAAAGACAATTTGTGTATCAACGAGGCCGAGAAGAACGGAACCGCCGGTGTCGATGACGACGGCAACGGTTTTGTAGACGATATTTACGGCTTCGACTTCTACAACTCCAAAGGCGGCGAATTTATTCCGACCGAGCACGGTACCCACGTGGCTGGTACGGTTTCCGCTGTGAACAACAACGGTATCGGCGTGGCCGGCGTGGCCGGCGGCTCGGGTGCCGGCGACGGTACGCGCCTGTTGAGCTGCGCGATTTTCGACGGTGCTACAGGTGCGGGCAGCGGTGCCGACGATCCGGCTCGTGCTATCAAGTACGCTGCCGACAACGGTGCGGTTATCTGCCAGAACAGCTGGGGCTTTACTACGCCTTCGATCAATTGGCAGGCGAATCAGTTCTCCTCGCTGCGTGCGGCTATCGATTACTTCATCAGCTATGCCGGTATGGACGAGACAGGTGAAAATCAGGTAGGCCCGATGGCTGGCGGTTTGGTGGTGTTCGCAGCCGGCAATGATGGTCACCGGTACGGTTCGGCCAAGTTCTATCCGGCTGCAGCCGATGCTGTCCTGTCAGTAGCTGCTATGTCGGCCGACTATACCCCTGCATGGTATACCTGCTACGGCGATTGGGTCGACGTAACCGCCCCGGGTGGTGATTATTCGTATGTAAACGGTACTTACGGCGGTGTTTACAGCACTACGCTCAATAATGGATACGGTATGGCCAACGGTACTTCGATGGCTTGCCCGCACGTTTCGGGTGTCGCCGCTTTGGCTGTGGCATACGCCAAGCAGTTGGGTGTGCCTCTGACAGCTGCGAATCTGAAGACTATCATCGAACAGTCTACTCACAATTTCGACGAGTATATGGTTGGCAACAAGCAAGGCTCGATTAGAGAGGATGACGGCACCACTACGAACTTCAACCTTAATATGGCAGATTACAGGGGCCTTATGGGTACAGGTTATGTGGATGCCGCATTAGTTCTGTCGAATATCGAGGGCGCTGTTCCTCCTCCTGACGACCACAAGAATCCCGCTGCGATCACTGGCTTCGAGCAGACCCAGACCAATACGGGCAGCGTGGCTATCGAGTGGACCGTTACGGCAGATTATGCCGGCGATCCGGTAAAGGCTTACCGCGTATACTGGAGCGAAGGCACTATCACCCTTTCGGGTGCCGGGGCTAAGGCTGCGGCTACGGTTTACGGTCCCAAGGTGGTGAATGTCGGCGAAAAGGCTGTCGGCGAAAAGATCGGCTGCGACATTACCGGCCTTATGCCCGAGACGCAGTACAATGTGGCTATAGTTGCAGTTGACAAGTGGAGCAAAACGTCCGAGCAGTTCGACGGTACGGTAACCACCGGTGACAGGCAGGCGCCTGCAGCCGTGACGGGTCTGCGCTCTACAGGCATCGAGTATACGTCGATCGGCATAGAGTGGGCTGCTTCGGCTGATTGCATAGGCTCGGCGATTCCCAAGTACACCGTCGCATACTCCAAGTCGGAGGATATGTCCGGCGCCAAGTCGTATAACGTTACCGGCAAGTCTGTCGGCACCACCATGACTTCGACGATCAAGAACCTCGAGTACGGCACCAAATATTATATTACCGTTACGGCTGTCGACCAGTGGAATGCGACTTCGGAGCCGGCCAAGGTCAGCGCGACTACCAAGATGAATCTGGCTCCCGTAGTTACGGCCTTGGATGGCAAGGAGCTGGTTGCGCAGTACTGGTCGAGCGCTTCGATCCGCTTCAGCGTGGAGGAGCCTAACGGCGACGCTTGGACCGCCAATGTCGTGGGCGATACCGACGGCTTGCTGCGCCTCGACGTGGCCGACGGACAGATTACCATAACGCTCGCCGGCGACAAGGTGCATACTGACCGCGTCTACAACGCCCAGTTGGTGGTAACAGATTCCGAAGGACTCGCAGCCGAACCCGTCGACTTCTCGTTCAAGATCATCGGCAACTCGGCTCCCGAGGCTTCCGTGATACCTAATGTATATATGGGATCGAACGGCCTTACTCAGACCTATACGCTCGGCGACTACTTTACGGATGCCAATGGCGAGAAGCTGACTTACGATGTGACTATGTCAGGAAATACCGCCGTCGTACAGATCGATAACGGCACGCTCGTGGTAACCGGACAGAAGTACGGCTTGGTAACCGTCACCGTATCGGCTCGCGATGCGGCCGGTGCCGTAGCTGAGACCTCGTTCAAGGTTATGGTTCGCGACAACAGCAAGGAGATCGAGATTTATCCCAATCCTGTCGTGAATGATATGAACATACGTATGGGTCAAGGTGTCAGCGGAAACCTTGCAGTGCGGATCTACAGTGCTGCCGGCCCGTTGGCTCTTGAAACCACCGCTGCGATAGATACCTTCGCTCCGGCCAAGATCAACGTGTCGTCGCTGGCTGCCGGCAACTACGTGGTGGAGGTAACCTACAACGGCAAGGTCTATAAAAGCGCTATTGTTAAAAAGTAAAATAACAGGAAAATGAAAAAGATAATAATAACCGCAGCGGCCCTGCTCGGTCTGGCAATCGCTGCGAATGCTCAGGAGGCCGCCTCGTTCCTCGATATCAACGGAGATGCTCGGGGCGCAGCCATGGGCGATATCTCCACCGCTTTGGACGCAAGCGCGTTCTCCGTATTCAACAATGCGGCTGCGGCTCCGTTGTCGAACAAGAAATTTCAGGTCGGCGTATCGTACAGCCCTTGGGCAAAACAGCTGACCGACGGTCTCGACAAGAACAATACGCTGGTCGATGCCGGTGCCTATTACACCATAGGTGAAAAACACTCGATACTGGCCGGTTTCCGCTATTTTAAGACTCCCGCCAGCGTCGGACTGGACGAGCAGGGCAATCCCGCAAAGTCCGCTTTCGACCCGAAGGATATGGCAATCAATGTCGGTTATGCCTATCGCGTTATCGACAATATGTCGCTGTCGCTGACGGCTCGCTATGTCAGCTCGAAGCTGGATGACGATGCGAAGGCCAGCGGCGTGGCGTTCGACCTCGGCCTTATGTACCGTCTCGGTTTGGGCAAGAACAAGACCTCGAATCTCGATCTGGCATTCCGTGCGTCGAACTTCGGCTCCAAGCTCAAGTACAACACTGCAAGCTACGAACTCCCGGGCAAAATAAGCCTTGGTGCGATGTTCTCGACGATGTTCGGTGACGTCCACTCGCTCAAGGCCGGTGTAGATCTTGGCTATAAGGTCCTCGGCCAATCCTGCTTCGCAGGCGGCTTGGGCGTCGAGTATATGGCGTTCAACACTATCGCTGCCCGCGTGGGCTACCATTTCGGTGAGGAGAAGAAGGGCGCATTCAACTACGCAACAGTCGGTATCGGCGTCCGTGTTATCGATATGCTGCAGGCCGATTTCTCGTACGACATTGCCGATGACAAGTGCCCGCTGAAGAATACTTATCGCGTGGCTCTGAGTTTCCGCTTCTAATATATAAGGAGAGGAACTCCCGCTTGGACAAGACCGATCCCGATCGTGCAATCGCACGATCGGGATTTTTTGTGCGCCCTGCCTTGCTGCGACCCCTTGTCCGGTTTGGCGGCGATCGCCGTGCAGTCGGCCCGAAAACGGCCGGCAATGGCTCCTGAGCACCGCGCCTTCTGCTGTGTCGGCTGTCGATAGAGCAGAGTGCATCCGGCGAGTGCCAGTAGCGCCTTAAATTGAGCTGCAGAGCCTTTTCTAAAGGCCGAGAGGGCTTGCCGTGCAAAATCCGCACCATTTTTAGTTGCTTGTAACGGCACGTAGATTAAACTGTTACGAAATGCAGCGGAAAAAATATGCAAAAAAGTTTGAAAAATATTTGGAAGTTTGATGCGAAGTGCCTTATCTTTGCACCCGCAAAACGAAAGAAACACGGTTCTGAAACATATTCGTAAGATGAAGCGGCCTGTAATGATGGCCAGACAGAGTCGAACGAAATTATCCGATGAGCTTCGGTGATTCTGAAAAATTTTGCAAAAAGTTCTGAAAAAATTTGGCAGTTCGAAATTCTCGCCTTATCTTTGCAGTCCCTTTCGCTCCCAAACGGAAGCGCCGAGAGATCTTCGAAAGGGCGAATTCGAATAAACGAATTTTCAAAACACAGGTTCTTTGAATTACTGGTAAATTTAGAGAGAAATGTAGTATTTATCCATCAATTCCATTTGGGAAAACAAGCAGTCGGGACTCTAACAATACATTATAATTTTTTACAATGGAGAGTTTGATCCTGGCTCAGGATGAACGCTAGCGGCAGGCTTAACACATGCAAGTCGAGGGGCAGCATAAGTATGTAGCAATACATATTGGTGGCGACCGGCGCACGGGTGCGTAACGCGTATGCAACCT
>CAYYUW010000075.1:0-11454 GCA_964474985.1 uncultured Alistipes sp. | reverse complement strand
GATCACTTTTCGCGGAAGGTGTAGTATCTGGCAGCCAAATAGCTGTAAACGGCAGATACGACAGTAGTGACGGCCTTGGCGGGTGTAGCCCAAAGGCCGGCGCTCTCGACCAGCAGCTTCATCGACACATAGTTGAGCAGTATCGCGCCGGCGACGGAGAGCGCATAGCGCAGCAGCTGCCTGCCCTGCGGCAGGGGCGAGCGGCGGAATGCGACGTTGCGGTTGAGCCAAAAGCCGTTGAAGAATGTTATGGGAAAGACGATGCAGAGCGAAGCGATATGCGGCGAGACGACCACGAATCCCAAATCGATGAAACGTTCGGCGACGATGAAGTGATAGATGACGAAATAGAGCACGAGGTCCAGCCCCATATTCATCACGCCGCAAGCGCCATAGCGGAATATGTCGCGGGAGATGATCCTATCGACCGGCGGCAGGTAGAAGGTGTCTACAAGGCGGCGTATGGTGTCGGCTATTTTCATAACGATCGCTCCTTAAGCCGTTTCTGCAGCTCGTACATACGGTCGCGGTGCTTGGCCGCCGCAATGAAATCCAACTCCTTGGCCGCCTGCTCCATAGCTTCGCGCGCCTCGGCAACAGCTTTTTCGAGATCGGCGTCCGGAGCGCCGTAGCTGCCCGTGACGTCGGCGGCAACCGGCAGCACCTCGCCTCCGGATATATTGTAAACGGCAGGCGAGCCGCTTTCGGCAGCAGCCAGTTCGAGCAGGTTGTTGCGGCCCGATCCGCTCTTCTGCGCCTGCCGCGGCAATATCCCGTGTTCGATATTGTAGAGCACCTGCTTTACGCGGCGGCGGTTGCTCTCGTTAATGGCCATACGCATCGAATCGGTGCAGCGTTCGGCATACATTATCACGCTGCCCATGGCGTGACGGGCCGCACGGCCCGCAATCTGCGTTATGGACCGCACATTGCGCAGGAATCCCTCCTTGTCGGCATCCATAATCGCCACCAAGGCCACCTCGGGCAGATCGAGTCCCTCGCGCAGCAGGTTCACGCCAATAAGCACGTCGAAACTGCCGGCACGCAGATCGTCGAGAATCTGCACGCGCTCGAGCGTCTCGACATCGGAGTGTATGTAGCGGTTGCGCACCCCCACGCGGTCGAAGTAGCGCGACAGCTCCTCGGCCATACGTTTGGTAAGCGTGGTGACGAGCGTCTTGTCGCCGCAGCGCACACGGGCGTCGATCTCCTCCAGCAGGTCGTCGATCTGGTTCTCGGTGACGCGCACCTGAAGCGGCGGATCGATCAGGCCCGTAGGCCGTATCAGCTGCTCGACCACGGCGCCCTCGCTCTTTATCAATTCATAGTCGGCCGGCGTGGCGCTGACGTATATGGCCGCATCGCCGTTCAGCTGCTCGAACTCCTCGAATGTCAGGGGCCTGTTGTCCACAGCAGCCGGCAGCCGGAAACCGTACTCCACCAAATTGAGCTTGCGGGCGCGGTCGCCTCCGTACATAGCCCGCACCTGCGGCAGCGTTACGTGGCTCTCGTCGACCACTAACAGGTAGTCCTCAGGGAAATAGTCGAGCAGACAGAATGGGCGGGTGCCCTCGGCGCGGCCGTCGAAGTAGCGCGAATAGTTTTCTATGCCCGAGCAGTAGCCAAGTTCCTTGATCATCTCCAGATCGTACTCGACGCGCTGCTTGATACGCTGCGCCTCGACCGCTCGGCCGGCATTCTCGAAGAATGCGATACGTCTGCCCAAGTCGAGCTGTATCTCCTTGACCGCCTTATCTATACGCTCCTTGGTAGTAACGAACAGGTTGGCGGGAAATATGGTGACCGCATCGAGGGTCTCGAGGCGCTGGCCGCTGGCCGGATCGATGCGCTGGATACACTCTATCTCGTCGTCGAAGAACATCACGCGGATCGTGGTGTCGCCGAAAGCCTGCATAATGTCCACCGTATCGCCGTTCACGCGGAACGTCGCGGCCGACAGGACACTTTCGGTGCGGGTGTACAGTGCCTCGACCAACTTGTACAGCAGTGCCTTGCGGCTTATAACGTCACCCACGCTTATTTTGACCGACGTGGCGTGGAAATCCTCGGGGTTGCCTATGCCGTAGAGACACGAGACGCTCGACACGACAATGACATCCCTGCGCCCGCTCAGCAGTGCCGAGGTGGCGCTCAGGCGCAGCTTCTCAATCTCCTCGTTTATCGAGAGATCCTTATCGATGTAAGTGTCGGTCGAGGGCAGATAGGCCTCGGGCTGGTAATAGTCGTAATACGACACGAAATACTCGACGGCATTCTCAGGGAAAAAGTTGCGGAACTCGCCGTAAAGCTGCGCCGCGAGGGTCTTGTTGTGGCTCAGCACCAGCGTCGGCCGGTTGAGCTGAGCTATTACGTTGGCGACTGTAAAGGTCTTGCCCGAACCGGTAACGCCCAGCAGCGTATTATGCTTGCTGCCGGCACGTATCGACCGCACCAGTTCGGCTATCGCCTCGGGCTGGTCGCCCATAGGCCGGTATTCGGAGACCAACTTGAAATCCATAGCCGCAAAGTTAACGATATTTCGCCGTATTGTCAAATGTCCCCGCTTCCCAATCTTTTCCGCGGAGCCAACTGACAATAGCAAACGCCAATATTCTTATGATTCCAACAAATGTTCCAAGATAAAAACGGTGGGCCAATGCAATTATTAAGGAACCCTTTGGCAGAGTATCCAAGGCGAAACCAAAGTACAAATAAGCCGAATGCAAATTTATTTATGCCTTCCGCCGGACTCCGCCGCCACGAGGATGCGGGGCTGCGGGGCTGCGGGGCGAAGCCTGCGGAGTGCACGCGACGAGCGGGCCTCCGCCGCCGGAGGCTGCGGCTCGCGCGGATCGCTTCGCAATCCGATTTTTGCCATATATATATGTTGCGGGTGGGAGTGCGGGCTGAAGCCTGCGGGGCACGCGACGAGCGGGCCTCGCTGGGCGAGGCTTCGGCCCGCACGGCCCGTTAGGCCGCAGTTTGTCACAAGAGGTTTTGCGGCAATTACCGCCGGCGAAGATGCGAGTTGCAGCCTGCGGAGGCGAACGATAGCGAGCCTCCGCCGCCGGAGGCTGCGGCTCGCGCGGCTTCATTGAAGCCGCAACTTTGTCGCAAAGTATTACGCAGCACATTCTGTCGGGTAGCTGCATCGCCCGAGGCGATGCCACCTTCGGCTGCTCACGCCTTCGGCGTGACCCCCGCAGCAGCCGAAGGTGATTATTACGCTACAGATAGCGCGGCACATTGGGCCGCAACTTTGTCGCAATAAATATTCGCGCCCGCCCTGCCCCCCTTGGGGCGGGCGCGCGGGTTGCCCGAGTCAACCCGATCTATTCACCGCAAGGTTGCAGGTCACAGACTGCGAATGATCGCAAGAGGCGCCCACCGCTCCGGCCGCTCCGGAGCCGCGTCCGAGACCGATGCGTTGCTATTTTTTCGTGCTGACGGTCGCACCTATCGAAATAATCCGTAACTTTGAAACTCCTAATAACACGGAAAAGGTATGTTGCGTCATATATCGGTGGAGAATTACGTTCTGATCGACAAGCTCGAAATGGAGCTTGATCCGACTTTGAACATCATTACGGGTCAGACCGGCGCGGGCAAATCGATTCTGCTCGGGGCGCTGGGGCTGCTGCTCGGCAACAAGGCCGAGGGCGGCGTCATCCGCGACGAGGGGCGCAACTGCGTCATCGAGGGCATCTTCGACATCGAAGGCTACGGACTCGAGCCGCTGCTCGAACAGAACGACATCGAATACGAACCTGTGCTTACGCTGAGGCGTGTGATAACCCCGTCGGGCAAGTCGCGCTCCTATGCCAACGATCTGCCTATCGGGCAGAGCGCTCTGCGCGAGCTGGGTGCACGGTTGGTGGATATTCATTCGCAGCATCGCAACCTTATCCTTTCCGACGACCGCTTCCGCATCGGTGCGGTGGACGCGATAGCGGGTTGCGGCAGTGAGGTCGAACGGTATGCGGAAAAGTATGCCGAACTGCAGACCCTGAGGCGTGAACTGAACACGCTGCGCGAGGAGGCCGAACGCAACCGCCGCGATCAGGAGTGGCTGCAGTTTCAGGTCGACGAGCTTACGGCGGCCGATCTGCGCGAGGGCGAAGTGGAACGGCTCGAAGCCGAACAGGGCGAATTGGCGAATGCCGACGCCATAGGCGAAGCTATCGTGTTGTCGCGCAACGCTCTCGACGACGAGCAGATGGGCATTCTGCTCCAGCTTAAGAACATAGAACACTCGCTTGCGGGCGTGGCTCCGAACTGGCCGACTGCAGCGGGACTGTCCGACCGTGTCCGCTCGGCGATGGTCGATCTGAAAGACATATCGTCCGAGCTGGCCGCTGCAGGCGAGCGTATCGATGCCGATCCCGAACGCCTGCAGAAAGTGGTCTCGCGTCTCGACCTCATATATTCGCTCGAGCAGAAGCATCGCGTAGACGATGCATCGGCACTCATCGCTGTCCGCGACCGGTATGCAGCGCAGCTCCAGTCGATAACCGACGGCGACGAGCGCATCGCATCGCTCGAACGGCGCATCGCTTCCCTGCAGGAGGAAGCCGGCCGCCTCGCTGACGGGATACACTCGGCGCGTATGGAGGCTGTACCGCGGATCGACGGGCAGCTGTCGGCAAGCCTTGCCGAGTTGGGTATGCCCAACGCCCGCTTCACGGTCGAGGTGAGCGCCGGCGACGAGCTGACCCCGACAGGCCGCGACCGCGTGGCGTTCCTCTTCTCGGCCAACCGCAGCATCGCGCCGCAGCCTGCCGAAAAGATCGCCTCGGGAGGTGAGATATCGCGTGTTATGTTGTCTCTGAAAGCATTGGTAGCCCGCTCGATGCGGCTGCCCACGATCATATTCGACGAGATCGACACCGGTGTCTCGGGCCAGATCGCCGATGCTATGGGGCGCATAATATCCGGCCTGTCGCGCTCGATGCAGGTAATCAACATCACCCACCTGCCTCAGGTCGCCTCGAAAGGCCGCACCCATTTCGTTGTCTATAAGGAGGATACTTTGCTCGGCACCTCTACCCGAATAAATCTGCTGACACCGCGCCAGCGCGTCGACGAGATCGCGAAGATGCTGAGCGGATCGACCGTTACCGCTGCCGCCGTCGAGCAGGCGAAGTTCCTGCTCTCCTCTGCCAAGGAATAACCCCGCATCACTCCGCTATGGCATCGGCTACGGCCTCAGCCAAATCTATGACAGGCAATTCTGTGCCGCGTGCCAAGGACTTCTTGCACAGCGGACATCCCGTTACGATGCGCTCGGCTCCGGTCGCTTCAAGTTCGGCATCCACCGCTTCGGCGATACCGCGCTGCGCTGCGTCGTCGATCACGGTATTGGCGACGCTGCTGCCGCAGCACAGTGCATTCTCGCGGGTCTGCGCCGGCTCGACGAGCCGCCCGACAGCCGACAGCACCTCGCGCGGGGCGTCATAGATGCCGCAGCCGCGTCCGAGTTCGCAGGGGTCGTGATAGGTGAGGATTTCGTCGCCGTGGCGCAGCACAAGCCGTCCGTCGGCGACTAACCGCGCGATATATTCCGAGTGATGCAGCACTTCGATGCCCTCGAGGCGGTAGTCCTCACGGAATACGCGCAGGCATATCGGGCACGAAGTCACGAGGCGCGTAATGCCGTGCCGGACGAACAGGTCCTTGTTGAACTGCATCATACGCTGCGCAGCATCGGTCTCGCCCGAAAGCTTTAGCGGGCGTCCGCAGCATACTCCGCCGTCGCGGTCGGCCCACCACACCTGTTCGCCGGCCCGCTCGAAGATGCGTTCCATAGCCACCAGCGTGCGCGGCGTGAGCAGCGTCATGCAGCCGGCGAAGTAGCCGGTGCGGCCTTCGCCGCGCGAGGGGTCGATGCCGTGAAGATACTCGTAGCGCTGCTCGACGGGATTGTTGCGCATCTTGTCGCGCGAGTTGAGCCTCAACGTATTAAGCTCGATATTTACAGGGCAGCGCTGTTCGCAGCGGCCGCACATAAGACAGTTCATCGCCGTCTGCTCCTCGAGACGGTTGTAACGCCGGTCGCGCAGGAAATATACCGACTGCACGTCGCGGTACGGGGCCATACTCTGCAGCTGGCAGGGGTCGATGCAGATGCCGCAGCGCGAGCAGGCTTCGATCTGGAAGTGGTCGAACGACTTCTCCTTTTCGCCGCTGTGCACTTTCCAGCGCCGCAGAAATATTAGCGGCACCTCGGTGAATATGTGCATATAGCGCGAGAATGGCATCGCCGTGAAGAATATGCCCAAAGCCAGCGAATAGGCGAACCACACGTACGGCTGCAGGGCATACAGGGCATCTTCGCCGAGAAGCCGCAGCAGCAGGCTGCCCAACGAGCCGGTGAGGAATCCGCCGTTGGCATAGATGCCGCTGGTGACGCTCTCGGCAATCAGTCGTGCCGGAAATATAAACCACAGGGCCGACAGGGCGATACGGTCGCCGGCGGTATGGCGCGTGGTGCGGCGCATACCCATAGCCCGTGAGCGCATCCGTTTGAACCACGCCAAGGCCACACCCGACAACACTACCAGCAGCAGGAAGTCCATAATGTCGGCGAACACCGCGGAGTGTTCCAGCTCGACGGAGAAGTATTTGAAAAAGACGTGGCCGTGAAGCGGCACGAAGCTAAAGCCGAGATAAGCCACCGTTTCGATCCAACCGACTGCGATCAACAGGAACCAGCCGAAAGCCAGCGAGGCGTGCATATATCCGAGCAGCGGATTCAGGCGGAATATGCGGCGGTGGAGCAGCGACTCGCTGACGGTCTCGCCGACAGCTTCGACAGTGGCGCGGGTGAACAGTCCGCGGCGCACCGACGCCTTGTCCTCGGCCGGCAGCTTGAAGAACCACCGCACATATTTGTACAGCACTACGGCGAACATCACCGTGGCGCCTATTGCGAAAGGTATTACGAAAGGAGCGTTGAAACTTATCATAACCGGCTGTCGGACAATTCGCGTTTAATCAATAACACCAGCCCGCGGGTATTGATCCCGCGAGGGCAGACCATACGGCACTTGCCGCACAGCATACATTTGTTCAGTTCCTCGTAGATGCCGGCGTACTCGCCGCGGCGGACGAGCGTATGCACACGCCGGAAATTGAACTGCGTGAGGTTGCCCGCCGTGCAGGAGGCCGTGCAGGAGCCGCAGGCTATGCAGCTCTGCAATTCGGGCATCAGCTGCAGAATACGATCCGAACGCAGCAGCTCGTTGCGGTCCATATCGATTGCACGCGGCCGCGATATGCCGTATCCCCAGTTAATTGCGGCCATGGCATTTGTCCTTTACGTACCGCACGGCCGCGACGGCGGCGGCTGTGCCCTCGTTCATACTTTCGCCCACGTTCTTGGGAGCGGTGACAGTGCCGGCATAGAATATGCCCTCGGCCGAGGAGCGGATGTTGCCGGCGAAGTGGTCGCGCGGCGACATAAAACCGTTGTCGGCACGTGCAAGCCCCGCCGCACCGAAGGCGGCATTGCTCGAGCCGCAGCGCATACCGATTATCAGCACGAGCATATCGACGCTCATCTTCAGCGGCCGGCCGATCAACGTATCCTCGGCCTTGATCTGTATGCGGCCGTCGAACGTAGGGCTGGCCTCGGATATGCGGCCGCGGATGAAGTTGATATTGTAATGCTGCTGGGCGTGGCGGTACATCTCCTCGTACCCGGGGCCGAACATACGTATGTCCATATAGAAGTTGTATACGTCAGCCTCGGGGAACAGCTCCTTCAGCTCCATAGCCTGCTTGACGCCCGTGATGCAGCATACGCGCGAGCAGTGGCGCTGCCCCACCTTCTCGTCGCGCGAGCCGACGCAGTGCAGCAGCGCTATGCGCCGCGGCCGCGAGCCGTCGCGAAGCGCCACCCTGCCCTCGTTCATCATCCGCTCGATATCGGCCGTGGTGTACACATTGTCGTAGATGCCGTAGCCGTACTCCTCCTTGATGCGGGCATCGAACAGGTCGAAGCCCGTGGCGACGATGACAGCCGAGGCTTCCTCGCGCCGCCCGTCGGCCAGTGTCACGGCATCGGGCGCAACAGAGTCCACCGCGGTCGAGGTCTCGACACGCACGCCGGCACGGCGTACGCGCTCCTGCAATTCGGCGACGACCTCCCGGGCCGGCGTCAGCGTCGGGAACAGCTTGTGCCAGCCGCACAACTTGCCGCCCAGCTGCCCGTCGCGTTCGATGAGCAGCGTCGGCACTCCGGATTCCGCCGCGGTAGCCGCAGCCTGCATTCCGGCCACGCCGCCGCCTATGACTATTATCGGTTTCGTATCATTCATAAATCGAGTTTTTCGTAACGGTCAAAACAATTCGCACGAACGGTTGTACATCGTTTCGTCGAGCGTATTCACAACAGCCTTCTCCGGCCGGCCTATCATACGTCCGTTCACCCCGAGGTACTTGGCTGCAGGGTCGTATCGTATGCCCATCTTGTCCAAAAGAGGCTCGACATCCACCTGATGCATCTGCATACCAAGCTCCCAAGGATCGTAGCCGAGCACCAAGCCGGCCATTTCCTCGTAGGTGAGCACCGGTATGCCGCGTCCGCCCTCGCCGTAGGTGACGCCCTCCATTTCGGCTATGGCGTACTGCCAGCGGTCGAGGAACATCGAGCAGCCCGGGCAGTTGCCCACTATGAAGTCGGGCTTGTAGGGAGTCATAGACTCGAACTTCTTCTGCGAGTTGGCGATAGAGTAACCGCGGTTGGCCTGCACAAGATAGTTGCGGAATCCGAATCCGCAGCAGTGGCGGCGTTCGGGATAGTCGACCACATCGCCGCCCCACGACTCGATCATACCGGCCAGCACGTACGGAAACTCCGACCCGCCGATGCCCGACTTGGGGAATATCTTGGCGTAGTGGCAGCCGATATGCTCCACCACGCGCAGCGGCTCGCCGGTCGAGGCGTTGACCAGCCTGTACTTCGCCTTGCGGGCTATCTCGTCGCGGAACTTGAATATAATGTCCGACGTATGGGCCAGATTCTTCGGCTTCACGAACTCGCGGCCGGTGGCCTTGTAGAGGTTCTCCCGCGTGCGCTCCTCGGTCTCGGGGTATTCGTGCCACGTCTCGAGCAGCTCGGTGTAGATGCCGAACGAGGTGATGCAGGAGGTGATGAAATTCTCGTAGCCGGCCTCGTGCATCAATGCGAACTGCCGCGCCACGACCGTCATAATCGTCTCCAGCGGCACGATGTCCGAGTGATAGCCTATTCCGGTGCAGGAGGTGTGCAGGGGATCATCCAGCACATCGCGGCCAAGATCGTTGTGCAGTATCTTGAGAAAGGCGGCCTCGCTGCCCGGGAAAAAGTTCTGCCTGATGCAGCTGCGGGCATAGTAATAGTGATCGTCGGCTATCTCTTTCTGATATTCTTTCCACGAACTTCGTTTCATAGCATCAACAGTGATTATCGGAGTTTCGGGTATATACATCGTTCAGATACCTCTCGTCGGCACCGTCGTAACCCATTTCGCGCGCTTTGCGCTCGGAGTGGCGCTCGATCGATTCGAACATGGCGCTTCCGCCGCTGACATCGAATATCCGGCGAAGCTCGGCCAGCGACTTATCGTCGATGCGCCGCATCGCTCCGGCACCCTCGCGCTTGTAGTTGGGCGAAAACATCGGAAATATCTGCCGGTCGTTGTCGTGTATCCACTTCCACACGGGACCCTGCTCGGGATGCGACTCGGGAACCACTATATCGGGGTTGACGCAGTAGCCCGTATCGAGAATGCTCTGTCCTATGATGCGCTTCAGAGCCAGCTGCTGGCGCCCCTTTTCGCTGTCCACGAAGAATCCGAGCTTCTGCGACAGCGTGCGCAGAGCCTGAATGACATACCCGGGAGTATTGCCGCGCGGACACCGCGGCCGGCACGACATACATTCGCCGCAGTACCATATCGTATCGCTGCGCAGAAGCGCCTCGATAGCATCGTCATCGCGTGACTGTACGATTGTAACTATCTGACGGGGGTCGTATTCGTAGAACTCGGCAGCCGGACACACGCCCGTACACACGCCGCAGTTCATACAAGCCGACAAACCTTCGCGCAGGCGAACGTCCTCCATCAGCATATCGAAATATTTACCCATATTGCGTATTTTCAAGGCACTATTTACACCGTTGCAAAAATACGCTGAATATAAAAGACGGCAGGTAGTAGTTCGCCCCATAATATATACGCACAAATACCCATTGTCCTGTTTCAGCGGGCAGCCGACGGCTGCAGCGTGCCGGTCCCGTCGCTGACTGCAGCCGGAATGCATCGCCACTGCCGGTTGTTTTTGCGGCTT
Organism: uncultured Alistipes sp.; assembly: GCA_964474985.1. Classification (GTDB taxonomy): domain Bacteria; phylum Bacteroidota; class Bacteroidia; order Bacteroidales; family Rikenellaceae; genus Alistipes. Next base: position 1,122 of record CAYYUW010000075.1, on the reverse strand, counting down.
CCTGCCGGTTGTTTTTGCGCCGCCTGCCAGCCGGCTTCGCTGGCATCGGCCGGCGTAGATCGGGGCGCTGAGACCATATCCGCCGCGATTCCCGACCGTGCATTCTATCGCCGCAAACTCCGCCCTGCATACAGCCGCTCGGGAATGCACTTTTTTCAAAAAAAATAACGAAAATTTTGCAAGTACAAAAATTGTTACTACTTTTGTGACCCGAAAACCTCGGATACTCCGAAGTAATCTGCGGGATGTAGCTCAGCCCGGTTAGAGTACACGTCTGGGGGGCGTGTTGTCGCTGGTTCGAATCCAGTCATCCCGACCAATCGAAAGCCTTGATATTCAATCGAATATCAAGGCTTTTTTATTGCCGTCGCCCTGTCCCGCGCCACCGGATTTTGCAAGTGACCCGTTGTTATTCAGGTCGCGAATAGTTTGCTGCGTGAAAATCGGATTGCGCGAATATGCACGACGAACTTTTATGGCGAATATTCACAGCGAATAATTGCGGCCTGAATGGGCCGCGCGAGCCGCAGCCTTGGGGCGGCGGAGGCTCGCTATCGTTCACCTCCGCAGGCTGCGACCCGCATTTTGCCCCGATAAAAGACAAAGCAATATGTTTCGTATAAAAGCGATTCTTCTTGGCTGTGCATACAACGATCACCTTCGGCTGCTGGGTGGGGGCACGCCGAAGGCGTGAGCAGCCGAAGGTGGCATCGCCTCTGGCGATGCTGCTGCGCGACAGAATATTGCGTAATATTTTGCGACAAGTTGCGGCTTCCAAAGTAGCCGCGCGGGCCGAAGCCTCGCCCAGCGGAGTCCCGCAAACCGCATCGGTTACCGACGCTGCAATTTGTTGCGGCAAGGCTCGGTTCCTGACGATTCGCGCAGCTCTGCCAGTCGTTCGCGTGCTTTCACGCAGCCCGCACCAGCGGCTTTGCGGTACCAAAATTCGGCCGTCGACACATCGCGCCGCACGCCGCGGCCGTCGAGATACATATCGGCCAGCCGCCACTGCGCCGTCGTGTCGCCCAAGGCTGCTGCGTCGCGGTAGTACATTACCGCCGTTTGCTCGCAAACGGGATCTCCGCCGCTGTGCTCATACCAGTTGGCCAAATTCAGCATCGC
>CAYYUW010000074.1:0-3686 GCA_964474985.1 uncultured Alistipes sp. | reverse complement strand
GAGCTGCTCAAGGCTGCCTGCTGCAATCTTGGTGAGAGTTTCGAGACCAACCCGTCGGTGGACGTATCGTACAGCGATGCCGCTACCGGAGCACGTCAGATACGCCTGCTCGGACTGTCGGGCAGCTATGTGCAGATGCTCAGCGAAAACATTCCCAACTTCCGCGGCGTGGCCTCGCCCTACGCGCTCGGGTATATCCCGGGGCCTTTCATGGAGAGCATACAGGTGTCCAAGGGAACCTCCTCGGTCAAGAACGGCTACGAAGCCATCACCGGCCAAATCAACGTCGAATACAAGAAGCCTCAGACAGCCGACAAATTCTCGGTCAACATCTTCGGCAACTCGATGCTGCGCTACGAAGCCAATGCCGACGGAACCATACACATAAACGACAGGCTGTCGACGGTGCTTTTGGGGCACTTCGAGGACCAGATCGAGGAGCACGATTCGGACGGCGACGGGTTTGCCGACCAGCCGTCGGTACGGCAGGTCAATGCTATGAACAAGTGGGCCTACGACGCAGGCAAATACAAGATGCAGGCAGGCATACGCTTTCTCGACGAGCTTCGCGAAAGCGGGCAGGTGGACCACTCGCATACCGATATCCCCGCTGCGCCGCGCTATCGCATAGATCTGCGCACCGACCGCGTCGAGTTGTTCACCAAGAATGCCTATATCTTCGATGCCGAGCACGGCAGCAACATAGCGTTGATAGCCGCGGCGTCGCTGCATTCTCAGCGCGGCGACTACGGCTACCGCGACTACGATGTCGACCAGCGCAACCTGTATGCCTCACTGATGTACGAAACGCAGTTCTCGCCCAAGCATTCGCTTTCCACCGGTCTGAGCTACAACTATGACTCGTTCGACCAGTCGCTGCAGCTGCAGCAGAAGGACGACGCTGCGGCGACGGACCGTTTCGATCGGGAATTCTGCGCCGGCGCGTATGCGCAATATACCTTCAACCTGAATGACAAGTTCGTTGCAATGGCCGGACTGCGTGCCGATTACAGCAATCTTTTCAAGTGGTTCGTTACGCCGCGTCTTCACCTTAAATATAACGTGAACGACATTCTCCACCTGCGTATGTCAGCAGGCAAAGGATTCCGCACGGCGGCGATACTGGCCGAAAACAGCTACTGGCTGGCCGGCAGCCGGCGCATATCGATCGACGGGGAGAGTCCGCTAACGGCATCGGCGTTCGGACGCGACGAGGCGTGGAACTACGGCGCCAGCGCTGCACTCTATATTCCGATCGACGGCAACAGTCTGAATATCAATCTTGAGTTTTACGAAACTGACTTCCTGTCGCAGCTCGTGACAGATACCGATACCGATGCGCATACGGTCGATTTCGTTCGCTTCGACGGCCGTTCGTACTCCCGCACCTACCAGATCGACGCCAGCTATCCGATCCTGCGCGGTCTGACGCTCACTGCGGCATACCGCCGCACCGATGTTCGCCGCCGTCATGACGGGCTTATGCGCGAAGTCCCGCTGACGGGACGTTACAAGGGGTTGATTTCGGCATCGTACTTGATTCCTCCCTTGGGCAAGTGGCAGATCGATGTGACTTTGCAGCTCAATGGCGGCGGCCGTATGCCCGATCCCGATCCGTCGGCGCCGCTATGGAACAGAAGTTATCCTGCATTCCAGCAGCTCAACGCTCAGATCACCCGCTTTTTCCGTCGCGGATCGATATACATCGGCGGCGAAAACCTCACCGGCTTCAAGCAGCGGAATGCGATCATCGCCGCATCCGATCCTTGGGGTATGAATTTCGACCCGGGAATGGTGTGGGGACCTATGCACGGATCGATATTCTATATCGGCGCCCGATTCAATATAGCAAGAGACGAAGAATAAATCAATACCTTATGAATATGAAACGAATTATTGCAGCCGCGTGTCTTCTGCTGTTCACCGCAACCACAGCAGCGGCAAAAGAGTTGAAAACGGTCACTTTTTCCGTTCCGAAGATGCACTGCGAAAAATGTGAAAAGAAAGTCAACGACAACCTGCGCTTCGAACGCGGTGTAAAGGAGATAACCACCGACCTAAAGACCAAGCAGGTGACGGTGACTTACGATGCCGAGAAAACCGATGCCGAGAAACTGTGCAAGAGCTTCTCCAAATTCAAGTATTCGGCAACGATAGTCGAAAAGCCGGCGATGAAAAAAACAGATAAATAAGTACATTCTGCCGAAAAATCGCTATCTTTGTACCGTCCGATGCGGGAATAGCTCAGTCGGTAGAGCATCAGCTTCCCAAGCTGAGGGTCGCGGGTTCGAATCCCGTTTCCCGCTCAGTCGCGAGTCTCGTTATTAGGTGTCATAAACCCCGATCAACCGTATGGCCGATCGGGGTTTATGCGTTAATTACGGTACGGGCAAAGAGGCCCGAATCCATATCGAGCCGTTGCCCGCCATAACGCGCCACCACTTTCGGCAGGGAACTGCCGCACAAATCAATACACTTGAGTGTCAGATCTGTACGTCCCCTGTCGAAGTTCCGGTGCAGCCCGACGGCTCTGCTCTGGACTTAACGAAAAAGTCCAAATTTTTTCACAAACACATATGATTTACCGATAATTTTGTATATTTGTCCTAAATATTAAACACAATGCCTATGAAATAAAAGCGTAAACAGATACGCATAATTTAGACATATTGGAAAAAGCGTTAGCTTTAATTCTTGTTTCTGAAACTTCGACAATTTCAAAAGCCATCAAGAATAAAGCGATGACGCTCGCGCTTAGGCGTGGGCTTAACTCGTTATTTGATGGCAAGGTAGTCGAAGACCTCAGAAACAAATTTTGGAGTTTTGTCCGCGCTCTTTTTTTGTGCGTATTACATAGCTATTCAGGACAATTTTAAGATACTATTAACTCAAATTTCTACAACAAATCATTATGAAAAAGATTGCATTTTCTCTGTTAATCGCAGCAGCTTCCTTATCGATATCCGGTGCTTATGCCAATACTCCCGAACCGGAATCCAATTCCAATCCCAATGATTGCGGACAATATGGCGTATCGTATAGAGTCATTACTAGCTATGATCAGAATACAGGAGCTCGAAATGAGACTGTCGAGGTTAGTCGAGCAAATTCAGACGTTGATTTTCAGGCTACTGTCACTCGCGAGCGTCAAGACAATTCCACGTATAATACTCAGATAGATAGCCGAAATAAGAGTACATATGAGAGTACATATGACTATGACAATATGGACAGCAGCTATGAATCGAATTCAGGCAACGGCGACAGAGTGACGAACGTCGATATGAAGTGCTACAAAGAACAGTAATATGCACCTATCTTTCCAATAGGCTGTAAAGTGGAGAATCGCCTCTGTCGGCACTGACCGACCGCCAAAAGTCGGACCGCATATATTGTAGATGCAATCAGTTTCGGCAGAGGCGATTTCTATTGTTTGTAATCGTTTAAATTATAGCTACAAGTAAGCGAGGACAGCGCCAGATATTCCGTATCAACCGGCTGTTACGGCTGTCACGGCGTTTTTCAGTGCGGCGCCGCGGCCGAAGGCGGCGATGTTTTCGAGTGTGGCGGAGGCTATATTTGCAAGTGCCTCGCCGGTGAAGAATGCCTGATGCGAGGAGACGATCACATTGTTGAACATCAGCAGACGCGCCAAAACATCGTCGTCGATGATGCGGTCCGATGTA
>CAYYUW010000073.1:0-3085 GCA_964474985.1 uncultured Alistipes sp. | reverse complement strand
CGCTCACGGGGCGCCAGCGCACCAATATCGAGGAGGGTGCGGCGCAGCTGCTGATGTCGAAGCGGTTGGCCACGATCGTACTGAATGTGCCCATCGAGTTCAAGCCGGAGGAGCTGACGGTCGAGCAACCGGACTACGACGCTCTGCGCAAGCTGTTTATAGAATTGGATTTCAATATGTTCGCCCGCGAGTTGCCGCGCGATCCGTCGGCACCGGCCGAGCCTGACGCCCCCACGCAGGTCAAGCAGACGCAGCTGGCGAAGGTGGCGGCCGAAAAGTCGCGCGCCAAGCGCGCCGCCTCGCTGGCCGGTCAGGGGGATATGTTCGCCACGCTCGACACCCAGCCCGAACCGGCCGCACAGGCGGCGGAAACGGAGCCTGAGGCGCCGGCCGAAAGGGGCGGCTTCGCCACTGCGGCCACGGTTGCCCACACGTACCACACGGTGCGGTCGGCCGAGGAGCTTGCCCGACTGGTGGAGCGGCTGAAGACATACGGGGAGATCTGTTTGGATACCGAGACGTCGGGGTTAGACTTCTTCAACGATGCGCTGGTGGGACTGTCGCTGTCCGTGGAGCCGTTCGAGGCATGGTATGTGCCTTGGCGCAACGAATACGCCGAGATAGTAGGGCCGCTGCTCGGGGACGAGACGATCGACAAGATCGGACAGAATATCAAGTTCGACATTATGGTGCTGCGCGCCAACGGCATCGAAGTGCGCGGATTCAAGTACGACACGATGATCCTGCACTATCTGCTCGATCCCGAGTCGCGCCACAATATGAATGCACTGGCCGAGAAGTATCTCCACTACTCGCCCATAGAGATAGAGACGCTGATAGGACACGGCACCAAGCAGCTGACTATGGATATGATAGCCGTGGAGAAGGTGTCGGAGTACGCCGCCGAGGATGCCGATGTGACGCTCCGCCTCAAACAGGCGCTGTGGCCGAAGGTCTGCAGCGAGGGGTTAGCGGAGCTGTACCGCACCATAGAGGAGCCGATGATCGACGTGCTGGCCGAGATAGAGTGGACCGGTGTCAGGATCGACACCGAGGCACTGGCCGCATACCGCATCGAGCTGCAGCGCGATCTTGACGAGCTGGAGTGGAAAATACGCGAGCTGGCCGACGAGCCGACGCTGAACATCAACTCGTCGCGGCAGCTCGGCGAGGTGCTTTTCGCCAAGCTGCGCATCGACCCCAAGCCGCGGATGACCAAGACCAAGCAGTTCCGCACCGACGAGGAGTACATACAGTCGCTGGCACACCGTCACCCGATAGTCGATTTAGTGCTGGAGTACCGCGGCGTGAAGAAGCTGCTATCGACCTATGTCGATGCGCTGCCGCTGTTGGTGAACCGCCGCACGGGCCATATACACACCTCGTTCAATCAGGCCGTCACCGCCACGGGGCGGCTGTCGTCCACCAATCCAAACCTGCAGAACATCCCCATTCGCGACGCCCGCGGCCGGCGCATCCGGCAGGCATTCATCCCCTCGGACGAGGATCATCTGCTGCTGTCGGCCGACTACTCGCAGGTGGAGCTGCGCCTCATGGCGCATCTTAGCGGCGACGAATCGCTCATCGAGGCGTTCCGCGAAGGGCACGACATTCACCGCGCCACTGCGGCCCGACTGTTCCACCAGACGCTCGACAGCGTCACCGACGAGCAGCGCCGCCGCGCCAAGACGGCCAATTTCGGCATCATATACGGCATCTCGGCCTTCGGGCTGGCCCAGCGGCTCGACATACCGCGCGGCGAAGCCAAGGAGATCATAGAGGGCTATTTCGCCTCCTATCCCAAGGTCAAGGAGTATATGGACCGCGCCGCCGAGCAGGCTCGCTCGCAGGGCTTCGTATCGACCATATTCGGACGGCGCCGCTACCTCAACGACATTAATTCGCACAATGCTGTGGCCCGCGGCGTGGCTGAGCGAAACGCCATTAACGCCCCCATACAGGGCAGTGCGGCCGACATAATGAAGATCGCGATGATAGAGGTACACCGCCGGCTGAAGGAGTGCGGGCTGCGCTCGCGCGTGATTCTTCAGGTACACGACGAACTGGTGATCGACCTCTACCGCCCCGAGCAGCAGCAGGTGGCCGATATCGTGGTCGGCGCTATGGAGCACGCAGCCGATCTGAGCATTCCGCTGACGGTCGACTACGGCGTCGGCGGCAACTGGCTCGAAGCACATTGACAATATGAGACTTTTGATACAACGGGTAACGGAGGCTTCGGTCACAATCGACGGCCGTGAGCACTCGCATATAGGGCGCGGCCTGCTGGTGCTGGCTGGCATCGAGGCTGCCGACACCGATGAAGATATCGAGTGGCTGGCGGGCAAGCTGCTCCGGCTGCGGATCTTCGACGACGCACAGGGCATCATGAACCTCGACGTGCAGAGCGTCGGCGGTCAGATAATGGTCGTAAGCCAGTTCACCCTCTTCGCATCCACACGCAAGGGCAACCGCCCGTCGTATATTCGCAGCGCTCCGGAGCCTGTCTCGCGGCCCCTGTACGAGCGTTTCGTCGCCCGTGTCGGCGAGCTGTCGGGGCAGAGCGTGGCTACAGGCGTCTTCGGCGCCGATATGAAGGTGCATCTTGTAAACGACGGACCCGTAACAATCTGGATCGACTCCAAAGTCCGCGAATAGCGGGACTCCGCCGCTTGAGCCTTCAGCCCGCGCGACATCTTTGGAAGTCGCAGTTTGTCGCGACAGGATTTGCGAGGTGCAGCCTGCGGAGGCTCGCTATCGTTCGCCTCCGCCGCCACAAGGCTGCGGCTCGCGCGGCTTCAAAGAAGCCGCAGTTTGTCGCGACAAATATTCGCGCCCGCCCTCCGCTCCTCTATGACGGGCGCGCGGATTGTTCTGCAATCCGATTTGATTTGTTGGAAAGTTGCGGGGCGGAACCTTCGGCCAGCGCGATCCAAAGGAGCATTTTGTGGTAATGGCGTAAAAAAACGGAACCCCGAAAGGTTCCGTTACAGCAGCAGAGGCTGTATAAGCCGGGTTCTGTCGCCTCCCGAAAGAGGCTCTCTACCATTTATCTACGGCGCCGGTCACCCGACGTCTCCAGCAA
>CAYYUW010000072.1:0-7163 GCA_964474985.1 uncultured Alistipes sp. | reverse complement strand
GCCGAAGCCTCGCCCAGCGAGGCCCGCTATTCGCGTGCCACGCAGGCTTCAGCCCGCAACCACACCCGCATAATGTATATGGCAAAATCGGATTGCTCGGCATAATTTCGACGACCTTTTATTGCGACAAGTTGCGGCTCTTTAGAACCGCGCGAGCCGCAGCCTCCGGCTGGCGGAGGCTCGCAATCGTTCCCCTCCGCAGGCTGCGACTCGCATCTTCGCAACCATAATTGTCCGCAAAGCCGGTTGCGACAAGCTGCGGCTTTTTTTGAAGCCGCGCGGGCCGAAGCCTCGCCCAGCGAGGCCCGCTCGTCGCGTTCCTCCGCAGTCTTCGACCCGCAGTTCTCCGCCCAATCTGCTGTTCCACGCCGAGCGCATAAACGATTATATGCAATTCGGCCGCAGCCGACATATTTCGGTCCGCGGAACGCGCAAGCAGATTTGTTTTTGCTCGCGCGCTCGGATATTTGGCTCAAAAATTGGCGGTGCCTGCGTATACTTACGCTCGGCGAGGGCCGAATATATTTGGCTGCACCACCCGTGCACCGGCCTTCGGCTGACTTGCGTTATTTTTTTCATTGAATATACTTTGTATATTTGCAGCCGAGATAACAGAATTAGAAAGGAAACAGTATGGAAAAGAGATTGAACATCGCGTTAGTCGCACACGACAATATGAAGCGCGATCTGGCCGAGTGGGTCGATTGGAATTGGGCGAAGCTGCTGCAACATCACATCATCTGCACGGGCACGACGGGCAAGATGGTTTCGGCAACCCTCCGCGAGCACTACGGAGAGGAGGAGATCGAGTCGGAGATTACATTTCTGAAGTCGGGACCTCTCGGCGGCGACCAGCAATTGGGATCGCTTATTGCCGGCTCGAAGATCGATATGTTGATATTTTTCTGGGATCCGATGTCGGCGCAGCCCCACGATGTCGATGTCAAGGCGCTGCTGCGATTAGCTACGCTGTACAACATCCCGACCGCTATCGACCGTTCGTCGGCCGACTACCTTATTTCGTCGCCGCTGTTCGGCTGCACCGACTACGTACCGGTCGTCAAGGACTACAAGAACTATATCGAGCGGGTACTGAAGTAGGCCGACAGGCTACCGGCCACAGCGACCGGCAAAGTCACCGGCCGCAGCCAAAAGGCCGCCAGCCTCGGGCAGCGCTCCGCCGGCATAACCTCTTGCCGGCCCGAATCCTGCACCCGCCACAGCCCCTCCCCTACACTGCAACCATAAAAAACCGGCGGACCTCACCGAAATGAAGTCCGCCGAAATTTATAATGTACTCTCTCTTATCCGAGGAACGAGAGCAGGATACCTGCAGCGACAGCCGAGCCGACGACGCCGGCCACATTCGGACCCATAGCGTGCATCAGCAGGAAGTTCGAGGGATCCTCCTTCTGACCTTCAGCCTGCGAAACGCGGGCGGCCATAGGCACAGCCGACACGCCTGCCGAGCCGATCAGCGGGTTGATCTTGTTGTCGCCCTTGGTGAAGAGGTTCATCAGCTTGGCGAGCAATACGCCGCCGGCGGTACCGCAGCAGAAAGCGATGATACCCAAGGCGAGGATGCCCAAAGTTTTCCAGTTGATGAACGCCTCGGCGGTAGCGGTAGCGCCTACGGTAAGGCCGAGGAATATCACCACGATATTCATCAGTTCGTTCTGCACGGTTTTGCTCAGGCGGTCAACGACACCGCACTCCTTCATCAGGTTACCGAGCATCAGGCAGCCGATCAGCGGGGCTGCACTGGGCAGGATAATGGAGATGATCACAGAGATAACCAGCGGGAAGACGATCTTTTCGGTCTTGGAGACGGGACGCAGCTGCTTCATACGAATCTGACGCTCCTTTTGAGTGGTCAGCGCGCGCATAATGGGCGGCTGGATCAGCGGCACGAGAGCCATGTAAGAATAAGCTGCCACGGCAATGGGACCCAGCAGTTCGGGAGCCAGTTTCGAGGTGAGGTAGATCGCCGTCGGGCCGTCAGCGCCGCCGATGATGCCGATGCTGGCCGACTGCGTGGGGGTGAACCCGAGGGCCGAGGCACCGATGAAGGTGAGGAATATGCCCACCTGTGCAGCTGCCCCGAGCAAGAAGCTCTTGGGATTTGCGATCAGCGGGCCGAAATCGGTCATAGCGCCCACACCAACGAAGATCAAACAGGGATAGATGCCGAGCTTGACGCCGAGGTAGAGATAGTCGAGCAGGCCGGCATTGCCGACGAAACTATCCCAATGCACGTGTCCGCCCTCGAAGAGCGAGGAGTGGAACATATTGGCACCCGGCAGGTTGGTGAGCAGCATACCGAAAGCTATGGTAAGCAACAGAAGCGGCTCGTACTTTTTCTTGATAGCCAAATACATCAACAGGAACGAGACGCCGATCATGAGGATATTTCCCCACGTTGCGCCAGCCACGCCGGTAGACGAGAAGAACTTGACGAAGCTCTCGCCCATATTGGTGGTCAAAAAGCCTAACATCTTACTCCTCCTACTCGATAACCATTAATACATCACCCTCCATTACAGTCGATCCGTTCTGCACCATAATCGACTTGATGACACCGGCGCGACCGGCATCGATATTGTTTTCCATCTTCATAGCCTCGAGGATAACCAGCGTCTGGCCGGCAGCAACGGTATCGCCCTCCTTGACTTTGAGGTCGATCACGGTACCGGGCAGCGGGCAGGTCACCTTGTATCCCGATCCCGCGGCGGCTGCAGCGACCTTTGCGGGCGAGGTGTGGGAAGGTGTAGAGGGCGTAACCGACAGGCCGAGGGCCTTGGGAGCGGAAACGATCTGCGGCTTCTGGGCCTTCACGGCTCTGCCGCCCTCGATTTCCACCACGTAGGGCACGCCATTAACAACTACGTTAGCGACGGTCGATTCGTCATTGACTTCGTCGATCGAGACGTCGTACTGATGTCCATTTATTTTCAGTGAATAGTCTTTCATCGTTTTGAGTGTGTTTATTTACTTCTGTGTTCGGGCATTTGGGTCAGGCCGTGGATCTTGGAGTTCCACGGGGAGTAAGCGCGTTTGATTGCGTGAATGGTGATGACCTCCGATTCCTTGTCGTGAAGCGTTCTCTTGTAGAGTTTGAGGGCAGTCATAATCGCTGCTACCTCCTCTTCACGAAGCTCGGCTTTTTCGACGGGCTGCTTTTTCTTTTGCACGGTAAAAGCGTATCCGAAGAGCTTCATCACGCCCACCAAGAACAGCAGCATCACGAGCACCAGAACGAAGCCCACGAGCGCCATCTGCAGAATACCCGACCAGTCTACTGCTAATAACATCATAACTCGTCAGATTTATAAAGGAATGTTGGAGTGTTTCTTGGGCGGATTCTGCAAGCGCTTGGTAGCCAGCGACTGCAATGCACGAATTATACGGAAGCGGGTATTGCGCGGCTCGATAACGTCGTCGATATATCCGTAACGGGCAGCGTTGTACGGGTTCGAGAACTTGTCGTTGTACTCCTTCTCCTTCTCGGCCACGAACTTTGCTCTCTCCTCGGGTTTGTCGGCCAGCGCCTTAAGCTCCTTGGCCTGCAGCACCTCGACTGCACCGCTGGCACCCATAACGGCGATTTCGGCGGTAGGCCAAGCGTAGTTGATATCGCCGCGGATATGCTTCGAGGACATAACGATGTAAGCGCCACCGTAGGCCTTGCGCAGCGTGACGGTGATCTTGGGCACGGTAGCCTCGCAGTAAGCGAACAGCAGCTTTGCGCCGTGAGTGATCACGCCGCCATACTCCTGCGTAGTGCCGGGCAGGAATCCCGGGACATCCACCAAGGTTACCAACGGAATGTTGAAGGCGTCGCAGAAGCGCACGAAACGGGCAGCCTTGCGGCTGGCGTTGATATCGAGCACACCGGCCATATACTTGGGCTGGTTGGCGATGATGCCGACGCTCTGGCCGTTGAAGCGGGCGAAGCAGGTGATGATGTTGCGGGCGTACATCGGCTGCGACTCGAGATAGTCGCCGTTGTCGACGATAGCGCGGATCACCTCATACATATCGTACGGCTTGTTGGGGTTGTCGGTGATGATCTCGTTGAGCGAATCCTCGAGACGTGCGATGTTGTCGGTGCAAATCGCCAGCGGAGCGTCCTCCATATTGTTCTGAGGCATAAACGAGAGGAGCTTGCGGATCAATGCGATGCCCTCCTCCTCGGTGTCGACGGCGAAGTGGGCCACGCCCGACTTGGACGAGTGCATTACGGCGCCGCCCAACTGCTCCTGCGTAACATCCTCGCCCGTAACGGTCTTGACGACCTTCGGGCCGGTGAGGAACATATTCGAGGTCTCCTTCTTCATGATGATGAAGTCGGTGAGTGCGGGCGAATAAACGGCACCGCCGGCGCAGGGTCCGAAGATGGCCGAGATCTGAGGAATCACGCCCGAAGCCATAACGTTGCGCTGGAAGATGTTTGCATATCCGGCCAGAGCGTTGATACCCTCTTGGATACGTGCGCCGCCCGAGTCGTTCAGGCCGACGCAGGGTGCGCCGTTGCGCATAGCCATATCCATCACCTTGCAGATCTTGTCGGACATCGAGATCGACAGCGAGCCTGCAGTGACGGTGAAGTCCTGTGCGAACACATAGACCAGACGTCCGTCGACCGTGCCGTAACCGGTCACGACGCCGTCGCCGAAGGTATGGCTCTTGTCCATACCGAAGTCGTAGCAGCGGTGGGTGACGAACATATCGAACTCTTCGAAAGAGCCTTCGTCCAAAAACATCTGAATACGCTCGCGAGCCGTATATTTGCCTTTGGCGTGCTGGGCGTCGATTCTCTTTTCTCCGCCGCCGAGCTTCGCGGTTTCGCGATTCTCGACCAGCTTCTGAATTTTACTTTGAATATCGCTCATAAGTTCCGTTTTGTAGGTAATTTACTTTACTCGTTGCATTTGCATTTGTTCTTGTCCTCGCACAGCTCGGTGAGCACGCCCATAGTCGATTTGGGGTGCAGGAAAGCGATGCTCAGGCCCTCGGCGCCCTTTCGGGGAGCCTTGTCTATCAGCTGTACGCCCTTTTCGGCTGCGTCAGCCAGTGCATCCTCGACACCCTCGGCAGCGAAAGCCACGTGGTGAACGCCCTGACCGCGCTTCTCGATGAATTTGGCGATAGTGCTGTCCTCGGAGGTCGGCTCGAGCAGCTCGAGCTTGGTCTGGCCGATCTTGAAGAATGCGGTGCGAACCTTCTGGTCCTCGACCGTCTCGATGTTGTAACACTTCAGTCCCAATACGTTTTCATAGTAGGGAATAGCTTCTTCGAGATTCTTGACTGCAATGCCAAGATGTTCAATGTGAGATAATTTCATAACTTAAAGTTTTAATGTTATCGTTATTGTCTTGTCGGTATCGTTTTTCTGTGCCGATTTACGCATACAAAGCTAATCCAAATATTTGGAATAATCCAACTTTTTGCATCTTTTCTGTCACTGTTTTTTAACATTTTTAAATACCGGACATCCGCATCGGCCTGCCTGTCAATAGCACGCAAAGGCATTTTTACCGACACTTCGGCGACCGTGGAAAGTAAGGCAGGAATTTTGCTCCGGCAAACGTCAAAACCTCTTACAATTAAATTGGCATTCCCTTATGAAACGCAAATCCATCGTTTTGCTGTCGGCGGCGGTCGTCATACTCTCCGCCACAGTATACTGGGTCGAGGCCCAGCAGAACGGCACCAAGCAGCAGCGACGCGAGCAGCGGCGCGAACTGTCGGCCGAACGCCGCGCGCAGCGCGTCAAGGAGCGCGAAGAGCGGACCGCAGCGTACGTGCGCCACATCGACTCCATCGTCCTCTCGCACAACTTCATCTTCCGCCCCAACAGTATGCAGCGGCAGCCGGCCGGCTCGATGCACATACTGACCAATCCGGCCTTCGAAGTGGCCTATTACAGCGACTACATCGACGTCTACATCCCCTTCATCAAGGGTATCGTGCCGCCCTACTATCCGGTGGTATTCAACTACGTGCTGCCGTCGGTCAACCGCTACACCACCGTGCAGAACGACGGCGGCTGGACCATAACCTTCGACTCGTGGCTCTACAGCGGCAACGACTACACCTTCACACTCAACATCTACTCCGCCTCGGGTACGGCCATACTCGACATCTCGTCGACAACCTACAGCACCGTGTCCTATAGCGGCTACATAACTCAGGTATATTGATTATGAAACGAATTATTGTCATACTCCTCTGCCTCACATTCGGCAGCTCGTGCTCCTTCGCCAAGAAGCTGTTCCAAGCCCAGCCCGAAACCGCCACGCAGGTCTCGGCCGCTTCAGCTGCTGCTCCTGCTTCCGCTTCCGCCGATGCAGGGCAAACACCGCAAAGCATTACCGTCGAAACCGGCTCCTCCGTGCCCGAAAGCGTCATCGTTCCTGTAGAAGGGGCGACCGCTTCGGGAAGCGGCCCGACCGGTCCGGCAGCTGTGGCGGCCGGTTCTGCGAATGCCGGTTCGCAGGCTGCCGCACCCGCTTCGGGAGCAGTGGCTTCGGGGATATCATCTTCCGGCGCAGCTGTTTCAAAGACCCAAGGTTCGGGATCGGCTGTTTCGGGACCGGCTGTTTCGGGTTCTGCCCGCACGATTGCACCGATGCGCAAGCCCTCGATCCGCAGCGACCGCACAATGGACCGCACCGAGCGCCGGCAGCTGCGGGCCGAACGCTTCGCAGCGCAGATCGACTCGGTGATCTCGTCGCGCAACTACGTCTTCAGTCCCAACAGCATGCAGGAGATCCCCAACGGATCGATGCAGCTGATCTACGCCGACTACTTCTATCTCGGCATAATGGAGGACCACGTCGAAGTACACCTGCCGGTGGTCCGCGGCGGCGCGATGCAGTATATTCAGGTGCTCAACTTCGACACCTTCTCGGTCAAGAACTATCAAGCCTCGCGAACCGGCTGCGGCTGGAACATCTCGTTCGACATCACCGACGACAAAACCGTCTTTGCGGTCAATATGCTCGTCTCGACCGTAACGGGCGAAACGATCCTCACCCTGCTCACGATGAACAACACCATGCGCTACGTAGGCTTCATCTCCAACCCCGTGGGCCGGCCGGCGATGTAAGGCTCCGTATTGTTGCGGCAAAGCGGAAGGCGCAGCCTGCCGAGGCGAACGA
>CAYYUW010000071.1:0-1712 GCA_964474985.1 uncultured Alistipes sp. | reverse complement strand
GCTTTGACGCTCGCCAAGGCCGAGCAGTTCGCGGCAGACTATGGCGCCGTTGCTCGCGCGAAAGGCTTCGGCAAAATCCTGAACCCGGGCGTAGCAGGCAGCTTTGGCGGGTTGGTCTTTGGGGCGAGGATTGGGACAGATGCGGCCGGCGACAAGGGCCATGCCGCTGACCGCACCGCAGACCTCGCGCAGACGGCCCACACCGCCGCCGAGCGGTGCGGCAAGGGCGGCCAATTGCTCAACTGAAAGGTCGTTAAAAAGGTCGGCGTATGCCAAAACGACCGATTGCGTGCAGTTGTAACCTTCGAGAAAAAGATTGCGGGCACGGGCGGCTCGCTCTTGGGGATCGTATTTTGTCATGTCAAAAATCAATATAATAATGTATGCGGGGAGGCTATGATAACGGGTTAATCCAACGGGAGGTTTTGCTGGGGATCGGGGTAGAGGTTTTCGACGGGGAGGTGGCAGCGTCGTGCGCGGTTGACGGTATAACCCGTGCCGCAGTCGATGTTGCCGTCGTACCACGAGACCACGTAGGAGGCGTTGTCGATCAGAAAGTCGTTGCGGCGGAAATAGGACAGCCGGTTGTAATGGCCGGCAAGGGTCACGACATCGACGGCCTGCTCCAAGATATGGCGGTAGCGCGGGCGGTCGGATTCCGGCAGGCGGTCGATATGGCCCGCGAAGGGGATCACGGCCACAACACCGATCCCGGGACACGCTTCGACAAGCTCCAGCACCGTCTCGGCGGCGGCCAAGTCGAATCCCGAGGCCATGCCGCTCAAAAAGATCCGATAGCCGCGGGCGTAGAGCGCCTGCACGGTCAGCGAGAGCTGTTCGGCGGCCGATCCGTCATAGGAACGGTGGCCGGTGAAGGCGGCGGTGACGGTCGGGTCGAGGGGCGTGCGTGCGAAATCGGGATTGAAATTCATAAGGGCAAAGTTACGGTTTTGGCTCGTGGTTTGCAAGAGAGATAGCGTAATTTTACCAAAAAACATTTAGAGATTATGAAACACACATTTTGCTTGGGAACGTTCTTGGGCGGTGCGCTGGTCGGCGCAGGTATCGCTATGCTGGTGACTCCTAAATCGGGTCGTGAAGTGCGCAACGATCTGCGCTCGATGGCCCAAAAAGGAGCGAGGAAAATCAAGGACGAAGTGGACAAGGTACATTGCGAGTGCGACGGCCTTGACTGCGATTGCGACAAAGAGAACTGATATGATGAGGGATGAAAGACGATACCACCGGTACGAGGGCGGCAGTGTCGTTTCGGCGTTGATCTGCTTCGGCGTCATGATTCTGCTATCAGCGTTGCTCTTCATCATGGCCTTTATCCTCTGGCTGGGTGAGCTGGTGGGTTCTATAATGATGGCGACGTTCATTGTCGGAGTCCTGTTCGCGCTGGTGGCCATGATCGTCTACATCCGGTCGGCCCAGCCCGCTCTGGAACATATTCGCGAACAGACGGAGACCATCTACGAAGTGGCCGTGCGCGCAAGGGATTTTGCCGAGTGGTTAGGTGACAAACTGTCGTTTTTCGGTCTTTTCCGCCACCGTTCGAGATAGACGCCCCGAAACTCGGACGACGAGAGTTCCGCATACGCTGTTCATGCGTACGGCGGAACTCTTTATTTTTGGAGAAATCGGTCTCGGGTGGCGCACAAAGCGAAAATTTTCGTATCTTTGCCGAGAATTGCAGATCTGCATTAACA
>CAYYUW010000070.1:0-19925 GCA_964474985.1 uncultured Alistipes sp. | reverse complement strand
CGGCGCGCGACATGCAGGACACCTTCTTCATCGAGAAGAACCCCGACATCCTGCTGCGCACGCACACCTCGTCCATTCAGGTGCGCACCATGGAGCGTCAGAAGCCGCCCATTCGCGTCATTTGCCCCGGACGGGTGTTCCGCAACGAGGCTATCTCGTACCGCGCACACTGCATCTTCCATCCGGTCGAAGGTCTGTATATCGATCGCGGCGTGTCGTTCGCCGACCTCAAGCAGTCGATACTCTATTTCGCCAAGGAGATGTTCGGCGAGAACGCCACCATACGTATGCGCCCCTCATATTTCCCCTTCACCGAGCCTTCGGCCGAGGTGGATGTGTCCTGCAACCTCTGCGGCGGCAAGGGCTGCAACGTCTGCAAGGGAACGGGCTGGTTGGAGATTATGGGCTGCGGTATGGTAGACCCCAATGTGCTCGAAGCCAATAATATCGATCCCAAGGAGTACAGCGGCTTCGCATTCGGTATGGGTGTCGAGCGCATCGCTATGCTCAAGTACGGAGTCAAGGACCTGCGCCTTTATTTTGAGAACGACGTGCGTTTCCTGCACCAGTTCGATACGGCGCTGTAAACGAATATAACCAAGATGAAATCGGGCGGATTCGCTGACGGGAGCTTTTTCTCGGGGTTAATGTCTCGGGCAAGGTTCCTGTGCGGTTCGGCCGACCGTGCGTTTTCGCTCTCCCGATGCCTCTCGGCAGCGCTCTGCGCGGCTCTGTTCTCCTGCGGCATGGTGCCCAAGACCACTGTGTCGGCTGTGGTGGAGACAGCTGTGACCGATACCGTTCCGCCTGAGGACTATCCGGCCGGCGGCCGTGCTATGTGGCACTTTGCCGAAGGGATGAAGGGGGCGTACATCCGCTGCGATACGGCAGCCGCACTCGCGGCCTTTTCCCGTGCTCTGCGTGAAGATTCGCTCTATGCGCCTGCAGCTTTCGAGACGGCGGCTCTGCTGCTGCCATTGTCGCCCGACAAGGCCGAGCCGTACAGTCGTATGGCCTATCGCTCAGACAGCTCGAACGTATGGTATATGTCGCAGTTCGGGCGTGTAAAGATCCTGCGCGAGCAGTACGATTCGGCTATCGCGATCTATTCGCGGTTAGTGCGCGAGCGCAGCGACGAACCCGAGAACTACCGTATTTTGGCGATGCTCTACGGCGAGAAGCACCTGCCCTTTTCGGCCATAGCGGTTTTGGATTCTGCCGAGATGCGCTTCGGCATCCATGATGCCGTTTCGCCGCTCAAACGGCAGTTCCTGCTCGCCACGTCGCAGTACGACAAGGCGCTGGAGCAGTCGGCCGAATTGATCGAAGCGAATCCCTACGATATAGAGAACTACTTGATCTCGGCGGAGTTGTATGGTTACTCCAAACGCGACTCGCTGGCCTTGGTCAACTACGAGAAGGCGCTGGCCATAGACTCGACCGATGCCGAGGTGCTGGCTTCGCTGAGCGAGTTTTACAACCGCCGCAGCGACGCCTACAACTATCTGCACACCTTGAGCCGGCTCTACCTGCTGCCCGAGATCGATCTTAGGCGCAAGATCGAGATCTTCAACCGTCTGACGGCCGACCATAACTTCTACAGAAACAACTACAACCAGCTCAACAAGCTGGCTATGTCGCTCATTACGGCCTATCCCAACGATTTCGACGTGATGTCGCTCTATGCCGGCCATCTGATCGCCTCGGGCGAGATGGAGCAGGCGCTCGATATGTTCAAGTCGCACGTGGGGGACACGACGGCGCGCATCGAGGTTTTCGAGACCGTGCTCGACCTCGAGAGCTATCTTGAACGCGGGGACTCGGTCGAGAAGTATACCCTTATGGCGCTGAACCGCTTTCCCGACAATGCCGAGCTGTATCTGCGGCGCGGAACGTTCTATATGATGGGCAAAAAGTATCGCAAGGCCGAACAGGCTTTCCGCGATGCTATGCGCAAGGTCGAGGGCGATTCGCTGCGCGGCGTGACACTCGGACTTATCGGCGATGCGCAGTATCAGGACGGCCGCAGCAGCGCAGCTTTCCGCACATACGAGCGGGCTTTGCGGCTTCTGCCCGACAATGCGATGATACTCAATAACTACGCATACTTCCTGAGCGAACACGACCGGCTGTTGGAGAAGGCTCTCGAGATGAGCGGTCGGGCCGTGGAGGTCGAGCAGAACAATGCCACCTATTTGGATACATACGCGTGGATATTGTACAAGCTCGGCCGGTACGACGAGGCCAAGAAGACGATGCGGCAGGCCATATCGCTCGACCGCACGCGCAGCGCGGTGCTTATGCTGCATTACGGCGATATACTCTTCAAGCTGGGCGAGGACTTTATGGCCGAAACCTATTGGAAAAAGGCGCTCGATGAAGGGTACGATGCCGCTGAGGTCGAGCGCCGGTTGGAACAGCTTAAAACACCTTGATTATGCGCAGGTTAATCATTATACTACTGACCCTTTTCACTGCCGCGGCGGCCACGGCGCAGCAGCGCGATGCCGTGCAGTCGAATATCGACCGCCTCAATTCGCAGATCGCTGAGTACGAGCGGCAGATCCGCTCGATCCGCAGCGACCGCAAGTCGGCGCAGGCCGAGGTGAACAAACTTTCGGGACTTATCCGTCGCCGCCGCAGTTTGGTGCGCGAGGTCAATAACCAGATGTCGCAGATCAATGGCAACATAGGATCTCTGTCGCGGCAGATCGACGAGCTTAGCAGCCGCCGCGAGCGGCTCCGCGGCGAGTATGCCGATATGGTCCGCACGGCCTACCGCAACTACCGCCAGCATAATTTCGTCACCTATCTGTTTTCGGCCGAGGACTTCAATGCCGCCACGCGTCGCATTGCCTCCATTAGGTTGGTGAACGATGCGCGGTTGCGCAAGGTGGCCGAGTTGGATTCGCTGCAGCGCTCGCTCGACGAGTCGATGCGCAAGTTGGACGAGGAGAAGACGGCACTGAAGAGCACCCAAAGCAAGTACAGCGCCGAGCTGAAGAAACTTTCGGCCGACGAGCAGAGCTACAAGAAGCGTGTCAGCAGCCTCACGGCGCGCGAGCGCAAGGTGCTGAAGGCGCAGCAGGAACAGCAGCGCGAGCTTGAACGGTTAGTCAGTTCGACCCGCAAGGCCAAGGGGCGCACTGCCATAGGCGGCAATATCAAGGACAACCGCGGACGGTTGCCGATGCCGGTCGAAGGCGGACGGATCAAGCCCAACGGCAGTGACATAGCCGAGATCACCGGTGCGCGCGGCGCAGCGGTCAAGGCTGTTTTCAACGGCGAGGTTATGCGTGTCACATATAACCGCAATGCCAAGGCCTACATCGTTTTGGTGGGTCACGGCGATTACTTCACCACCTACTCCAATATGGCGACCGTGTCGGTCAAGGAGGGTCAGAAGGTGTCGCTCGGACAGTCCATCGGCACCCTCGGGCAGAGTGTCGGAGCCTCGGGCAAGAGCGAATACAAGCTCGTTTTCGGCATCTTCTCGCCCAATGGCGATGCTCTCCACGCTGCGAGCTGGATAAGGTAAACGGGCCGCTTTTTTTGCAAACAACGATAATATGGCAGTAAGATACTATAACGACGATTGTACATATCGCCTGCCGCAGAAACGGCTGACGACGCAATGGCTGCGTCAGTGCGCAGAGCGCGAGGGATACCGGATAGGGGACATATCGTATATATTCTGTTCGTCCGGCCGGCTGCTCGAGATTAACCGGCAGTTTCTCGGTCACGACTATTTCACCGATGTGATAACCTTCGACTACAGCGACCGCAAGGGCGCCCGTACGATCTCAGGCGATATATATATCGATGTCGACACAGTGGCCGACAACGCCCTGCAGTTCGGCGCAACGCGACTTCAGGAGATGCGCCGTGTGGTGGTTCACGGGGTGCTGCATCTGTGCGGCTACAAGGACAAGACCCCCCGTGCCGAGAAGACGATGCACTGCAAGGAGGACGAATGTCTGAAATTCTGGGAGGACAAATGATCCGCAGCTTTGCGGCTCTCCTCAGCCGGCCGTGCCGGAATAATGATTGAAGAACGTAAATACGATTTGTAATGATACTCGAATACGATGTCATAGTCATCGGGGCCGGTCACGCCGGCTGCGAGGCTGCGGCTGCGGCTGCCAACCTCGGTTCGCGCACGCTGCTTGTGACGATGGATATGACCAAAATGGCGGCTATGTCGTGCAATCCGGCCGTGGGCGGGGTAGCCAAAGGACAGATAGTCCGCGAAATAGACGCCTTGGGGGGTCAGGTGGGCCGCATCACCGACCTTACGACCGTGCAGTTCCGTATGCTCAACCGCTCGAAGGGGGCCGCTATGTGGTCGCCGCGCGCACAGTGCGACAAGAGCCGCTTCTCGGCCGAATGGCGCAAAACCCTTGAAAATACGCCGCATCTTTATCTGTGGCAGGACAGTGTTACCGAGCTGCTTTTCGACTGTGAGGAGGGCAGTAAACCGCGAATACGCGGCATCCGCACGCAGTTCGGCGTCGAGTTCACGGCACGTGCCGTGGTGCTCACCGCCGGAACCTTTCTCGACGGACTTATGCACTGCGGCCTGAACCGCGCCGAGGGCGGCCGCGCCGGCGATCAGGCTTCGCACGGCATTACCGATTCGCTGCGTGCAATGGGTTTCGAGGTCGACAGAATGAAGACTGGAACCCCCGTGCGGCTCGACGCCCGCACCATTAATTTCGAGGCTATCGATGCGCAGTACGGCGACGAACAACCGTCCAAGTTTTCATTTATGCCTGACACACAGCCGGTTAAGGACCAATTGCCGTGCTTCTTGGTTTACACTTCGCCTGAGGTGC
The DNA here is from genome assembly GCA_964474985.1 of uncultured Alistipes sp. Taxonomy (GTDB): domain Bacteria; phylum Bacteroidota; class Bacteroidia; order Bacteroidales; family Rikenellaceae; genus Alistipes. The sequence continues at coordinate 15,090 of CAYYUW010000070.1, read as the reverse complement.
ACGATATTCTCCGCAGCGGCTTCGACCGCTCGCCGCTGTTTACCGGTGTGATTCAGGGACGCGGGCCGCGCTACTGTCCGAGCATCGAGGACAAGCTGCGCACCTTCGCCGACAAGGAGGCGCACCAGCTGTTCCTCGAACCGGAGGGACGCGACACCAACGAATACTATCTCAACGGCTTCTCGTCGTCGCTGCCATGGGAGGTTCAGGCTGCTGCGCTGCAGAAGATCGCCGGATTGGAGGATGTGCATATCTACCGTCCCGGGTACGCTATCGAGTACGATTACTTCCCGCCGACGCAGCTGTACCATACGCTCGAGACGAAGTTGGTCGACGGGCTGTATTTTGCCGGTCAGGTCAATGGCACCACCGGTTACGAGGAGGCGGCAGCGCAAGGCTTAATGGCCGGCATCAATGCCCACCTCAAGCTCGCCGGTTCCGAGCCGCTCGTGCTGCGCCGCGACGAGGCTTATATCGGCGTGCTGATCGACGATCTTGTCACCAAGGGAGTCGACGAGCCGTACCGTATGTTTACCAGCCGCGCCGAGCACCGCATCCTTTTGCGTCAGGATAATGCCGATTTGCGACTGACTCCGACAGGGTATCGAATAGGTCTTGCAAGCCGCAAAAGAATGGAGATTTGCGAAGAAAAAAAATCGCACGTAGAATCGCTTATTTCCTACCTCCGCCGACAGAGTGTCTCTCCGGACGATTTACAGGACTATTTGAAAACGGTCGATGCAGTGCCGCTTTTGCAAGGAAAAAAGCTCTATGACGTCCTTCTTCGCAATAATGTGACGTTGCAGGGGCTGATAGACAATTTCCCGAAGTTGGCACGATTTGTCGAGCGGGAAGAGATCGGCACCGATGCAATTGAGGAGGCGGAAATACAGATCAAGTATCGCGGCTATATTGAACGCGAGCAGTATATCGCTGACAAGCTGCGCCGGTTAGAAAATATTGCAATTCCTGCCGGTTTTGATTATAATTCGATACAATCGCTGACAATTGAGGCTCGTCAGAAGCTAACTAAGATTCAGCCGACGACAATAGGGCAGGCATCGCGTATTTCCGGCGTGTCGCCGGCCGACATTAATGTTCTGTTGGTCTACTTCGGCAGGTAATGTTCCACGTGGAACAGTCCCGCTGAAGTGTTCCACGTGGAACAAAAAAACGGACGCTGTTTACAGCGTCCGTTTTTTTGCGGTGCCTGAGCGTTTATTCAACGACAGTGCACCAGCCGAATCGGTCTTCGATTTCGCCGAATTGGATTCCGTGAAGCTCGTTGTACAGTCGCTCGCTCCATTTGCCGGCTGTTTTTCCGTCGCCGTAAACTATGGTTTTGTCGTGGTCGGGATCGTAGATCGATCCGATGGGGGAAATGACTGCCGCAGTTCCGCAGGCGCCTGCTTCCTCGAATGTCTCCAATTCCTCAAGGGGAACCTTGCGCATTTCGACCTTCAATCCGAGGTCCTCGGCAATACGCCGGAGGCTTAAATTGGTAATTGAAGGCAGGACCGAGTGGGAGTCGGGCGTAATATAAGTGCCGTTTTTGATGCCGAAGAAGTTGGCGGCACCGCATTCATCGACATATTTGCGCTCGGCCGCATCGAGGTACAATACGTTCGAATAGCCGATGTCGTGTGCTATCTGTCCCGAATATATCGATGCTGCGTAGTTGCCTCCAGCCTTGATATGGCCGGTTCCCTTCGGTGCGGCGCGGTCGTGGTCGCGGTCGATGATGACCTTTATGGACTTGAAACCGCTCTTGAAGTATGGGCCTACAGGCGATGCGAATACGACAAAGGCATATTCATTGGCCGGACCTACGCCGAGCTGCGCGCCGGTTCCGATGACGAACGGACGCAGATACAGCGTGGCTCCGGTGCCATAGGGGGGTAAGAACTCCATGTTGAGTTCAATGACCTTGCGGCAGGCTTCGATGAACAGTTCAACGGGAGGCTCGGCCATACAGAGGTATTTCGTCGACTCGATCATGCGGGCGGCGTTTTCCTCGATGCGGAAAAGGCGGACCTTGCCGTCGACTCCGCGATAGGCCTTCAGCCCCTCGAAGCACTCCTGCGAGTAGTGCAGACACGACGCAGCTATGTGCATCGGCATATATTCGCTGTCGCTTACCTCCAGTTCGCCCCACTTGCCGTTGCGGCAGTAGGCGCGGACATTATACTTGGTCTTGTGATATGCGAATCCTAATTTACCCCATTCTATTTGCTCCATAATTTATTGTATTTCAATTTATTAACCAACCGTCGAGCCGCTTTTTACGGCTGTCGACGGGCCGAGCAGCACCAATTTGCCGTCGGCGTCCTCGGCCATAAGTATCATTCCGCGCGACAAGGTGCCTTTCAGCTCGCGCGGAGCCAGATTAACAAGTACCTGAACCTGCCGGCCGACGAGTTCTTCGGGCTTGAAGTATTCGGCTATTCCCGATACTATCTCGCGGGTGTCGATACCCGTGTCGACCGTGAGTTTCAGCAGCTTCTTCGTCTTGGCGACTTTCTCGGCCGACAGTATCGTCGAAATGCGGATATCCATCTTCTGAAAGTCGTCAAATGTGATTGTATCTTTCTGAGGTTCAACCTCTTTGTTTGCTGCAGCATTGGCTTCTTTGGCTGCCTGCAGCTTGGCGGTCTGACGTTCGACCGCCTCATCCTCGATCTTTTCGAACAGCAGCTCGGGCCGGCCGATGCGGTGGCCTGCGGGCAGCACGTCGCGCTGGCCGAGGCGCTCCCAGCCGAGCGGTTCGATGTCGAGCATCTTGAGAATTTTGGCTGCCGAGAAGGGCATAAACGGCTCGATTGCTATCGACAGCTGCGCAGTGATCTGAAGAGCGATATGGAGTATCGTCTTCACACGTTCGGGTTCGGTTTTGATTACTTTCCATGGCTCGGTGTCGGCCAGATACTTGTTGCCGAGACGCGCCATATTCATAGCCTCCTTCAGTGCCTCGCGGAAGCGGTAGTTCTCGATATTCTCTTCGAGGGCCTTGCGGATGCGCGGCAGCTCGTCGAGGGTCTCGCGGTCGTAGTCGGTGAGTTCTCCTGCGGCGGGCACTATGCCGTCGAAGTACTTTTGTGTCAGCACCAAGGCTCTGTTTACGAAGTTGCCCAGCACGGCTACAAGCTCGTTGTTGTTGCGTGCTTGGAAATCTTTCCATGTGAAGTCGTTGTCCTTGGTTTCGGGGGCGTTGGCGCACAGCACGTAGCGTAGCACGTCCTCCTTTCCCGGGAAGTCGTCGAGGTACTCGTGCAGCCATACGGCCCAGTTTCGCGAGGTGGAGATCTTGTCTCCCTCGAGGTTCAGGAACTCGTTGGCAGGCACGTTTTCAGGCAGAATGTAGCCGCCGTGAGCGCGCAGCATAGAGGGGAATACTATGCAGTGGAATACGATGTTATCCTTGCCGATGAAGTGGACTAACTTGGTCTCGGGATCTTTCCAGTAGCGCTCCCAGTCGGGGGTCAGCTCTTTGGTTGCGGATATGTAGCCTATGGGGGCGTCGAACCACACATAGAGCACCTTGCCTTCGGCGCCTTCGACCGGTACGGGTATTCCCCAGTCGAGGTCGCGGCTGACGGCGCGCGGCTGCAGACCGCCGTCGAGCCAGCTCTTGCACTGGCCGTAAACGTTGGATTTCCACTCCTTGTGGCCGTCGAGAATCCATTCGCGCAGAAATTGTTCGTGCTTGTCTAAGGGCAGGTACCAGTGTTTGGTTTCACGCATTACAGGCGTCGAACCCGATACGGCGCTCTTGGGATCGATCAGGTCAGTGGCGTTGAGTGTCGAGCCGCACTTTTCGCACTGGTCGCCATATGCGCGTTCGTATCCGCATTTGGGGCAGGTGCCGACGATATACCGGTCGGCCAGAAAGGTCTGGGCCTCCTCGTCGTAGTACTGTTGCGAGGTGGCCTCGGTGAACTCGCCCTTGTCGTACAGCGTGCGGAAAAATTCCGAAGCCGTGCGCGCGTGGGTGGGCGAGGTGGTGCGCGAGTATATGTCGAACGAGATGCCGAGGCGTTCGAACGACGTCTTGATGATATTGTGGTATTTGTCTACTATATCCTGCGGCGAGACGCCCTCCTTGCGAGCCTTGATGGTGATAGGCACGCCGTGCTCGTCGGAGCCGCAGACTGAGATCACGTCGGCGCCGCGCTGGCGCAGGTACCGGACGTAGATGTCCGAAGGGATGTACACGCCGGCCAAGTGACCGATATGTACAGGGCCGTTGGCGTAGGGCAAAGCCGAAGTGACCAAATAGCGTTTGAACTCTTTCTTCATTTGCGAATGTAGTGTAAATGTATCAAACCACAAAAATACGAAATAAATCGCAGCAAAGGAAACCGTTACTCGCTTTTTTGCATTTTTGTCCTTATGAACTGTCTTGCGGCCGTTTTGTGCTGTCGTGCTGTGGGCGGGCCGAAAAATATATATAACCGAATCACGGTAAAAGTCGGTCAGCGGGGCGATATATTGAAATTAATTCATATCTTGCGACGTTTTATGACAATGAGTCTAAATATGAATACAGCGATCCGTTATGCCGTGCTGGCTGCATTTGTTGCAGTGGCAGCCCCGATGTCGCGCAGCTTAGCTGCCGGCCGCACCGATACACTGTCCGTTTATGTACATGGTCTGGGTGCCGAATACCGCCCCGAATACATATTTAAAACTCATGAATTTCTTCAGGGGCTAAATGCAGCCGGCCAGCCTTTGGATGTGGCCCATTCGGCGCATCTGCGATATCGCCTGAGTTTCGCCCCGCAATCGCTGCCCGAACGCACATACGGCGGCGTATATCAGGGCATTGGCGCTGCCTATTACACCTTCGGCGGCAGTCGCGAGCTGGGCGACCCCGCAGTCGTGTATCTCTATCAAGGCGGGCGTATAGCACGTCTTTCGCCGCGCGTGACGTTAGATTACGAGTGGAACCTCGGCCTGTCGTTCGGCTGGAATCCATACAACGCGATGACGAACGATTTCCAGCGTGTCATCGGCTCGCGAATGAATGCCTATATCGACGTCGGCGTCTGTTTCGACTGGATGGTGTCGCGCCGCGTGAATCTTATGGCAGGTCTGTCGGCCACGCACTTCTCCAACGGCAATACCGAAATTCCCAACGCGGGACTAAATACCATAGGCCTGAAATTGGGACTCAACTGCAATTTGGGCGAGGCGGCGCGACTGAAGTATGACGATATGCGTCGTGCTGCACTGCAGCCTTTTCCGCGGCATTTCAGCTATGATGTGGTGCTGTTCGGATCGTGGCGCCGCAAGGCCATAGCTTATGAAGGCTCCTATATGATCTCGCCGTACGCCTATACGGTTTTGGGTGTAAACGTCTCGGCTATGTACAATTTCGGATACAAGTTCCGCGCGGGCGTCTCCTTGGACGGCGTTTGGGACAACAGCGCCAATGTAACTTTCGAAAATGTGATATGCGAAGTAAACGGCGATTGTTACGGCGAACCGTTCCAACGATCCTCTTTCAGCGAGCAGGTCGCACTGGGTATTTCGGCGCGTGCCGAGTTCGTAATGCCCTTCTTTACGGTGGGCGTGGGACTTGGCGCCAATGTCCTGCACCGCGGCGGCGACTTGCGTTCGTTCTACCAGACACTTACCCTGAAGATTGCCGTCACGCGCAGCTCGTTCGTGCATATAGGCTACAACCTTAAGGATTTCCATATGCCCAATTATCTGATGATAGGCGTCGGATACCGCTTCAACAACAAATACCCGAAAGTCAGGTAACGCGCGAGACCGCAGGCTGCACCTCGCACCTTTACGCCAATATTGCCCGCAAAAGCAGTTGCGACAAGTTGCGGCTCTTTGAGCCGCGCGGGCCGAAGCCTCTGGCGGCGGAGTCCCGCTTTGCGCTCCTCCGCAGGCTTTGCCCCGCCCTTTACGACAATAATCGACGCATCATTCGCGGTGAAAGTATCAGATTGCGTCGCAACCCGCGCGCCAGCCATAGAGAGGCGGAAGGCGGGTGCAAATAAAGGCGTAAAAAACACCATAACCCGATCACAGTGACCGGATTATGGCGTGGATGTTTGTTCAAGCGGAGCGAGGCTGTCGCTATTGGCTATCGGTTGTCCTCGGCCAGCCATTCGGCGTATGATGTGGCCGTTTCGTACAGTCGCAGGGCGCAGAGTTCGACCCCTTGGGGCAGTTCCGAAGCTATGGAGGCGGCGAAGCGCGATATCATATTTTCGCACGTAGGTTGGTAGTCCACCGTGACGATGCGCGAGAATCGCTGCCTGAGGGCGGCTATTACGGCGCTGTTGCATTCGGAGGATCGTATGACAAGCGAGTGGTCGAGCCGATCGACGACGAGCCGTCCCACGATAGCCTTCAGCACGCCGAAGTCGACCACCATACCGTTCTTGGGCGATGATTCGTCGCTGAGGGGTGTGCCCTTGACGGTAACGAACAGCCGGTAGGAGTGGCCGTGGATTTCGCGGCAGGCTCCGTCGTAGTCGTCGAGGGCGTGCGCCATCTCGAACGAGAACTGTTTTGTCAGCCTTATGATGCTCATATTGTCAGTCCTTCAGGCAATCGACGTACACCTGACGCTGGAAAACCTCGTTCATCGAGATGTAGGTCTGCGTGGTCGAAACGCCCTGAATCTGGAGAATGCTGTCGAATATGGTGTTCATCAGGTGCTCGTTGTCGATGCAGTAGAGCTTGATGAGCAGGTTGTACTCTCCGGTGACGAAGTGGCACTCGACTATCTCCGGAATCTTGCGCAGGCTTTCTACCGTTGTGGCGTTCTTGGTGGGGTCCTGAAGCCGTATGCCGATGAATGCGCATACGTCGAACCCGAGCGAGCGGGGATCGACCATAAGGCGGCTGCCGAGAATGACGCCCGACTCATCGAGCTTCTTGATCCGCTGGTGTATGGCCGCTCCGGAGATGCCGCATTCGCGTGCTATCTCGAGGAACGGCATACGGGCGTTTTTGATAAGGAATTTGAGTATTTTGCGATCAATTGCGTCGATTGAAACTTTTGTCATATTGTTACGTTGTGTTTGCAGTTATTTCAATACGCCCAGTTCGCGACCCACCTTGACGAACGCCTCGACGCAGCGGTCGAGCTGCTCAGTGGTGTGGCCGGCCGAAACCTGAACGCGGATACGCGCCTGTCCCTTGGGCACCACCGGATAGTAGAAGCCGGTTACGTAGATTCCCTCGTCGAGCAGTCGTGCCGCGAAACGCTGCGAGAGCGGTGCGTCGTAGAGCATTACGGCGCAGATGGCCGACTGTGTGGGTTTGATGTCGAAGCCGGCATCGATCATCCGCGAGCGGAAGTGCTCGACATTGCTTTGCAGACGGTCGTGCAGCTGGTCGCTTTCGGCCAGCATGCGGAACATTTCGAGGCTGGCGCCGACGATTGCGGGCGGAATCGAGTTGGAGAAGAGGTACGGGCGCGAGCGCTGGCGCAGCAGCTCGATTATCTCGCGGCGGCCCGTGGTGAATCCGCCGATGCCGCCTCCGAAGGCTTTGCCCAACGTGCCGGTGATGATGTCCACCTTGCCGCGGAGGTCGAACTTCTCGGTTACGCCGCGTCCTGTGGCGCCCACTACGCCGGCGGAGTGGCATTCGTCGACCATAACGAGTGCATCGTACTTTTCGGCCAAACGGCAAATTTGATCCATCGGGGCGACGTTGCCGTCCATCGAGAATACGCCGTCGGTGGCTATGATGCGGAAGCGCTGAGCCTGAGCCTTCTTGAGGCACTCCTCAAGCTCGGCCATATCGGCATTGGCATAGCGGTAGCGCACGGCCTTGCAGAGGCGCACTCCGTCGATTATCGAGGCGTGGTTGAGCGAGTCGGATATTATGGCGTCCTCGTCGGTGAGCAGGGGTTCGAATACGCCTCCGTTGGCGTCGAAGCAGGCTGCGTAGAGGATCGTATCTTCGGTGCCGAAGTAGTCGGCTATGGCCTTTTCCAGCTGTTTATGAATGTCTTGCGTGCCGCAGATGAAACGCACCGACGACATTCCGAAGCCGTGCGAGTCCATGGCGCGTTTGGCAGCCTCGATAAGGCGCGGGTTGTCCGACAGACCGAGGTAGTTGTTGGCGCAGAAGTTAAGCACCTTTTTGCCGGCGACGTCGATTTCGGCGCGCTGGGGCGAGGTGATGATGCGTTCGGACTTGTAGAGTCCTGCGTTGCGGATCTCGGCCAGCTCTGCTGCGAGATGATCTTTTATCTTTCCGTACATCTGATTAAAGTTTTTCAGGTTTATATTCCCTGTATCCGCACGTACTCCGAATCTGTTATCGGATACGCCGATACTTCGAAGCAAAGATATGTCTTTTTTCTCAAAAACGGTTGCGTCCGGCTGCTTTTTTTGCGTTTGCGCTTACAATTCGTAATCCGGAGTCCTCCCGCGCAGCCTCCGGCACGGTTTTGCTGCGCCCGTAACATAATGATACGGGCGCTGTTGGAATATTAAGAAATGTGTATTACATTTGCGAAAGCAAACCAACGCATACCGAATCTTATGCTTCGATTTTCCGCAAAACATTCCGTTGCGATGATGCTCGGAGTATTGCTTACGGCAGCTTGCCTGTTCGCATTGCAGGCACATTCCGTCGAACCGACTTATGTCATTTTTACAGGCAACGACGACGATGAAGATTATCCGATTGAAGTATGGCATGTAGATGACAAAGATTATTGGGATCCGGAGAAGTTGCGCTATCCGATGCAATTGTTTGAAATCCGGCGGATCGATTATCAAATACAAGATATGTTCATTTATCATATTCGTGTCGATGATAAAATAGATGTGCCTGTCAGGATCGAACCACGTTCGTTTCTGTCTTCGATCGAATGTATTGATCTTGACGTCGAGCTGTATAGAATGAACAAGGAACGGCTTCAGACACTGGTGGACAGGCTGCACAATACACCTGAGCTGTATTTTATAGATTGAAATGATTTTACGGATTCAACTTTGCGGGTCGTGCCGGTATGGACCGGTTGATAATAGTGGAATAAGAAAGCGGGCGGCGGGCGTATTGTTTATGTCGTGAATATGGGCTACCTTTGCAAGGATAGTTTTATATCTGAACCTTATGGAGACTACCGTTAAATTTTCGGACATAATACGCTATATTCTGTTGGGCGGAATAGTTTGCGGAATGTCGTTCTGCTGGTACATTATTTTGACAAGCGGATCCGACTCGGTTATCACGGAGCTGGCCGGTTTGGGCAGCGAACTGAAGGATGCAAATATAGTTGTCGGCATCGGATTGATTTCGGCTTTTTTCGTTGTCGGCATCGTGCTGCAGGGCATAAGAATCCTCGCCGTACGCAGTGTGCATCGGTATCCGCGAAGCCATTTTTTGCGGCTTTTATGGAGATGCGTCGTGGTGTATTCCGCATACAACTACTGCCGGATCATAAAGCACGGACGCAAGTCGTCGAAAAACGATTATCCTGACTGGATATACATATCCGACCGTCCTGAGGCGTTGATCCGCTCGCTGTCGAGTTATGTGGAGAATGCCACCTCGCACGATATGGACGGCGATATGAAGTATCTCAATGATATGAGCATCGCCCTGCTGCTGTGGGTCAGCTTGATGTGCGTGCTGACATTCGCGGCCATAATGGTCAAGGCGGTCTGCGGCGATGCCGTCACGGCCGATTTTTCGATGCTGTTTTGTATACTGGCGGTGCTGTGTTTTTTGGCGTTGTTGTTGGCTGGCATATCCAAGGCGTTCGCGATAAATTACATACTGTCGGTCGGCGACCGCTGCAATGCCCTCGAGAAAAACGGCAGCAACCTGAGCGATCTCTATTGCTCGTTCGGATCGCCGACGGCGTACATATTGATCCGCACCCACCCGAACGATCTCAAGTGGCTGCGTCGGGCGCTTGATTCGGTGGCGATGCAGACCTACTACGATGTCCGCATAATAATCCTCGAGGATATCGGCAACTCGAGCGGCTCGGATGAGGCCAAGAAAATTATCGATAAATTCATCGAAGATCAGGGGAAGGCGGGCGACAAGCGCAACTATTTGGATAACATATCGTACTGTCAGAAGCAGTGCAACGGCGCCGCCGGTGCCGCATATTATATCCGCGAAATATTCGTCAATATAGCCGGCCGGCAGGACATAGCCATATTTCTCGACAGTGATGACAAGTTTCGCCGCCGCGATGCCGTTCACGATATCGTGGCGCAGATGCGGCGCACGGCTTCGCGGGTCTGCATTACTTCGTTCGAGACGGTCGAGGAGATCGGGCAGAATATCTGCAACAACGGCGGCCGGACGCACAACGAACTGGTGGACGGTTTGGAGACGGATCCTGCCGGTGACTTTTGTGACGGAAAGCTGTGTTATCTAAGCAGCATAGGCTGGACGAAAAGCTACTCCTACGACCAGCTCAAGCAGTACTATCAATTGATCGGCAAATACCGGCAGGAGTATGTCGGGCTGGCGTTCTACGAGGATTTCCCCGATATAGCGGCGCTGCTGTTCAAGGGCACGACCATTACCGGCGTCAAGCGTCCGACGCACGCCTACTACAAGCGTTCGGGCAGTATTACCTGCACCCCCTCAGTCGAGGCCTTCAGAGTCCAGCGGGCTGGATTTTTGGCGCTGCTCGTCAAGATGGTTTTGGAAAACCACGATTTGTTCGTCGAAAAGGCTGTGGATTACCTCGCACACTTCGTAGTATTCAAAAGCTGCCAGATCGAGAATATTCTGGCCAAGTACCGCAACGACAAAACGGGCGAATTTGACAAGCTGACCGGCGTCGGATTCTTCCGCAATGCTCTTGTCGAGGCGCTGGATAACAACGGTATGCTCGCAGCCTTTATGGATATCCTGAAGACCGTTTACGGCATCGGCGCAACCGATCCGGCCGAGGTCTTTGCCCTCGCCGCCGAGGCGCAGGTCAAGGGCAGCGAGGGTCGGCTGGACCAATCCGCTCTCCTGAGTGAAAAAGAGCGGATGCAATCGACAGTTTGGCAAAAAATTGATTAACTTTGCACCGTGGAAAATAACGAGTGACAAATAATAAATCAAAATTTTACAACTATGTTAAAGATCGATTCTTACGACTTCAAAGGCAAGCGCGCTATCGTTCGCGTAGACTTCAATGTGCCTTTGGATGAAAACGGCAACATCACCGACGATACCCGTATCCGCGGCGCCCTGCCCACTCTGAAGCGGGTTTTGGCCGACGGCGGCAGTCTTATCATTATGTCGCACATGGGCAAGCCCAAGGGCAAGGTCAACGCCAAATTATCGCTCGGCCAGATCGTGGACGCCGTGAGCGAGAAGCTCGGCGCGAAGGTTCAGTTCGCTCCCGACTGCGCCAAGGCAGCCGAGGCCGCCGCTGCACTGAAGGCCGGCGAGGTGCTGATGCTCGAGAACTTGCGCTTCTATCCCGAGGAGGAAGGCAAGCCGGTGGGCATCGAGAAGACCGACCCCGCCTACGACGAGGCCAAGAAGGCTATGAAGGCTTCGCAGAAGGAGTTCGCCAAGACGCTGGCTTCGTATGCCGACTGCTATATCAACGACGCTTTCGGCACCGCTCACCGCAAGCACGCTTCGACGGCCGTCATCGCCGACTACTTCACCGCTGAGAACAAGATGCTCGGTTACCTGATGGAGAAGGAGGTCGCTGCCGTGGATAACATCCTGAGCAACATCAAGCGCCCCTTCACCGCCATTATGGGCGGTTCGAAGGTGTCGACCAAGATTGGCATCATCGAGAACCTTATGGACAAGGTCGACAACCTGATCCTCTGCGGCGGTATGACCTATACCTTCGCCAAGGCTCAGGGCGGCAAGATCGGCAACTCGATCTGCGAGGACGACAAGCTCGATCTGGCTTTGGCGATCATCGACAAGGCTAAGGCCAAGGGCGTCAATTTGGTGCTGGGCACCGACTGCGTGGCTGCCGACAGCTTCTCGAACGACGCCAATACGCAGATTTGCATGGCCAACGACATTCCCGAAGGCTGGGAGGGTATGGACGCAGGTCCTGAGACCCGCAAGGCTTTCGCCGAGGTGATCGAGGGTGCCAAGACCATTCTGTGGAACGGTCCTGCCGGCGTATTCGAGTTCGACAAGTTCACCGGCGGCTCGCGCGCCATTGCCGAGGCTATCGCCAAGGCTACGGCCGACGGAGCATTCTCGCTTATCGGCGGCGGCGACTCGGTGGCCTGCATCAACAAGTTCGGCATGGCCGACAAGGTCTCCTACATCTCGACCGGCGGCGGTGCGCTGCTGGAGGCTATCGAGGGTAAGATTCTCCCGGGCGTAGCTGCTGTTCGCGACTAATTTGCAAGTATTTAAGATAATCTGTCGGGGTTGTGCCGCCGTGGCGGCCGACCCTTTTTTTCAAGAAACGTACATTTAAAATGAAAAAGCTGATGATAATCCTTTCGGCAGCCGCCGTGGCCGGCTGCGCCGGCAATGTCAAAACCGACAAGGTGCCGGCCATCGACGTGACCAACTTTGATGAGACGGTTGCGCTGAACGAAGATTTTTACGAATACGCAACAGGCGGCTGGCAGCAGAAGAACCCGCTGAAGCCCGAGTTTTCGCGTTACGGCTCGTTCGACGTGCTGCGCGAGAACAACGAGAAGCGTATCAACGAGCTGTTCCAGTCGATGACCAAAGTGTCGGCCGCTGCGGGCAGCGTCGAGCAGAAGATATCGGACCTCTACAAGATGGGTTTGGATTCGACCCGCCTCAACAGCGAGGGTATGTCGCCTGTCAAGGAGGATCTGGCGCGCATCTGCGCCGTGAAGGACCTTAAGGAGCTGACGCCCGTTTTGGCCGAGCTTCACACCACCACGGCCAACCCTCTGTTCGGTATGGGTGTCGATGCCGATCTGATGAACAGCACGGTCAATGCGCTCTACGTGTCGCAGTCGGGATTGGGTATGGGCAACCGCGACTACTACCTCGACGCCGAGAACGAGGCGCTGCGCAAGGGTTATGTTGAGTATCTAACCAAGGAGTTCGAGCTGGCCGGCATCGACGATGCTGCGGCCAAGGCCCAGAGTGTGCTGGCATTCGAGACCAAGATGGCCGAGAAGTTCCGCTCGAATGTCGAGCTGCGCGACATAACCGCCAACTATAACCCCGCCGCCAAGAGCGATTTCGTAGCCCGTTACGATGCTGTCGACTGGACGGCATATCTCGAGGGTGTCGGCTGCGGCGAGTTCGAGCAGGTGATCGTCGGCCAGCCTGAGGTTCTCGATGCCGTGAATGCCCTGCTGAAGAGCGAACCTGTCGAGACGGTGAAGAATTATCTTGCCGCACAGTATCTTTCCAACGCCGCGCCCTATCTTAACGACGAGGCTTATGCCGCCTACTTCGACTTCTTCGGCCGCCAGATGTCGGGCACTCAGGAGATGAAGCCCCGCTGGAAGCGTGCTATGTCGGTGCCCAATTCGGTGCTCGGCGAGGCCGTGGGCGAGATGTACGTGGCCAAGTATTTCCCCGCTGAGGACAAGGTGCGTATGACCGAGTTGGTGAAGAATCTCCAGTCGGCGCTTGGCGAGCATATCGCCGCTTTGGAGTGGATGAGCGACGAGACCAAGGCGCGCGCCGCCGAGAAACTGGCCGCATTCACCGTCAAGATCGGTTATCCCGACAAGTGGAAGGATTATTCGTCGCTCGAGATCGATCCTTCGGTGTCGTACTGGGAGAATATCAAGCGTGCCAATGCGTGGTATTCGGCCGACAACTACGCCAAGTTGGGCAAGCCTGTCGATCGCGACGAGTGGTTTATGACTCCGCAGACGGTCAATGCCTACTACAACCCCACCACCAACGAGATCTGTTTCCCCGCAGCCATTCTTCAGCCGCCGTTCTATAATCCCGATGCCGACGATGCCGTGAACTACGGCGCTATCGGAGTGGTTATCGGCCATGAGATGACGCACGGATTTGACGATCAGGGCCGCCAGTTCGACAAGGACGGCAACCTGAACGACTGGTGGAGCGAGTCCGATGCAGCAGCGTTCAACGAGCGTGCCGACAAGTTGGCCGCACAGTTCGATGCTATCGAGGTGCTGCCCGCCAAGGGCGACCAGCCCGCAATATTCGCCAACGGCCGTCTCAGCCTCGGCGAGAATATTGCCGATCAGGGCGGTCTGCGCGTGGCTTACACCGCTTTCCAGAACTCGCTGAAGGGCGAGAAGCCTGCACCGATCGACGGCTTTACGGCCGAGCAGCGCTTCTATCTGGCATACGCTGCCCTGTGGGCGCAGAATATCCGCGATGAGGAGATCGCCCGCCTGACCAAGTTGGACGTTCACTCGTTGGGCAAGTGGCGCGTGGATGCCACCCTGCGCAACATCCCGACCTTCTTCGAGGCCTTCGCCATTACCGACGGCAAGATGTATCTGCCCGAGGAGGAGCGCGTGATTATCTGGTAAGCCGAAGCGGCACTGCAACCGAATGCCGAGGTTCGCACTTTTGCGGATCTCGGTTTTTTAATATATAAAACCACTATCTTTGGCTTCGCAGAAGATACTCCCGCTCGGCAATGCTCAAATAAATTTGGCATTGCACTCGCTTATTCGTACATTGGCTTCGCCGAAGATACTCTCGCTCGGCAATGCTCAAATAAATTTGGCATTGCTCTCGCTTATTCGTATCTTTGCACCCGCAGAGGCAGGCTCTACCGCTGTCCCCGCAAGGGGAGGGAGGAAAGTCCGGGCAACGCAGAGTGCCGCACTTCCTAACGGGAAGATGGCCGCGAGGTCGTGGTAACGTAACAGAAAACAACCGCCCGTTGTCCCCGTGCGGGTCTGACGGGCAAGGGTGAAAAGGTGGGGTAAGAGCCTACCGCCGAGGTGGCGACACATTCGGGTCAATACGTCCTGCGGGTTGCAAGACCATGTATACCGACAGTTAAGGGTTACTCGTCCGATGTCGGGGGGTAGGTTGCTGGAGACGTCGGGTGACCGGCGCCGTAGATAAATGGTAGAGAGCCTCTTTCGGGAGGCGACAGAACCCGGCTTATACAGCCTCTGCTGCTGTAACGGAACCTTTCGGGGTTCCGTTTTTTTACGCCATTACCACAAA
>CAYYUW010000069.1:0-8483 GCA_964474985.1 uncultured Alistipes sp. | reverse complement strand
TTCGACGTCGAGGGTGTGGACGAGGTGCGCCGCAAGTTCTTCGGCACACTGTATAACACGTACAGCTTCTTCGCGCTGTATGCCAATGTCGACGGCTTCACGGGCCGCGAGGCGGAAGTGCCGCTCGAGAAGCGTCCCGAGATCGACCGCTGGATCATTTCGCTGCTCAATACGCTGGTCAAGGATGTCACCGAGTGTCTCGAGGGATATGATCCTACGCCGGCTGCCCGTATGATACAGGAGTTCGTTTGCGAAAATCTTTCGAACTGGTATGTCCGCCTGAACCGCAAGCGCTTCTGGGGCGGCGGCCTTTCGGAGGACAAACTGGCTGCTTACCAGACGCTCTATACCTGTTTGGAGACTGTGGCGCAGCTCTCTGCTCCGTTCGCTCCGTTCATCTCGGACCGTATTTTCTGCGATCTGAATGCCGTGAGCAGCCGCCACGCCGAGGAGTCCGTGCATCTGGCCGCATTCCCCGCAGCCGACATAGCAGCGGTGGACAACGATTTGGAACAGATGATGTCACTCGCGCAGAAGGTGTCGTCGATGGTGCTGGCGCTGCGCCGCAAGGTCAACATCAAGGTGCGCCAGCCGCTTACGAAAGTCGTCATTCCCGTGCTCGATGCCGCTATGGGCCGCCATATCGAAGCTGCCCGTCCGTTGATTATGAGCGAGGTGAATGTCAAGCAGATAGAGCTTATTTCGCAGACTGCCGGCATCATAACCAAGCGCATCAAACCCAACTTCAAGACGCTGGGACCGCGCTACGGCAAGTATATGAAGCAGATCGCCGCACTTGTGGCCACGTTCGACCAGCAGCGTATCGCCGAGATCGAAACTGCCGAGGAGAGCTTCATCGAGGTCGGCGGCGAGCGTTTGGCTGTGGCGCCTATGGACTTCGAAATCACCAGCGAGGATATGCCCGGGTGGCTGGTGGCTTCGGAGGGCAAGCTGACCGTTGCGCTCGACATAACCATCACCGACGAACTGCGCCGTGAAGGTGTGGCACGCGAGTTGATAAACCGAATCCAAAATATCCGCAAGGATAGCGGATTCGAGGTTACGGACAAAATCGATGTTCAGATAGAGGCTCTGCCGGAGATAGCTGCTGCCGTCGAGGCGTTCCGCGATTATATCGCCCAGCAGACGCTGGCAGTCGAAGTATCGGCTGAGAAAAACGTCGACGGGCAGTTCGTGGTCGAAAGCGATATCGATGACAACCCCGTCCGTATTGCCGTGACGCGCCGGTGAAGATAAAAATTTTGCCGGATATTTTGTAATATGGCATATTGTCGCTATATTGTGCCAAAGAAACCTATTTAATAAAACTTTACGATTATGGCAGAAGTTGAAAAAACGAGATATTCCGACGATGAGTTGGCCGAATTTAAGGCCCTGATCCTGTCGAAATTGGAGAGCGCCCGCGCCGATTACGAGCAGCTGCGTTCGACCATAACTCACACTGCCGACAACGATACCGAGGACACGTCGCCGACGTTCAAAGTGTTGGAGGAGGGCGCTGCTACGCTCTCCAAGGAGGAGAGCGGCCGTTTGGCCCAGCGTCAGATGAAATTCATCCGCAATCTCGAGATGGCATTGGTGCGCATCGAGAACAAAACTTACGGCATCTGCAAGGATACCGGTAAGTTGATCCCCAAAGAGCGCCTGTTGCGCGTGCCGCACGCTACACAGTGCATCGAAGCCAAGGAGGGTCGCCGGTAATCGTTCGACCGTAATCGAAACAGGTAATCCGAGCGGATTTTTCCCGCTCGGATTATTTTTTCCTCGCTGCTGTCCGGATATACAATATGCCGCGCGAGCCGCAGCGCTCGGTAATGCTCAAATAAATTTGGCATTACCCTCGCTTCTTCGTATATTTGTGCATTGGTAAACTCAAAAATATGAACTCCGAATCACGTTACAGCCGCCGCGGCGTCTCGTTCTCGAAAGAGGATGTCCACGCTGCCATTAAAAAGATAGACAAGGGCTTGTATCCGCGGGCCTTTTGCAAGATAATTCCCGATACGCTTTCGGGCGATCCCGATCACTGCATAATTATGCACGCCGACGGAGCCGGCACCAAGTCCTCGCTTGCGTATATCTACTGGCAGGAGACCGGTGATATGTCCGTATGGCGCGGCATTGCGCAGGATGCTATCGTGATGAATACCGACGATTTGATGTGCGTCGGTGCGGTGAACAATATTTTGCTCTCCTCGACTATCGGCCGCAACAAACGGTTGATCCCGGGCGAGGTCATTTCGGCCATTATCAACGGCACCGAGGAGTTCCTGCAGCAGCTGCGCGATATGGGTGTCGATATCGTCTCGACAGGCGGCGAGACTGCCGATGTTGGCGATCTGGTGCGTACGATCATCGTCGACAGCACCGTTACCGCACGTATGGCGCGGCGGGATGTGATTTCCAATGACAATATTCGCGACGGGGCTTTGATCGTGGGTTTCAGTTCGTTCGGCAAGGCAAAGTACGAAAGCGAATACAACGGCGGCATGGGCAGCAATGGCCTGACCTCTGCGCGTCACGATGTTTTCGCAAACTATCTTGCCGATGACTATCCCGAGAGCTACGACAACGCCGTGCCGTACGATTTGGTATATACGGGCAAATATCGCCTGACAGATAAGGTGGAGGGTTGCGACCTGACTATGGGCAAATTGGTGCTCTCGCCGACTCGTACGTATCTGCCTATCGTTCGTGATGCTCTGCGCGAATATCGCGGCAATATCGAGGGTATGATACATTGCAGCGGCGGCGCGCAGACCAAGGTGCTGCACTTCATCGACCGGCTGCACGTCATCAAGGACAATCTGTTCGAAACTCCGATACTGTTCCGCACGATTCAGCAGCAGAGCCAGACGCCGTGGAACGAGATGTTCTGCGTGTTCAATATGGGTCACCGGTTGGAGATGTATGTGGACAGTGAGCAGGCTGCGCGCGGCTTGATCGACATAGCCCGCTCGTACGATGTGGATGCCCGTATCATAGGCCGTGTCGAAGCTGCCGAAACCGCTTCGGTCACGATCCGCCA
This sequence comes from uncultured Alistipes sp., assembly GCA_964474985.1. GTDB lineage: Bacteria > Bacteroidota > Bacteroidia > Bacteroidales > Rikenellaceae > Alistipes. Next base: position 5,434 of record CAYYUW010000069.1, on the reverse strand, counting down.
CGAGGGCGAGGAGTATGTGTATAATAAATAAGGTATGTATGTAAACGATCGGCGGCGGCCTGAAAAGGGCCGCCGCCGGTGTTTTTAAGGTGCCGTCGTTATTTCGAGGGCGGCATCTCAGCGCCTATGGCTTGGAATATGGCGCGCATTTCGCCGTCGCAGATAAGTATGAGCATCGGACCGTCCATTTTGTAGTTGGTCGTGGATTCGAGAACCGCGATGAACCGCTGCTCCTGTTCCATATCGGGGCAGGCCATACGTGTGGTGCCTATGTTCGAGATGGCCATCGAGCCATTTTCGGTGGCGGTGTACTTGGCCATGATGCGGTTGCAGTCGGCGATGCCGCTCATCGAGTTGTCTGAGGCGAAACGGATCGTATAGTTATCCGACGGCGTTATGTCGCGACCCTCGATCTGCACTAACTGCCACTGCGTGCCTACGAGCGGCTTGCCGTACTTCTTCTGGAACAGATCGCACTTGCAACATCCTGTCGCAGCGATGCAAAGCACTGCTATCGTAACGATTCTAAGTAATTTCATAATCTCTTTTCCCTTTATTCGTTGGCAAAAATATACAATATATGCTATATTTGCAATTAAATTCTAAACTCGCAACTATGAAACGCATAATCGCATCTTTGAACGCTCCCAAAGCAGTGGGACCATATTCGCAGGCTGTCGAAGCCGGCGGTACTCTCTACATATCCGGCCAGCTGCCTATCGATCCCGCGACGGGGACTATGCCCGAAGGCGTCGAAGCGCAGACGGCACAGTCGCTCGAAAATATCAAAGCTATCCTCGACGAGGCTGGCTATACGCTTGACGATGTGGTCAAGTCGACGGTTCTGCTGGCCGACATCGCCGATTTCGGTGCGATGAATGCGGTATATGCACGCTATTATACAAAAGATATGCCGGCCCGCGTATGCTATGAGGTCGCGGCGCTGCCTATGGGTGCGAAGGTGGAGATAGAGACCGTAGCCGTGAAATAACGGATAACTATTTGTTGCCGGCGATCCGGAGGCGTGTGATAAATTAATACGAGTGTGTTATGAAGATCGATTCCAAAGTCAAGGTGCGCGATATTGCAGGAGAGAAGGTTGTCATCGTGCAAGGACGTTACGGTACGGATATGACCCGTTTGGTGCAGCTCAACGATTCGGCGGTGTGGCTGCTCGAACAGCTGGCCGGCCGTGATTTCGAAGCGGGCGATATCCGCGATCTGCTGTGCTCGCACTATGAAGTGGACCCCGAGACAGCCGAACACGATGCGGCGGCGTGGATCGAGGAGCTGCGCAAAGGCGGATTGCTCGCGCCGATGCATTGAAAACGAACGAGGAGAGCCTCAGGCCCTCCTCGCTTTTTTACTTCTTGAGATCGTAGAAACAGCGCTTCGGCGAGTAGACCTTGCCGTCGGCTACCATTTTCTTAATGACTTTGGACACCTCCTCCTTTGCGATGCCGGTCGCAGTGGCGATATCGCCCGGACGCATTGCGCCCTTCTGCTCGAATGCCTTGATGATTTGTTCTTCCATAACAGTAAAAGTTTGAAATTTCCCGAGCAAATATAATCCAGCCCCGATTATTATGCAACAATAATACGCGACAAATCCATTATGTATTTCGGCAAAAAGCGCTATCTTTGTCTCCGCACACAACGCATAACTTATTTATTGAAACCATTAAATCCTTTATGAAAAAACTTATCTTATTGCTCAGTATCTGTATTATGCCGGCATTATCGCATTCTCAGGATCGGGTGGACGCTATGATGAAGAAGATGTCATTGCGCGAAAAGGTGGGACAACTGTTTATCGTCGATTGCGGCCATTACACTCCGACCGCCAAGATCGAGAAGCTGATCCGCGAGGACAAGATCGGCGGCTTGATCGTGATGGAGTACGGTATGGAGGAGTATGTCAAGCAAATGAATGCTTATCAGGCCCTTTCCGACATTCCGTTGGTGATTAGCGTGGACGGCGAGTGGGGTGCCTCGATGCGTTTCGATACGCTGACGCAGTATCCGCGCAATATGCAGCTCGGCGCTTTGTCGTCTGACGAACTGGTTTACAAGGTCGGGCTTTCTATGGCCGACCAGTTCCGCCGTTTGGGCATTCATATCAACTACGCCCCGTCGGTCGATGTGAACAACAATCCGAAGAATCCGGTTATCGGCCACCGGTCGTTCGGTGACGACCGCGAGAAGGTGGCGCGTTATGGAGCGGCCATAATGCGCGGTTTGCAGGACGGCGGTATCTGGACCTCAGCCAAGCACTTCCCGGGCCATGGCGATACCGATGTCGATTCGCACAAGGCTTTGCCGCTGTTGCCGTTCGATCGGGCGCGTTTGGATTCGATAGAGTTGTATCCTTTCGAGGTGATGATCAAGGAGGGCGCGTCTATGGTAATGGTCGGCCACCTGAGTGTGCCGGCGCTCGATCCTACGGGCATCCCAAGTTCGATCTCCTATCCCATAATCACCGAGTTGCTTAAGAAGGAGTTGGGATTCAGGGGCATAGTCGTTACCGATGCATTGGGAATGAAAGGCGTGGCCGAGTATATCCCTGCCGAGACGGTGCCACTCGAATCGTTCAAGGCCGGATCGGACATCCTGCTGATGCCGCCTGCCGATATCCATACTTGTATCAAGAACGTTATCAAGGCGGTGCGCCGCGGCGAGGTGTCGCGTGAACGCCTGAATGAGAGCCTGCGCAAGGTGCTGAAGATGAAAGAGCAGCTGTATATTTTGGACACGAAACCCTATATTTCGATTGAGAACCTTTATCGTGAGGTGGAGACGGCAGAGGTGCTCGATCTTATCCAGCAGGTGAGCGATGCGTCGATCACGATGATCAAGCGGCCTACCTGCAGTCTGAGTGATTCGTCGCTTGCCGGTATGATCGCTGGGGGCGAGGCGGCAGTGGTGACGTTGGACAAGAAGCTGTCTATGGAGAAGCTCGAAGCAGCCAAGGCCAGTGCTGCGGGCAAGGAGTATGTAGTGCTTTATGTGCCCGAATTTCGTGCGCCGAAGAACAATCGCGAGTCGTACACCGCACTCCGGCCGCAGGATATTTACGACTATATATGCAAGTGGGCTGGATCGCAGAAAGTCATACTTGCGATTATGGACAGCCCCTATGTCTTGGACAAGATCGATATGAAGGCATTCGACGGCATACTGGTCGGATACAGCACCTCGGCAGCCAATCGTCGGGCTGTGGAGAAGATCCTCGACGGCCGCATCGAGGCGCAAGGAGTCTTGCCGGTTGTTGCCGGCGGTCTGCCCAACGGCTATCGTGCCGAATAGGGCGGTGATGCTAATATTCCCGTTCTCGTCGAGACCTGTTCGCAACTTGCAGACAGGTCTCGATTGTTTGACGGCGCTTATCAGACCGGTTGCGTATGTGATTCGGCAATGGATTGCCCTAATGGGGTCGAAGTTGTTGATGATTGTTTGCTGAGTTTTTATCTGTTTTATGTAACATTTGTTGAAAAGCAGTTCTCTAATAATAGTACAAATTCAATGATAAAGTTGAATTTATATCTAAAAATCTTGATTTTGACACTTTTTATTCTTATTTTTGCATAAAATTTGAGGATACTATGGCAACACGGGAGGAAGTAGAGAAGTTCTTAGATAATTTTCATGCTAAGTTGAGGGTGTTTAGGATTATTTTTCGCGATGACAGAGGTAAGAATGCAGAAGCCTTGGCTGAGTTGGAAATTACGCCTATGTATCGGGAAATGGTAATCAAGGAAATTACCGTTGAAGATTATTCGGACGGGCCTATTGTAGATACACTAAACAAATATGGTGAGATGTGGGTGTTTGGTAGAGACGTTAAACAGCAAGAGGTGTATATCAAGATATCGCTTGGGCATCCAAACAGTTCTACAATCTGTATATCATTCCATAAGGCAGAATATTCTATGAAGTACCCGTTTAAAAAATGAATACTATGAAAAGTCCATTTACAGGCGGTGACGTCAACTTGATGCAGGAGCATAGAGAATTGGTATATCGTAAAGAAAAGTTCTCATATATTGCTCATTATTATGTTTGTGCCGATACCGGAGAAGAGTTCACTACGACAGAACTTGACACTATCAACATTTATCAGGTGTACAATCAGTATAGAGCGAAGTATGGTATTCCGTTTCCGGACGAAATAAGTGCGATTCGGAATGCCTATGGCTTATCCGCGGCCAAAATGTCCGAGATACTGGGGTTGGGCACAAATCAATACAGATTATACGAAAATGGGGAGATGCCGAGTGAAGCCATTGGCAAGCTATTGAAAAGCATAATGAATCCGGCTACATTTATCGCAATGATTGAAAATGCAGAAAACCAATTCAGCGCCGCTGAGTATGTTAAGATAATTGAAAAAGCGAAGCTCTCGATAAAGCGCGTTGAGGAAGAGATTGCACACAAAAGAGTATTCGGTAATTACGGCAGGTCGTCGTTAAACGGTTTTGCGCCTCAATCATACAGCCGATTGAAAAATATAGTATTGTTTTTTATCGATAAGTTTGGTGGCGTATTCAATACGAAGATGAACAAACTGCTGTTCTATACCGATTTTTTGTCTTATAAGTTGCGCGGTATAGGTATGAGCGGTTTGACATATCAGGCAATTCAGTATGGCCCTGTTCCGCGCCAATGGGATAATGTATATGCGGCAATCAGCGATGTATATTCGGAGATTGAGGCTTTCCCGTCAGGGTGTTCGGGAGTTAAACTTTGTTCGGAAATACAGCCTGATTTGGGTGTATTCAAAAGAGAGGAACTTGATATTCTGAATATGGTGTATCAAAAATTCAAAAATGCAACAGCTAACGATATATCCGAGATGAGCCATAAAGAGGATGCATGGATTAAGTATGTTAATACTAAACAATCTATCGATTATTCCGAAGCATTCTCACTAAAAGCATTGTAATACTCGTCGGTTGAATTATAATGCTATATATTTATAGATGAAAACAATATGTAGCGTCAAGACAAATTTCGCAAGAACCTTTGGAATATTCAAGGTCTTTGCTGGTAAGGATCAACAGAGGCGGATGATATAGGAATAGCCATAAATCGTTGCTTGGACGAATTGTTAAAGTAAAACGCACCAACTCTTTGCGCAGAATAGCCCAATCGTAGGGCTGTGGAGAAGATCCTCGACGGTCGCATCGAGGCGCAAGGCGTCTTGCCGGTGGTTGCCGGCGGTCTGCCCAACGGCTATCGTGCCGAATAGGGCGGTGATGCTATTATTCCCGTTCTCGTCGAGACCTGTTCGCAACTTGCAGACAGGTCTCGATTGTTTGACGGCGCTTATCAGACCGGTTGCGTATGTGATTCGGCAATAAGATAAGTTTTTTCATAAAGGGTTTAATGGTTTCAATAAATAAGTTATGCGTTGTGTGCGGAGACAAAGATAGCG
>CAYYUW010000068.1:0-5545 GCA_964474985.1 uncultured Alistipes sp. | reverse complement strand
GCAGGTGGCGATGCTGCAGCTCTATGATCCTGTGCTGCTGCCCAAGCGCTTCTCCGGTGAGATTGAGATGTCGTTCAAGATGAAGATCTATGACCCGTTCGGAGCTATGGCTGTCGCGGGTCGGTTGAAGCGCGGCGATACTGAGAATATGACTGTCAAGCTCGAGGCGGAGGTCAAGGCCGGACCGGTACGTAAAAATATTTTATACGAGGATGTACAATTAGACCGATTTCTTGCTACTTTTGCTGTGTCAATCGATCGGATAGGCGATTATATGAACTTTTGACTATTATGAAACGGATTCTCCTTACGGTTATCGCGACTATGGCGGCTCTCGCTGCAACGGCCAACGGGCCTACTGCATTTTGCGATAAGCTGGCCGAGCCGGTCGACGGCGCCTCGGTAGAGGTGTGCGAGTACGGCGATGCCGCTGCAGCTGTCGCGGCTGCGGCAGTCGGTGCCGAGCGTGCGACCGTGAAAGGGTACCGTGTAGGCATATTCTACGACAACAGTCAAGATGCCCGCGCACGTGCTGCCGAAGCCTCGGAACTGTTCGTGAGCAGCTTTCCCGACATACCTGTCTACAAGGATTACCGCAATCCGTATTTCATCGTTTCGGTCGGAAACTGCCTCTCCACAGAGGAGGCGACTGTTCTGTGGGGGCGGGTAAAACAGCTGTTTCCGAAAGCACATATAACCCGAACGGACATACCGATCGAGGATTTAGTTATGAATAACGAGTAATTTGTTAATATCTCGATTTTTATCTTGGAAATTCAAAACCTAATATTTATTTTTGCAAGGTCTAACAATTTAATTAATTAAACTATGAAAAAGATTGTCTCTTTGATGGTTGTCGCTGCTGCGGCTCTTTCTTTCGTTTGCTGTGGTGGCAACGCTAACAAGCCTGCTGAGGCTGAGGCCGCTGCTGAACAGGCCGTTGAGGTCGTTGACGAGTGCTGCGAGAAGGCAGAGGAGTGCTGCGGTGAGTGCGCAGATTCTGTAAAGGCTGCTGCCGAAGAAGTAGCAGAGGGTGTCGTTGAGGCTGCTGAGAACGTTGCCGAGGCTGCTGAAGAAATTGTAAAGTAATTATTTCAGTTACGACAACCGAACAAGAGCGACTCTTTCGAGAGCCGCTTTTTTTTGTGCCCTGACGTACAGCCTGCTGTATATAAAGAATGATCCCCTCCGGTTGGATATCGAAGGGGATCAGGTTAGGTTAGTTAGGTCAATGAGTCGTGTTATGTCCCACGATTGGGGGTGATCTCACGAAATGATGTGCAAAGGTAATTCGTTTTTCCGATCCCTCCAAATTTATAAGCACATTTTTGTAACGATTCGTTATAAAAATTGCTTTTCGACATAAAAACTTTAATAAAAATTTTTATTAATATTAAATGTTGTAAGCGGACCGGCCGTGGAGTGAGGTACCGTCAGACGGACATCGCCACCGGTTGCGGCTCGGCGTCGGTCTCTGACTGCGGGTTGTCCACGAAATGGTTGCGGCGGTATTCGGCCGGCGTCATCTTGTAGCTCTTCTTGAACAGCTTGATGAAGTGCGAGGTGTTGGGGAAGCCGCACTCGATGCCTATTTCCGACACCGATTTGCTGGTCGATATGAGCAGCAGCCGAGCGTGCATCAGCCGCTGGCCGATGAACCAGCGGTGAGGAGGTGCCGCGAAGTGCTTTTTGAACTCCTTCTTGAACGAGGTGAGCGAGCGGTTGCACAGCTTGGCGAGAGCCTCTATGGGTATATCGTTGAAAATGTGCTCGTAAATGATCTGCTCGAATGACTCCTTGCTGGCGTCGGCGTTGTCGAGTATTTTGTTCTTGATGCAGCAGTCGCCCTGCGAGATGATCAGGTAGATCAATTCGGTCATCTTGAGGTTCTCGGCGGTTTCGTCGTGGGCGAAAAGGTCGTCGCGCAGGTACTGGTTGGTGGTGATGAAGAAGTTGCGCAGGCTGCTGGTGGCCGTGTAGACGATGTGCGATTTGTCGCGGCACTCGTCGCACGTGTGGTCGCTGCAGATGTTCAGGTGATACGTGATGCTGAGCTGCGAGAGAATTTTGGCCAGCTGGGCCGGCGTGTAGTAGACGATGATCTGTTCGAACGGGCGGTTGCTCTCCGGAATATCCTCTACGTAGTGGTTGCCCGTGCCGAGGAAAAATATATCTCCGCGATTGACTACCTGACGCACATCTCCCGTGTAGATGTATTTCTTTCCACGCAGCACATAGCCGATGCCGTGGCGTGAAAGGTTGAATGACTGAATGCCGTTGTGGTACTGCTGTACGTACTTCACAATGATCGGCTGCTGTGTCGAAGCTGGATAGATGTTACCCATAAGTTATTGTTTTTAATTAGTTCATTTTCATGCACCTTTTCTCGTCTCGGCATAGCCCGAACAGCTTCGGATTTGCGCTCGGCTTATCGAAAAGGTCCGATTGTATCGCAAAAAACGTTAGGATTAATTCCGTGGCCCAAAATTAAAAGAATATATTGAGAGCTGCAAATCCGCACGGCTATTTTTACAATTTATTATAGTAATATTTCCTCTTTTTATATTTTACTGTGTCTCGGTTCATTATATTGGAAACGGATCCCGACTTGCGAATAAATCGCCCGATAAGCCGTTTGCGGCGGTTCGAAAACGGGATAAACGGATACGAACGGGTTATTAAATATGTCCGAAAGTCGCGGATTTGTATAAAGTTCTGTTATCGATTCTAAAAAAGGAACCGGCGGCCGAAATCGAGGTCGCCGGTTCGACGAAGTAATTAATGCTTACGATTGGTGTTTTAGGGGGTATCGGTATCGCATCTCGTCCGCCGGATCACTCGTCTTTGGATTCGATGCGTTTCTTCTCTTTTTGGGTAAGTTCGCGGAAACAGTGGCGGCAAATGGGTTCGTAGGTGTCTTTCTCACCGAGCATCACTAACTTGTCATCGGCGGTGAGGCGGTGAGAGTGGTGGGCCAGATTGCCGCACCGCACGCAGATCGCGTGTACCTTGGTGACATATTCGGCAGTAGCCATAAGCGCGGGCATCGGGCCGAAAGGCTTTCCGGTGTAGTCCATATCCAGTCCGGCGACTATGACGCGCACGCCGTGGTCGGCCAGCTGGCGGCATACTTCGACTAAATTCTGGTCGAAGAACTGCGCCTCATCTATTCCCACCACATCCACGTCGGCCGACATCAGCAGGATGTTGCCGGAGGAGTCCACCGGTGTGGAGCGAATGGAGTTGGCATCGTGCGACACTACATTCTCGACCGAATAGCGCACGTCGAGCTGCGGTTTGAATATCTCGACGCGCTGGTTGGCGAATTTGGCGCGTTTGAGCCGGCGGATCAACTCCTCGGTTTTGCCCGAGAACATCGATCCGCAGATCACCTCGATCCACCCTTTGCGGTTCGCATTTTCAAGAAACATATCCGTATAGTTTTTTCCAACGCAAATTTAGCATAAATAATCGGGACCTGCAACGGTGGTCGATTAATTGTCGATAACTTTGCCTGCGACGCCGAATGACGGGCGGTACGGTGTTTGTGCGACTCGGATATCCGGCAGATTCGTGAGAATATCGTTTGAAATGTAGATTAATTTTGATATATTTGTGCTCGGAAAATTAAGCTACTATGAAATTGCCTCAATCTGTAAACGTTCTGCTGCTCGGTTCGGGCGGTCGCGAACACGCTTTCGCCCGCAGCATAGCGCGTAGTCCGCGTACGGCCAATCTGTATATAGCCCCCGGCAACGCCGGTACGGCACTCGAAGGAACCAATGTCGACCTGTCGCCGACCGATTTCGGCACGGTCAAGCAGTTCGTTCTGCGCAACAATATCAATTTGGTCGTTGTAGGTCCCGAGGAGCCGCTGGTGCGCGGTATCGTGGACTACTTCCACAGCGACAGCGAGATATACCATGTACCCGTTATCGGCCCGTCGAGCGAGGGCGCCCGTTTGGAGGGCAGCAAGGAGTTCGCCAAGGCGTTTATGATGCGCCACTCGATCCCTACGGCTTCATACAGGTCTTTCGGCAAGGCGGATATCGATGAGGCTATGGCATTTATCGACACTTTGCGACCGCCGTATGTACTCAAGGCCGACGGACTGGCTGCGGGCAAGGGCGTTGTGATACTCGACGACCGCGAGGCGGCGCAGGCTGAGCTGCAGGCTATGTTCGGCGGCAAGTTCGGCTCCGCGGGGGCGCGTGTGGTGATCGAGGAGTATCTGAGCGGAATAGAGTGCTCGGTATTCGTAGCCACCGACGGCAAGAGCTATCGCATCCTGCCCGTAGCCAAGGACTACAAGCGGATAGGCGAGGGCGATACCGGCCTGAATACCGGCGGTATGGGTGCCGTGTCTCCTGTGCCGTTCGCCGACAGCGAGTTTATGCGCAAGGTCGAGGAGCGTATCGTGGTGCCGACTGTCGAAGGATTGGCTGCGGAGAATATCGATTACCGCGGATTCATATTCATCGGCCTGATGAATGTGGGTGGCGATCCTTACGTAATAGAGTACAATGTGAGGATGGGCGATCCTGAGACCGAAGTGGTGCTGCCCCGTATCGGCAACGACATACTCGACCTGTTCGAGGGCATTGCGTTCGGCCGTCTCGGCGAGGTAGAGCTGCAGATCGATCCGCGCACGGCCGTTACGGTTATGTGCGTGTCGGGCGGCTATCCCGAGCATTACGAGAAGGGTCGGGAGATCGCCGGCTTGGATGCCGCATCGTCCGAGGACGTTATGATATATCATGCCGGAACAGCGCTCAAGGCCGGCCGCACGGTTACTTCGGGCGGCCGCGTGCTTGCAGTGACCTCGATGGCCGAGAGCATTCCCGCAGCGTTGGAGAAGAGCTATGCCCGTATCGCTTCGATCGATTACGAAGGAAAATATTTCCGGCGCGATATCGGTCGCGATGTGATGAAGTAATACGGAGGGGCGGCTTCCGTTTGCGACAATGAAAACCGATATCGTCCGTCAGCCCTTTTTGCTCGCATCCGTATCGTCGTTGGTGCTGGCCGGTTTGGGCGCGGCGTTCAATCTGCCGTCCGATGCCGTGTCGGGCGGTGCGGCTGCCCCGTTGGGCGGCTTCATATCGGCATTCCAACATTCCTGTCCTGTATGGTCCGCCGTGGCGGTATTCGTCACGGCTGTGTGCCTCGGCTATATGCTGATGCGCTCCTCAGTCCGCTACGATCTGTATGGCAGCCGCACGTATATCGTCATTGTTTTGTTCCCGCTTGTTGCCTGCAGTGTCGCGGGCGGCAGCGAGTGGCTGCGCAACTGGTGCGCAATGGCGGCGCTGGTGCTTGCCGGCTGCAATTACGAGGCCGGATTCAAGCGCAGCTACCGTTTCGGCGAGATATTCCGCGGGTCGTTCTTTTTGGGAACGGTGCCGTTGATATACGCTCCGGCGATCCCGCTGCTGCTGTTGCTGCCCCTGCTGCTGTTCGTGTTCCGCCGGCCGGCACGCGAGGTGCCTGTGGCTATAGTCGGGCTGTTGCTGCCTTTGGCTATGGCCAGCTATGTGTGGTGGGC
>CAYYUW010000067.1:0-3217 GCA_964474985.1 uncultured Alistipes sp. | reverse complement strand
CCCGTCGACTCCGACCAGTTGTCGTTCGAAATCGCCGCGCGCAACGGTTATCGTGCCGCCGCTCCCAAGGCCGGTTCGGTCATCATGGAGCCGATCATGAACGTCGAGGTCGTGACGCCCGAGGAGAACATGGGTGACGTGATCGGCGACCTGAACAAGCGCCGCGGTCAGATTCAGGGTATGGAGCAGAAGGGTAATGCCCGCGTGGTCAAGGCCAAGGTTCCCCTGTCGGAGATGTTCGGCTATGTGACCGTACTGCGTACCATCTCGTCGGGTCGCGCGACTTCATCGATGGAGTTCTCGCACTTCGAGGAGGTGCCCGCAAACCTCGCCAAGGATATTATCGAGAAAGCAAGTGGCAAACGTAAGGATTTAGAATAAAAACAGATATGAGCCAAAAAATTAGAATCAAACTGAAATCGTTCGATCACAATCTGGTCGATAAGTCGGCAGAGAAGATCGTCAAGACGGTTAAGAGCACCGGTGCGGTAGTAAGCGGACCCATTCCCCTGCCTACCCACAAGAAGATCTTCACGGTGAACCGTTCGACTTTCGTGAACAAGAAAGCCCGCGAGCAGTTCCAGCTCTCGACCTTCAAGAGAATTCTGGATATCTACAGCTCGACGCCCAAGACGATCGACGCTCTGATGAAGTTGGAGCTTCCCTCGGGCGTAGAGGTGGAGATCAAGGTCTGATCCCGAAACGAGATATGCAGCCTCGGGCGCCGCACCGCCGGCGCGGCGCCCGCAAGCCGCTCTCGCAACGGACAACCCCCTATATATAATATATAGGTATAAAAAGCGAAGAAAAACACTTTATACAACAAACGTAATTAGACGAAAATGTCAGGACTAATTGGAAAAAAAATCGGAATGACTTCCGTTTTCAGTGCCGAGGGTAAGAACATACCATGCACTGTTATCGAGGCTGGTCCGTGTGTAGTTACGCAAATCAAGACTGTGGAGAAAGATGGCTACGAAGCAGTTCAGATTGCCTATGACGACAAGAGTGAAAAGCACACCAGCAGCAGTTTGTTAGGTCACTTCAAGAAAGCCGGAACGACTCCCAAGCGCAAGCTTGCCGAGTTCAAGGACATCACTGAAGTGAATCTGGGCGATATCTTGACCGTAGACAAGTTCGCTGACGGCGACTGGGTCGACGTGACGGGTATCTCGAAGGGCAAAGGCTTCCAAGGCGTTGTGAAACGCCACGGTTTCGGCGGTGTCGGCGGCCAGACTCACGGCCAGCACAACCGTCAGCGCAAGCCCGGTTCTCTGGGTGCATCGTCGTATCCTTCGCGCGTATTCCCGGGCAAACGTCTGCCGGGCCGCACGGGTGGCGAGCAGGTTAAGGTGCTCAACCTTAAAGTTCTTAAAGTTATTCCCGAAAGCAATCTGATCCTCGTAAAGGGTTCGATTCCGGGAGCAAAGGGTTCTTATTTAATAATCGAGAATTAAGATGGAATTAGCGGTTTATAACACCTTAGGTAAAGAGACGGGCAAGAAAGTCGTACTTTCCGATGCCGTGTTCGGTGTGGAGGCTAACGACCACGCAATCTACCTCGACGTGAAGCAGTATCTTGCCAATCAGCGTCAGGGAACTCACAAATCCAAGCAGAAGAACGAAGTAGCCGGTTCGACCAAGAAGCTCAAGCGTCAGAAGGGTACCGGCGGCGCTCGTGCGGGCAGCATCAAGTCTCCCCTGTTCCCGGGCGGCGGTCGCGTATTCGGTCCTGTGCCTCGCGATTACAGCTTCAAGCTGAACAAGAAGCTCAAGCAGCTGGCTCGCCGCAGCGCACTGACCTACAAGGCTCAGGCAAGCGCTATCACCGTAGTCGAGGACTTCTCGTTCGAAGCTCCCAAGACCAAGAAGGCTATCGAGCTGACCAAGAACCTGAACGTTGCAGAGAAGAAGATTCTGCTGGTTATGCCCGCCACGAATGTCAATGTATCGCTTTCGTGCCGTAACCTGCCCAACGTTAAGGTAGTCAATGCCGACAGCCTGAACACTTACGACGTGATGAACGCATCGGCCGTAGTTATGGCCGAGGGCGCAGTAAATGTAATCAATGAACTGTTAGCTTAAAAAACGTTAGGAAATGGAAGTAATTATTAAGCCTGTTTTGACCGAAAGAATGACGATTCAGGGCGAAAAGCTGAATCGCTACGGTTTTATCGTCGATACGAGAGCTAACAAGCTGCAAATCCGTAACGCCGTAGAGCAGATGTACAACGTGGTCGTTACCGATGTAAACACGATCAACGTAATGGGAAAGGCCAAGAGCCGTTACACCAAAGCGGGATTGTTGTCGGGTCGCACTAATAATTTCAAGAAGGCTATCGTCACCTTGAAAGATGGAGATAAGATAGATTTTTACAGTAATATCTAAGAGAGATGGCAGTAAGAAAGTTCAAACCGGTAACTCCCGGTACAAGACATAAGGTTATCGGAACGTTCGACGACGTTACCACGTCGGTTCCCGAGAAGTCGTTGCTTCGCGCCAAGAAATCGACGGGCGGTCGTAACAATCAGGGCAAGATGACGATGCGCTATATCGGCGGCGGTCACAAGCAGATGTACCGCGTCGTAGACTTCAAGCGCGCAAAGGACGGTGTGCCTGCCGTAGTGAAGACTATCGAATACGACCCGAACCGCTCGGCCCGCATCGCACTGGTATGCTATGCCGACGGCCAGAAGAGCTATATCCTCGCTCCCAACGGCCTGAAAGTCGGTCAGACCCTGCTCAGCGGCGCCGGTGTGGCACCCGAAGTTGGAAACACCCTCTTCCTTTCGGAGATTCCTCTGGGAACGGTGATCCACAATATCGAACTCTACCCCGGTCAGGGAGCCGCAATGGCTCGCAGCGCCGGTGCCTATGCGCAGCTTCTGGCTCGCGAAGGCAAATTCGCGATTATCAAACTCCCCTCGGGAGAGACTCGTATGGTACTCGTAACCTGCCGTGCTACGATCGGTGTCGTTTCGAACATCGACCATAACCTCGAAAGCCACGGCAAGGCAGGTCGCAATCGCTGGCTGGGTCGTCGCCCCCGCAACCGCGGTGTGGTAATGAACCCCGTCGATCACCCGATGGGTGGTGGCGAAGGCCGCGCTTCGGGCGGTCACCCGCGTTCGCGCAAGGGTCTGCTCGCAAAGGGTTATAAGACTCGTAACCCCAAGAAGACGACCTCGAAGTTTATTATTTCAAGAAAGAAAAAAT
>CAYYUW010000066.1:0-10091 GCA_964474985.1 uncultured Alistipes sp. | reverse complement strand
CGTCGTCCTCTTGGTGCGCCGTTAAACTGCGGGCTGCACTCTGCGGGCGCAACCCGCGCGCCCGCCCCAAAGGAGGGGTATTTGCGACAGAAGATGCGGACTTTGCCATAATAATCACCTTCGGCTGCTGGGGGGGCACGCCGAAGCCTCGCCCAGCGAGGCCCGCCACCTCCTCGCAACATAATGGATATGGCAAAATCGGGTTGCATCGCAACCCGCGCGCCCGCCCTAAAGGGGGCGGAGGGCGGGCGCGAACTACTGCGACAAGTTGCGGCCCAACGGGCTGCGCGAGCCGAAGCCTCGCCCAGCGGAGGCCCGTTATTCGCGTGCCACGCAGTCTTCGGCCTGCGACAAGACAATCGCAAAACAGTCAGGTGGAGACAATAAAAAAACCGCATCGTACGAATGTATGATGCGGTTTTCAGTGCCCAGGACAAGACTCGAACTTGCACGAACCTAATTGTTCACCACCCCCTCAAAGTGGCGTGTCTACCAATTTCACCACCTGGGCAATCGATATGTTCAGCAATAAACAGAACTCTTTCGGGAGCACAAAGATAGATACTATTTTCGGTTTCGCAAAATTTTACGTTCAAATTTTTGCGGATAATGGCGGTATTGTGTGAAATCAGTTAAAATAACAAGCCGAAGGGCGCCTGCTTCGGGGCGCACAGCCGCCAACGCAAAACAATATCTGCCGATGCCGTCCAAGACCACCGGCAGTCACCTTCGACCCCCCCCCTCGCCAGCAATGTTAATACGTGGTATGCCGCTGGCTCTTATGCGGATAGATGTCGGCTATGGTGATAAGTATGCCGGTTTCCTCGACATTGCCGAAGTCGGGGTTGCTGACGGTCGGAAACACGCGCATCGACGACGAGAGGCTTATGTAGGAGTTGATTAACGGCGGTATGTTTTCGTTCAGCTCGCAGACCTTCTGCTTGAGGATGCGATAGTCGGCATCGTAGTCGCCACCGGTGAATATCGAGTCGAAATACTCTCGGTCGATGTTGAGATCGATTGTGCCGATGCCTTCTACAAGATTGTCTCCGTCGGGGAAGTAGCGGTGCATGAAGTAGATGATCATATTCCGTGCTACCTTGTGGAAGTCGGTGTACATCGTCACCTTGCCGAAGAAGTAGCGGGCCGAGGGATTGAGATTTATCAGAGCGCCCAGTCCGTCCCACAGGTTGTCCAATGCGTAGATGCTTTTGTTGTTGCCGCGCGACTGGTACCGCGGCTGTATGAACGAGCGGCCCAGCTCTATGGTATAGGGCAGAAATTCGCGGCGGAACTTGTCCGAGAAGCGGAAATAGTGCTCGGTGGAGAGGTGTGCGGGGTATGACGAGTGGCATACGATGAAGCGGTAGCCGCCTACTATCTCTTTGTCGCGCGGATCCCACACGATCAGCTGCCGGTATCCGTCGGGGGCGGTATCTTCGGCGTCGATGTCGCATTCCAGTCCTGTGCCGCCGCCGGCTGCGCGGAACGTAACTTCGCGTACGCGTCCTATCTCGCGCATGATGCAGGGGGAGTCTGCTGCCGTGACTATGTAAATGTCGTTTCCGGCTCTGTTGGTGTGGCGAACGAATTTCTCGGGGGTCAATTCGCTCTCTATCGCCGCGCGCGGCACGGGATCTATTATGGGCAATAACTGTCTCATCGCTGCTAACTTTTCACAAAGATAGCTATTTGCTGCGACAAATATGCTCCAAATGTCCTATTTTTTCATAGAATATACTTTTTCGCGTATATATCGGGCTTGTTCGGCGCGGTCGCCGAGCGAGGGCAGCGACTGCCAGTCCACCGGCTGGCCGAAGCGGATGATGAACTTGCGGCCGCGCTGGCGGAACATCTCGTCGGGCAGCAGGATCATCTCGATGTTGAATCCGATGCCTATACGCTTGCGCCATTCGCTTATGCGGTAGAAGCGGTCGGAGAGCCTTCCCTCGACATATACCGGCACGATCCGGCGGCGGGTGGCGACGGCCTGCTTGACGAAGTTGCACCGCCACGGGGTGTCGGTCACGATGCCGTTCGTGCGGCGCGAGCACAGTCCGGCAGGAAAGGTCAGTATGGGCAGGTCGCCGTCGAAGGCGTCGTTCATACGGCTCACGTACTCGGCATTCTGGCGGCCGTGCTTGTTCACCGGCAGCCACAGCGGCCGCAGCGGTTCGATGTGCATCAGCAGGTCGTTGACCACCACCCGCACGTCGCCCAAGCGGCTGCCGATAGTCTCGGCCAGCATCAGCCCGTCCATACCGCCGAACGGGTGGTTCGACGCGAAGATGTAGCGCTCGGCGGGGTCGAGCCTCTCGAAGCCCTCGACCTCGTAGCTTATGTCCAAACTGTCGAAGCTGGCTCGGATAAATTCGAGCGGCGGCAGCGTGCCGAAGTTATCGATTATGCAGTTCAGTTCGCTTTCGTGTATGAGTCTCCGCAGCCACTCGATAGCCAGCCGAGGAACCAGCGGCCGTATCTTTGGCGCCTTGAGGGTCAGAACCCGTTCGACATCGATCCTGTCCATGAAAAAAAATTTTTTTTACGGTAGCAAAGATAGAAATTATGCAGAAATATATTCGTTTTTTAAGTAACTTTACGCCCAAATACGCATTAATGAACCCGACGATGAACTATCATACGCCCGTATTGCTCGAAAAATCGGTCGATTTGCTCGATATAAAGCCTGACGGCACCTATGTCGACCTGACGATGGGCGGCGGCGGACACTCGCGCCTGATACTTTCGAAATTAGGCGGGCGGGGCCGGCTGCTGGGCTTCGATCAGGATGTCGACGCCGCGGCCAACTGTCCCGACGACAGCCGCTTCACATTCGTGGAGAGCAATTTCCGCTTTATGCGCGGTGCGCTGCGCTATCGCGGTGTGGAGCAGGTGGACGGCATTCTGGCCGATCTGGGCGTGTCGTCGCACCACTTCGACTGCACCGAACGCGGCTTCTCGTTCCGCGGCGATGCCCCGCTCGATATGCGGATGAACCGCCGCGGAGGACGCAGCGCCGCCGACATAGTGAACGGAGCCGAGGCCGAGGAGTTGACACGCATTTTCGGCGACTGGGGCGAGATAGAGACCCCCTACAAGGCGGCCAACTGCATCGTGCGCGCCCGTGAGTCGGCGCCGATAACCACTACCGCGCAGTTGGTTGAGGCAGTGGCGCCCTGCACGCCGCGCAAGGATGAGAGCAAGTTCCTCACCAAGCTGTTTCAGGCGCTTCGCATTGAGGTCAACGGCGAAATGGCGGCACTGCAGATGGCGCTCGAGCAGAGCCTCAAGATGTTGCGTCCGCAGGGGCGGTTGGTGGTGATCTCGTACCACTCGCTCGAGGATCGTTTGGTGAAGAACTTTATGCGCAGCGGCAATTTCAGCGGCGAGGTCGAGAAGGACTTTTTCGGCCGAAGTTCGACTCCGTGGCGGGCGGTGACCCGCAAGGCTGTGGTTCCTGATGCCGACGAGATAGCGCGCAACCCACGTTCGCGCAGCGCCAAGCTGCGGGCGGCAGAGAAATTATAGTAAGATGAAATACGAAGATACTGAAATAGATCCCTCGCAGCGCGAGGAGCAGGAACGTGCAGAGGCCGAAAGCGAGTTCGCGCGTCGGGTGCGCCGTGAGGTGAGGCGCATCAACAGCGGCGAGGCGGACGAGCAGATGGCCGAGGAGGAGCGCGAGGATAAGCAGCGCGAAACCGAGGCTGAGGCCGAACGCGAAAGGCAGCAGCGCCGTTCGTCGCGTGCGTTCAGCCTGCTGTTTACGGGCAACATCCTGACCAATGACGAGATACGGCGCCTGTACCCATATTTTATATGTGTGGCGACGATGTTCTTTCTGAGCATCTTCGTCCTGTTTTCGGCGCTGCGCCTCGATATCCGCCGCTCGCGGCTGCAGGACGAGCTTAAGCTGCTGCACGAGAAGTCGGTGCGCCAGTCGGAGCAGCTTTACCGTTCCACTTCGCGGCAGGCTGTCATCGAGCAGTCGCAGGCCCGCGGGCTGAACCTTCAGGAGCTGCCCACGCAAACATTCATAATGGAGAACGAGTGATGAACGAACAGCAGCATTCCCCTATCAAGAAGCAGATACGGCGTCGCGTGACGATGCTCTATCTGTTGTTTTTCGTTACGGCCGCCGCGATCATCATCCGTATGATCTGCATCCAGTTCTTCAGCCCCACGACCGCCGACTACGCCGAGAGCCTTTCGAAGCGCATCCTCACCACCCGCACCCTGAAGGCACGGCGCGGCGACATCCTTATGCGCGGCGGTGAGCCGTTAGCCACTACCCTCACGCGCTATCAGGTGGAGGTCGACTTCGGCGCCGAGGGCTTCGACTCTATGGAGCTGTTTTTCAAGTATTCCGATTCGCTGTCGGTGCTGCTCGGGCAATACTTCGGACCCGAGGGCTATCCGGCTTCGCATTTCCGCAAGATATTCCGCTCGAACTACGCCGAGCGTCCCAAATACCGCAAGGGCGACCGCCGCAAGTACACTTCCGTCAAGCTATTCCCCCGCAAGATCGACTACAACGAGTGGGGCGTGCTGAAGCGCTACCCGATTCTGAACTGGGATATGGGCATGACATACCGCCTCGTCGAGGACAACGCCCGCGTCTACCCCTTGGGCGACATCGCCAAACGCACCGTGGGCAAGGTGACCGAGTGGGGCCGCAACCAGTTCGGCATAGAGTACGTCTTCGATTCGCTGCTCCGCGGCCGCGACGGCATACAGTCGCGCCAGCGTATCGCCCACAGGTTCACCACCAACATCGCCAGCAACGACACCCTGCCCAACCGCGCGCAGGTCGACGGCGACGATGTGGTCACCACGCTCGATCGGCGCATACAGGAGATAGCCGACGTGGCACTGCGCAAGAATATGGTTGCCAACAATGCCATTTGGGGCACCGCGATAGTGCTGAGCGTCGAGACGGGCGAGATCCTCGCACTGTCGAACCTCTCGGAGGTCTCCGCCGGCCGCTATGCCGAGACCGAGGACAATGCCTACAAGCGTATGTGCCCGGGTTCGACCTTCAAACTGGCTTCGCTGCTGGCACTGGTGGACGACTGCGGCTACGACATCGACAGCCGCATCCCGATAAAGGACGGCGAGACAACCTTCGCTGGCAAGGATGTGCGTTTGCGCATCGGCAACGGCACGATCCGCGACGACCACGCCTTCGCCGATACCATGACGATGAAACGGGCCGTGGCTATGTCGTCCAACATATTCTTCGCCAACGCCATATACCGGTCATACAAGGAGCACCCCGAGCGCTACGTCGAGTTTCTGCGGCGGCTGCATCTCGACCGGCCTATGGGTCTGGAGGATTTCGGCGAGAAGAAGCCTCTGTTCAACGAATATGATCCCAACGACAAGGAGGTGCGCAACACGTGGCTCTACAACAACCGCCTGTGTCAGATAGCCTACGGCTACGAGAACGAGATATCGCCCATTCAGACGGCGACGCTCTACAACGCCATAGCCAACGAGGGGCGTATGGTTGCGCCGATGCTGATCCGCGAGATCCGCCGCGACGGCCGCACCATCGAGCGGTTCAAGCCGCGCGTGCTCAGCGAGCGCATCTGCTCGCACGCCTCGCTGCGCAAGGTTCAGGAGTGTCTGGAGGAGGTGGCGCTGACCGGTACCGCGCGCCTGCATTTCGTGCGCGATACGGCCCTGTTCCGCGTGGCGGCCAAGACCGGCACAGCTCAGGATCTTGTCGGCGGCGGCTATTTGGGCAGTATGGTGGCCTACTTCCCCACCGATGCGCCGAAGTATACGGTTATGGTGGCGGTCAAGAACTCGCCTTCGCGCGGTCTGTACTACGGTGCGGGCGTGTCGGGACCCGTCGTGCGCGACATCATATACAGCCTCTATACTATGGAGAGCGAGTGGCGCAACCACGTCGCGGAGCCGACCTCGGAGTATCGCCCCACATCGATCAAGGGCGGCCGGACCGAGTCGATGCGCGAGGTGGCCTCGCAGCTGGATGTCAAGTACACGACCGAACGCCGTCACGGCTGGGGCGAATGCGGATTCGACTCGACGGGGCGGGCAAAGATCTCCGAGATCGGGACCGATGACGGCCGTATGCCCCGCGTGACGGGTATGGGACTGAAGGATGCCATATACCTGCTCGAAAGCCGAGGCTTGCGGGTGGGAGTCTCGGGCCACGGCCGTGTCGTGGGCCAGAGCATCGCCGCTGGCAGACCGGTAAGGCGCGGCGAATATGTAACGATAACATTGAAACAGACTAAATAATGAAAACCGTAAACGACATATTGGAAGGTATCGCGACCCTCGCCGTCACGGGCGACAGCCGGCTGCCGGTATCTTCGCTCGAATTGGACTCGCGGCGGGTTAAGGCCGGCACGATGTTCTTCGCCGTGGTTGGCGCCGCGGCCGACGGTCACGACTATATCGAGGCCGCCGTCGATGCCGGCGCCTGTGCCGTGGTGTGTCAGCGGATGCCGCAGACACTTCGCGAGGGGGTATGCTACATCACCGTCGAGGATACCTCGGCCGCAGTGGGAGCTATGGCCTCGAACTTTTACGACCGCCCCTCGGAGCGGCTCAAATTGGTCGGCATCACCGGCACCAACGGCAAGACGACCACCGTGACGCTGCTTTACGAGCTGTTCCGCTCGCTCGGATACAGAGCAGGCCTGCTCTCGACGGTCGAGAACCGCATCGACACGCGCATCGTGCCGGCTGACAGAACTACCCCCGACCCCGTGACGCTCAACCGCCTGCTCGCCGAGATGGTCGAGGCGGGCTGCGACTACTGCTTTATGGAGGTGTCGTCGCACAGTATCGTGCAACACCGCATCGGCGGCCTGCACTTCGCCGGCGGACTCTTTTCGAATATCACCCACGATCATTTGGACTATCACAAAACCTTCGCAGAGTATATCCGCGCCAAGAAGATGTTCTTCGACAGCCTGCCCGCCGACGCCTTCGCCCTCGTCAATATCGACGACCGCAACGGCGAGGTTATGGTGCAGAACACCCGCGCCCGCATCAGCCGCCTGTCGCTGCGTTCGATGGCTGATTTCCGCTGCCGCATCGTCGAGACGCATCTCGACGGGATGCTGCTGCGCATCGACGGCAGCGAGCTGTGGGTGCGCTTCATAGGGCGGTTCAATGCCTACAATCTGCTGACGGTTTACGGCGCCGCCGTGCTGCTGGGTGCCGAACGGGAGGAGGTGCTGCGGCTGCTTTCGACATTGGGACCTGTCAACGGCCGCTTCGAGACGATACGCTCCGAGGACGGCGTCACGGCGATAGTGGACTATGCGCATACGCCCGACGCGCTGCAGAATGTCATCGATACCGTCAACGAAATACGGCCGCGCGGCAGCCGACTGTTCGTCATTGCCGGCTGCGGCGGCGACCGCGACCGCACCAAGCGCCCCGAAATGGCGCGCATAGCCGTTGCCGGAGCCGATACGGCTATCTTCACCTCGGACAACCCGCGCAGCGAGAACCCTGAATCGATACTTGACGATATGGTTGCCGGAGTTGATCCCTCGGCCCGCTACGTGCGCATTGCCGACCGTCACGAGGCTATCCGCACCGCCGTTATGACGGCCGCGGCGGGCGACGTGATCCTGATTGCCGGCAAGGGGCACGAAACATATCAGGAGGTGTGCGGCGTCAAGCACCACTTCGATGACAAGGAGCAGGTGCGCACCCTGTTCGAACAACTCAGAAACAAACGATAAACCTAAAAACATAATCATCCGAACACAATGTTATACTCTTTATTCGAATATCTCGGAAACCACTATTCCATACCCGGAGCCGGTATGTTCCAGTACCTGTCGTTCCGTGCGGCTATGGCCATAATCTTCGCGCTGCTTATCGCCATTGTCTTCGGCCGGCGGATCATCGACCGGCTCAAAAGCCACCAGATCGGCGAGGAGATCCGCAACCTCGGTCTTGCGGGGCAGAAGAAGAAGGAGGGAACCCCGACGATGGGCGGCATCATCATACTGCTGGCCGTGCTGATCCCGATGCTGCTGTTCGGCGATCTGGGCAACATCTATGTCCAGTTGATGCTCGTGGCGACCGTATGGCTCGGCGTGATCGGCGGTCTGGACGACTACATCAAGGTTTTCCGCCACAACAAGCAGGGTCTCAACGGCCGCTTCAAGATCGTGGGACAGGTCGGATTGGGCCTTATCGTCGGCACGGCGATGTGGTTCAGCAGTGACATCGTGGTGCGCGAGGGCGGCGGCCTGCCGGCCACGGTGCGCGAGGAGGTTGTCGAGAGCAGCTATTTCGCGCCCGAGCAGGGCGAAGTGGCGCTGCCCGAGAGCATTCAGGGCGTCAAGACCACGCAGACGACCATACCATTCATCAAGGACAACGAGTTCGATTACAAGTGGCTCGCCGGCGGCAACGAGACGCTGGGCTGGATCGTCTACGTGATAATCGCCATATTCATCATCACCGCCGTATCCAACGGAGCCAACCTCACCGACGGCTTGGACGGTTTGGTCACGGGCGTGTCGGCGCCGATAGCGGTGGTGCTGGGCATACTGGCCTATCTCTCGGGCCATATCGTCTACGCCGACTACCTTAATATAATGTATATACCCCACAGCGGCGAGTTAGTAGTCTTCGCCGCCGCATTCGTCGGGGCGCTGATCGGATTCCTGTGGTACAACTGCTTCCCCGCGCAGGTCTTTATGGGCGACACGGGCAGTCTGGCCATAGGCGGCATCATCGGCACCTTCGCGCTGCTTATTCGCAAGGAGCTGCTTCTGCCAATCCTCTGCGGAATGTTCCTCATCGAGAGCCTGTCGGTAATGATTCAGGTGGGCTACTTCAAATACACCAAACGCAAATACGGCGAGGGCAGGCGAATATTCCTTATGGCGCCGCTGCATCACCACTACCAGAAGCGCGGTTTCGACGAGATGAAGATCGTAATCCGCTTTTGGATCCTGTCGATGCTGCTGGCGGCTGTCGCCCTCGTAACTCTCAAAATACGATAAACGATGAAAAACAAGAAGATAGTAGTGCTGGGCGGCGGTATCAGCGGATACGGCTCGGCAATATTGGCCAAGAAAAAAGGGTTCGAGACATTCCTATCCGATGCAGGAGAGATCGCTCCGCGCTTTCGCGAAAAGCTGGACGAGTGGGGCGTCGAATACGAGCAGGGCGGTCACTCTATGGAGCGCATCCTCGCCGCCGACGAGGTTGTCAAAAGCCCGGGCATACCCGAGAAGGCTCCCGTGGTGAAGGCCCTGCGGGAGAAGGGAGTGCCCATTGTCTCGGAGATCGAGTTCGCCGGCCGCTACACGGGTCGTGCCCGCACGATCTGCATCACAGGCTCCAACGGCAAGACCACTACCACCTCGCTCACCTACAAGATTCTGCGCGATGCCGGCTTCAACGTGGCCTTGGGAGGCAATATAGGCGAGAGCTTCGCCTACTCGGTGGCTACGGGCGACTACGACTGGTATGTGCTGGAACTTAGCTCGTTCCAGTTGGACGGCGTGTACGATTTCCGCGCCGACATAGCCGTGCTGATGAACATCACGCCCGACCACCTCGACCGCTACGGCTACTGCTTCCAGAACTATATCGACTCGAAGATGCGCATCATCCGCAACCAGCACAGCCGCTGCGCATTCATCTATTCGGGCGACGATCCGGTAATAGCCGCCGAGCTGCCCAAGTACGATATGCGGATGCGCCAGCTGCCTTTTGCGGCACGCACGGCGGTGGCGAGCGGTGCCGGAGATGCGTTTTTGGACGGCGACGGAGTGTTCACCGCAACGGTGGGCCGCAAGACGGTTGAGATCGACACCGCGGCAATGAAGATCAAGGGCTTGCACAACGCCTACGACGCTATGGCGGCGGCGCTGGCCGCACTGGCTGCGGGCGTCGAGCCTGAGCGCGTGCGCCGCAGCATCGAGGAATTCGGCGGGGTGGAGCACAGGTTGGAACCGGTGCTTGAGTCCGGCGGCGTGCTCTATATCAACGACTCGAAAGCTACCAATGTCGATTCGGTGTGGTATGCGCTGGAGAGTATGACCCGCCCGACGGTGTGGATCGCCGGCGGTACGGAC
>CAYYUW010000065.1:0-2865 GCA_964474985.1 uncultured Alistipes sp. | reverse complement strand
TTGTACTATCGTTAATTGCGGTTTTGGGCTTGACGTTGGGTTTTGCGCAGAACCGACAAGTCACCGGTACGGTTACCGGTGAGAACGGTGGACCAATCATCGGTGCGATGGTCATGGTCGAAGGTACACACACCGGTACGACGACAGACGCCAACGGCCGGTTTTCCATTTCGGCGGGGGCGAATGCCAAGTTGACGGTGTCCTATATCGGTTACGTGTCCCAGCAGATTCCTGTTGCTGGGCAGACCCGGTTTACGATCGTCCTGAAGGAGGACCTCCAGCGCATCGACGATGTGATGGTGGTGGCATTCGGTACCACCAAGAAAGAGGCCTTCACCGGTTCGGCCAAGGTTCTCAAGGCTGAAGATCTGATCAAGACGCAGTCGTCGAATGTAGAGGATGCACTGGTCGGTAAAATCGCCGGTTTGCAGACCTCGTCGGCATCGGGCCGTTTGGGTGCAGGCCAAACGCTCCGTATTCGCGGTGTCGGTTCGTTCTCGGCCGGCAACGACCCTCTGTGGGTGGTCGACGGCGTGCCTTATGAAGGAGATATCAACAACATCAACACGGCCGATATCGAGAATATCAGCGTGCTGAAGGATGCTGCATCGAATGCCCTGTACGGTGCCCGCGGTGCGAACGGCGTCATCATGGTGACGACCAAACGCGCCAAGGCCGGCGAAGCTCAGGTGACTTTCGACGGCAAGTGGGGTATCAATACGCGCGCCCTGCAAAATTACGACATCATTGAAGATCCGGGTGAATACTACGAGACGCACTACCGTGCACTCTACAACAATTATTTGGCCAACTTTGGTGGAGATGCCGTCATGGCGCATAACGCCGCTTCGAGCAAGTTGACTTCGCCGACGGCCGGCGGTCTGGGCTACAATGTCTTCACAGTACCCGAAGGACAGGATCTGATCGGTTCGAACGGCCGTCTGAATCCCGCTGCCACGCTGGGCCGCAAGGTTAGCTACAAAGGACAGGAGTTCACACTGCAACCCGACAACTGGCTCGACGAGGTCTACAATTCGGCTACGTTCCGTCAGGAGTACAACGTCAATGTTTCGGGTGCTACGGATCGCTCGAATTTCTACGCTTCGCTGGGTTATCTGGACAACACGGGTATCATCGACGGTTCGGATATGGAGCGCTATACGGCTCGTCTGCGTGCCGATTATCAGGCCAAGAAGTGGCTCAAGGTCGGCGCCAATATGTCGTACACCCATTTCGTATGGAACAACGGTAACGACGGCGCCGATGAAGGCGCAGGCGACGGCGGCAACGTATTCGCAACGGCTATTCGTACCGCTCCGATCTATCCGGTCTATATGCGCGACGGCAACGGCAATATCATGATCGACCAGTACGGTATGAAGATGTACGACCCGGGTGACGGCCGCAATGCAGGCGGTAACCGTCCGACTGGCGGTCAGAGCAACCCCTTGCAGGACATCCAGCTGAACAAGTACATCAGCGAGGGTAACGCCTTCTCGGCCAGCGGTTTCTTCGATTTCCAGCTCTACAAAGGGCTGAAACTGACGTTGAACGGCAGTGTCAATGTCGACGAGACCCGCGGTACGCAGATGCTGAACCCTTACTACGGTCAGTTTGCCGAGTCGGGCGGTCTGGTTTCCAAGTCGCACGGCCGCGAAATCGCCTACAACTTGCAGCAGTTGCTGACCTACAACACGTCTATCTGCAGCAAGCATAACATCGATATTCTGTTGGGTCATGAAATGTACAACCGCAAATCTTTCGGTTTGTCGGCTTATCGTACGGTTATGTTCTCGCCCGACAATCTGGAGTTGAGCGGTGCCGTTGTCGATGGCAAATCTTCCGCTTCTTCTATTGCGGAATACAACAACGAAGGTTATTTCTTCCGCGCCCAATACAATTTCGACGAGCGGGTTTTCGTTTCGGGTTCTTACCGTCGCGACGCTTCGTCGATGTTCCACCCCGATCATCGCTGGGGTAACTTCTGGTCGGTCGGTGCCGCTTGGTTGATCAACAAGGAGAAGTGGTTCAACGCCGAGTGGGTCAATATGTTGAAAGTGAAGGCATCCTACGGTTCGCAGGGCAACGACAATCTGCCTTATTACAACCTTTATACCGACGTTTACGATATTTCCAACGACGGTAGCGGCGGAGCAACGACGGTTCTCAAACGCAAGGGTAATTCGGAGATCACGTGGGAGACCAACACCAACCTCAATGTCGGTGTCGAGTTCGGTCTGTGGCACGACCGTTTGAGCGGTAATATCGACTTCTTCAATCGTAAGACCACCGATATGTTGTTCAGTCTGCCTGTTCCGTCGGAGGCCGGTTATACTTCGATTTACACCAACCTCGGCGATATGCGCAACCGCGGTATCGAGATCGAGTTGAACGCCGACATCATCCGCAAGAAGAACTTGGTTTGGAGCTTCGGCCTCAATATGACGCACTACAAGAACGAACTGGTAAAACTTCCCGAGCAGTATAAGAACCACACGACTGCCGACGGCAAGAATATCGGCCGTCAGAGCGGTAACCGTTTCTATTCGGAGGGCAAGTCCGTTTACGAGTTCTATCTGCCGTCCTACGCAGGCGTCAATTCCGAAACGGGTAAGGCGATGTGGTACACCTACCAAACCAACGAAGATGGTGTGAAGGAGCGTGTTACGACGGAAGACTATTCGATCGCGAACCAGAACGGCCGTGAGTTCCAGGGCGACGCTCTGGCCGACCTCTATGGCGGTTTCAACACCTCGCTGCGCTTCTACGGTCTCGATTTCTCGGTAGGCTTCACCTATCAGATCGGCGGACAGGCATTGGATTCGGGTTATATGACGTACATGTACTCGCCCAACGGCAACTCGA
>CAYYUW010000064.1:0-28119 GCA_964474985.1 uncultured Alistipes sp. | reverse complement strand
CATTGGAAAACAGCTCTGCAAAGTTACATATTATCCGGTCAACTTCCGACGCCTCCAAGGA
Organism: uncultured Alistipes sp.; assembly: GCA_964474985.1. GTDB lineage: Bacteria > Bacteroidota > Bacteroidia > Bacteroidales > Rikenellaceae > Alistipes. The sequence goes on along the minus strand of CAYYUW010000064.1, from coordinate 28,058 downwards.
TAATATGCCTGCAATTTCGGCCGCATTCATCTTGCCCTTGTAATGCAAGATTAGCAGGTCGCTTGTCTTTTCATCCATACACGGCACGGAAGCCACTATCGGCTGCCGGCTGCGCTCGTTGTCTTCTTCTCTATTCTTCATTTTTGACTCTTTTTTGGAGTCAACTTTTTCCGGGGTAAGACAGCCGCAACTTTGTCGCTGGAAATCTTCGCCGCAAATGTTTGCACCCGTCTGCGGCCGGAAAACACGTCTTAGAAGTACACGGAGGGTCATTTCGATTTGTGAAAGCGGGCAAAAAATGTTAACTTTGGGGCAATTTATAACATTTTAATTATGAAACTCAACGGAAGAAGACGCAGCGGCAACGTAGAGGATCGCCGCGGCCGCAGCGGCGGAATTGGAATGAAAATGGGATTAGGCGGGTTGCTCATAGCCGGTTTGATAACGTGGCTGCTGGGCGGCAATCCGCTTTCGGTGCTCCAGCAGGGCGGGCAGTCGTTCGCCGGCGAGCAAACCGAATATGTACCCTCGGCGCACGAGGAGGAGATGGCGGAATTCGCATCGCAGATTTTGGCCGGCACCGAGGATGTATGGAGCGAGCTGTTTCGCAAAATGGGCCGCGAATACGAGCCGCCGAAGATGGTGCTTTTCACCGGCAGCGTGCAGTCGGGATGCGGCGGTGCCACTTCTTCGACCGGACCTTTCTATTGCTCGGCCGACCGCACGGTATATATCGATCTTTCGTTTTTCGATCAGATGGAGACTCAGCTCCGAGCCGGCGGCGACTTCGCATATGCATATGTGATAGCGCATGAAGTCGGACACCACGTGCAGAATCTGCTGGGCATTCTCCCGCAGGTGCAGCAGCAGCGTTCGCGTGCGAGCGAGCGCGAGGCGAACCAGCTGACCGTCAGGTTAGAATTGCAGGCCGACTTTCTGGCCGGCATCTGGGCGCATTATGATGACCTGCGTTTCTCGTCGCTCGAGGACGGAGATATCGAGGAGGGTCTGAATGCCGCCACTGCTATCGGCGACGACCGGCTGCAGATGCAGGCTCAGGGATATACCGTTCCCGACTCCTTCACTCACGGCACCTCGGCACAGCGTATGAGCTGGCTCAAGCGCGGTTTCGAAAGCGGCGATTTGGGTCTGGGCGACACATTCGATATCGACTACTCGAGGCTTTGATATGGCGGCACGGCGCAAAATCGAACTTTTGGCTCCGGCCCGCGATTTCGATACGGCGCGGGCGGCAATCGATTACGGCGCCGATGCCGTATATATCGGCGGACCGCGGTTCGGTGCGCGTTATGCCGCAGGCAACAGTATAGACGATTTGGCACGTACGGCGGAGTATGCCCACCGATACGGCGTGCGGGTGCATTGCACGCTCAACACCATACTGTACGACAGTGAGTTGCACGATGCAGAGCGCATTGCCCGCGAGACGGTCGAGGCCGGAGCCGATGCGCTGATCGTTCAGGATATGGCTTTCAGGCGTATGTCGCTGCCGTCGGTGGAGCTGCACGCATCCACGCAGATGTGCAATATGACTCCCGAGTGGGCGGCGTTTCTCGAACGGTGCGGCTTTACGCGGGTAATATTGGAGCGCGCCTTGGACCGCGAGCGAATACGTGCGATACGAGCGGCCTGCGGTGTTGAGCTTGAGTGCTTCGTTCACGGGGCTATCTGCGTGGGACACAGCGGGCGCTGCCTGCTCAGCCGCACTATGGGCAGCCGCAGCGGCAACCGCGGCGAATGCAGCCAACCCTGCCGCCTTACTTACGATCTGACCGATGCCTCGGGCCGCTGTATCATCGGCAGCTGGCATCTGCTGTCGGTGCGCGATCTCGACCTGTCGAGCCACATCGGCGATATGATCGACGACGGCATCTGCTCGTTCAAGATCGAGGGCAGGCTCAAGGACATTTCATATATAAAGAATGTAGTGGCATACTATCGCGGCCGCATCGACGAGGCTCTCGCCTCGCGGCCCGAGTGCCGCCGCAGCTCTTCCGGCCAGAGCACCGCGGATTTTACCCCCGATCCGTCGAAGAGCTTCACACGTGGCGAGTCGACATACTTCTACGACGGCAAGCGCCGCGGCGTGGCTTCGTTCGACACTCCGAAGTCCGTCGGGGAACCGATAGGCCGCGTAGAGCGTGTCGGTGACGGTTGGTTCACCCTCGACAGCAATGCCGAGCTGAGCGCCGGAGACGGGCTGTGCTTCATCGCCGGCGGCCGGCTTTCGGGGACCAACATAAACAGCGTCGACGGGCGCAGGATCATCCCCAACCGCCTCGACGGCATAGTCCGCGGTGCCGATGTGTACCGCAATTTCGACCGTCAGTTCCGCCTTACGCTCGATCGCAGCCGCACGCGGCGCGTCCTGCCGGCTGTGGCTGCAGTGCGTTTCGACGAGAAAGGCGTATCAGTGGAATATACCGATTGCGACGGCGTGACGGCTTCTGCGCGGATAGACGGAGCATTGGACGGGGCGACCGATCCGCAGCGTATGATGTCGGTGCTTCGCGAGCAGATCGCCCGCAGCGGCGACACGATATTCCGCATCGATTCCGTAAGCATCGACGGCGAGGTTCGTTTCGTGCCGCTGTCCCGCCTCGGGTCGCTCAGGCGCGAGGCGCTCGGCAAACTGACCGAGTCCCGTTCGAAATTGCGGCCCGAACAAGCTGCGGGAACGGAGGATCTAACGGCACAGCTGCCCGTGAAGCGGCTCGACGGCTCTTGGAACGTAACCAATGCCGCCGCCGAACGGTTCTACCGAGATCACGGAGCCGAATCTATCGAGTACGGGTTGGATCTGCGCGATGATCTGCACGGCGAGCGGGTGATGAACAGCAGCTACTGTCTGCGACGTGAGATCGGCGAGTGTCTGCGCGAGGGATCGAAGCTGCACGGCCCGCTCTACATACGGCACGGAGTGTTCCGCTACCGGCTGGATTTCGACTGCCGACACTGCGAAATGAATCTGATATACGAGGAGTGAATATGAATAATCCCGAATTACTTACGCCGCACTGGACGGATTACGAATTAGTCGATTGCGGTGACTACGAGAAGCTCGAACGGTTCGGCCGCTGGATCGTGCGCCGTCCCGAGCCGCAGGCCATCTGGCGCCGGACGCTCAGCGAAGAGGAGTGGCGGCGACTGGCCGACGCCTCGTTCCGCCGCGATGTCCGCAGCGACGAGCGCGGCGAGTGGCAGTTGAAGCCGTCGATGCCGTCACGCTGGACGGTCGAATACACCTACCGCTCGATGCGGCTGCGTATGCGGCTGGGACTTACATCGTTCAAGCACGTGGGACTCTTTCCCGAGCAGGCCGAAAACTGGAATTTCATTTACGACAACATCCGCGAACGGCTGGAGCGTGCAGATCGCGTCGATGTGCTCAACCTGTTCGCCTACACGGGCGGTGCGACGCTTGCGGCTCGGGCTGCCGGCGCCGAAGTGACGCACGTAGACTCGGTGAAGCAGGTGGTTACGTGGTCGCGCGAAAATATGGAAGCCAGCGGCTTGGACGGGGTGCGGTGGATCGTGGACGACGCGCTGAAATTCGTACGCCGCGAAGTCAAGCGCGGACACCGATACGACGGCATAATACTCGATCCTCCGGCATACGGACGCGGACCCGACGGCGAGAAGTGGGTGCTCGAGGACAACATTGCCGAGATGCTCGACTGCTGCGCAGGACTGCTTGCCGGCAGCGGGTTCTTGGTGCTAAACCTGTACTCTATGGGGCTGTCGGCAATGCTGGCGCGCAGTGCCGTGCGGCAGGCGTTCGGCACGCCGGCCTCGGAACAGTTCGGCGAACTCTATTTCGATGACCGCAGCGGCAAGTCGCTGCCGCTCGGAGTCTATTACCGTATGACGAGATAACCGTTCGGTCGAGGATCAGAATATGTCCCGCAGCCGTCCGATCTGTGTGTAGTCGGTCATATCGACCTGTATAGGCACCACCGAGACATACCCGTTGTTCAATGCCCATTCGTCGGTATCTTCCGCCTCCGGCTCCTCGTTGCAAAATTCGCCCGTAAGCCAAAAGTAATCCATACCGCGCGGATCCTGACGGCAGAAGAAATGCTCACGCCAGAATCCACGGTTCTGACGGCAAAGGCGAATGCCGCGAATCTGCTCGGGGCGGCCCTGAGGAATATTTACATTCAGGCACACAGGCGTTTTCGTCTCGCTATTCAACAGCCGTTCGATAATGCGGGCAGCGATATCGGCCGAAGCGTCGAAATCGGCATCGGGATCGTGATCCAGCAGCGACAGTCCGACCGAAGGGCATCCGTAGAAACTACCCTCGACGGCAGCCCCCATAGTGCCGGAATAGAGCACGTTGATCGCCGAATTGGAGCCGTGATTTATTCCGGAAAGCGCCAAATCGACCTTTTCGCCCTCGAGCAGATAGTCGAAAGCCATCTTCACACAGTCGACCGGAGTCCCCGACAATGAATACACGCGCACATTGCTTTCATCCACTACCTTGCGCAGGAACAGCGGTTTGAACATCGTTATGGCGTGCGACATTCCCGACTGGGTTTGCTCGGGAGCCACGGCCACCACGCGGCCAAAACGTGCCGCCGTCTCGACTAAACGCCGGAAACCCTTGGCATTGACCCCGTCGTCGTTGGTGATGAATATAAGAGGTTCGGACATATTTATCGCTTTTTTCAGTTGCGAAACGTTCACTCCGCTCCGCAGAACATTATTTAATTTGGCAAGTTACGAAAATTTCCCGAAACCGCAAAATTCCTGCAGCAATAAATCTCTGGGGCGGAGTCAAGCATGAAAGCGAGGCTATACGGGTTTTGCCGGCAGAACCAGCGGAACTGCAGGCAAACCCGCCACCTGACCGGCAGCCTGTCACAGAATATTACGCAAGCGACTGTCGCCTCGCACCTTCGCTGGCAATAATCGCCGACATAACCTATTGTGTCAAATTACGACTTCTCCGAAACCTCGCCGCAGAAGCAAAAATCAAGTAAACTTGTTTTTACGGCAGCTAATTTCTATCTTTGCTGAAAATCGGCGGACGCATCGGATTGCCGATAGCGGATAGTATAAATTTAATATTGGTGACAATGGTAACGAGTATTTTCGTATTGATTTTCGGAATCCTGAGCGGCACGCTGCTCAGTGTTTTGGTGGGACTGGTCGGCAGCAAGCGCCGCATAGGTTTCGGCTGGGCATTCCTGCTCAGTCTGATATTCACTCCTGTTGTGGGGCTTATTGTGACGTTGATCTCCGATCCGCTGCCCGTCGGACAGCAGCGCTGGGGCTGTTTGGCTCCGTTCCTCGTGCTGCTGGTATTGATTTTCCTGCTTGTAGTCGCAGTAGTGTTCTTCGGTGCGGGTGCGGCTTTGCTGGCGGCTTAGCATCTACCAGCACTCTATGCCGTCGGTGTCGATCTTGTCTTCAACCGACGAGCGGGTAAATACCGGATCGCGACCTTCGCGCCGCTGCCGGCGATAGTCGTCGAGCAGCACGAGCACTTTGCGGCCGAGCAGTACTATGGCTGCAAGGTTGCACAGTGTCATAAGTGCCATTGTCAGATCGGCCAAACTCCATACCGTACGCAGACTTACGGCTGCACCGAACATCACCATTGCTCCGACAGCCAACCGATAAGCCACCAGCACCCAGCGGCGTCGGGTAATGAAGTGCAGATTGGCCTCGCCGTAATAGTAGTTGCCGAATATGGAGCTGAAGGCGAAAAAGAATATCGCCACGGCGACGAATATCCTGCCCGTGCCGCCGATCTCCGCCGTCAGAGCCTCCTGTGTCAGTTTCACTCCGTCCAACTCGCCCAGCGGCAGCCCGCTGACCAAAATGATGAATGCCGTGCAGGAGCATATCAGCAGCGTATCGGTGAAGACGCCGAGCGTCTGTATCAACCCCTGCTTTACGGGGTGCGATGTGGTTGCCGTAGCCGCCACGTTGGGTGCCGAACCCATACCGGCCTCATTGCTGAACAGTCCGCGTTTGATGCCTTGCATTACCGCTGCGCCGATGCCTCCGCCAACGGCCTGCCGGATACCGAACGCATCGTCCACAATGGTGCGCAGCACCTCGGGCAGCAGGGTTATGTTTGCTATCACGACATAAAGCGCCAGCGCCAAATAGCCGAGCGCCATTACGGGTACGATAACCGAACTGACTGCAGCTATGCGGCGTATTCCGCCGAATATTATGGCGAGCGTGGCGGCGGTAATGACTATGCCCACGTAAATGTGATCGATGCCGAAAGCATTCTCGAGCGCTTCGCACATCGTATTGCTCTGCACGGTGTTGAATGCGAAGCCGAAGGTGAGTATCGTCAGCACGCTGAACAGCACCGCCGCCCACCGGCAATGCAGACCGCGCAGCATATAGTATGCCGGACCGCCGACGAATGAATCGTGCGAGCGCACCTTATATAACTGTGCCAGCGTGCTCTCGATGAATGCGTTGGCTGCGCCTATTACTGCTATGACCCACATCCAGAACACTGCACCGGCTCCGCCGACGCTCAATGCCGACGCCACGCCTGCCAAGTTGCCCGTGCCCACGCGGCTGGCTAATGACACGGCAAATGCCTGAAATGACGATACGCGCCGCTGTCCGTCGCCCTTGCGGTCGTGTGAGGAGAACAGTACTCTCCACATCTCGCCCATCATACGTATCTGCACGAACCGCGTGCGGACGGTGAAGTACAGGGCGCAACCTATTAGTGCGGCGATCATAACGTAGCCCCACAGAACTCCGTTCATCGCATTTATAACGCTGTCGAACAGTTTCATATTATCGATTCATTTAAGTTTGCAGTTATGTGCCTGCCGGCAATTCGTCCGGCAGCTTCACCTTCGGCGCGTCTATTTCGACAATGCGGCGCGCCACTCATCGGGCAGGGAGACGGACTCCTGCCGCTGGAAGTCGAATGCCACCATTACCGAGCGGCTTTCGCTCTTGATCGCAGGATCGTCGCCCTCGCGGCGGTCGATGATCCGCTGCAGCAGTGTGAAACTCTTGTCGCCGATATGCTCCACCTCGGTGGTGACAGCCGTGTCGTCTTGATAACGGACCTGTGCCATATACGAAGTGTTAGTGGCTGCGGTGACTATCCTCAGGCGTCCCGAAGTGACATCCGCCCCGATCGTCGCGGCGAGAAAATCGGTCTTGCCGACGTCGAAGTACATCTGCTGGCAGACGTTGTTGATATGCAGGAAACAGTCCATGTCCGAAAACCGTTTCTGTATGGGTGTCGTAATCCGCATAGACATAGGCCTTACTGTCTGATTATGCGCACTCCGCCGCTTTCGTCCAATGCGATGATCGACGAGGGGCGGCGCGTAGGTTTGCCCTCGAAACGGCGATCCACGACCATATCGACTCCGTCGCGTATCTCGGCCGAGATCTCGTCGAAGGTCGTCGGCGCGGGACGGCCCGAGATATTGGCCGATGTGGACACTATCGGACGGCCGAGACGCTGAAGCAGCCTCCGGCAGAAGTCGTGATCCGGAACGCGGATGCCGACCGTGCCCTCTTCGGGAACGAGATTCTCGGCTATGCGCGCAGCCCCGGGCAGAATCAGCGTCAGAGGCGTAGTGGCGGTCTCCAACAGTTCCCAAGCCACTGCGGGAGCACGATTGACATACAGCCCCACTGAATCGACATCGGGAGCCAATACAATCATACTCTTCTTGTTAACGGATTTCTTGAGCGCATAGATCCGGTCCACCGCCTCGGCGTTCGTGGCGTCGCAGCCGATGCCCCAAACCGTATCGGTGGGGTAGAGCAGCAAGCCCCCTTTGCGCAGCACCTGCACTGCCCGTGCTATTTCTTCTTCCATTTTTTTACAGTCAATTCGATATAAAGTGCATTTTCACACCGTAAATTGTTGCGCAAAGTTAGAAATTTTTATACTTTTGCCCTACTTTTTCCCGCTAATTCGAAATAAATTATAAAGATATTAAACGACAAAACTTATGGGACGAGCATTCGAGTATCGCAAAGCGCGAAAACTGAAACGCTGGGGCAATATGGCCCGTACATTCACCAAAATAGGCAAGGAGATTGAAATAGCCGTCAAGGCCGGCGGACCCGATCCTGCGGGCAACACCCGTCTGCGCGTGCTTATTCAGAACGCCAAGGCCGAAAATATGCCCAAGGAGAATGTCGAGCGCGCGATCAAACGTGCAGTCTCGAAAGATACGGCCGACTACAAGGAGATGGTTTACGAAGGCTACGGACCCTACGGTATCGCCATACTCGTCGAGACCGCAACCGACAACACGACCCGCACCGTCGCCAATGTACGCAGCTGCTTTAACAAGTGTGGCGGTTCGCTGGGCACGAGCGGAAGCGTGGCATTTATGTTCGAGCACAAATGCACTTTCAAATTCTCCAACCCCAAAGGCGTCGACCCCGATGAACTCGAACTCGAGATGATCGATCTGGGTGTGGACGAGCTTTTTGTGGACGAAGATAACAACATCTCGGTATACGCTCCGTTCGACGCTTACGGCACTGTGCAGAAGTATCTCGAGGATAACGGATTCGAAATCATAAGCGGTGAGTTCGTCCGCATCCCCACCGATACGAAAGCCGTCACCGCCGAGCAGCGCGAAAGCATCGAGAAACTGATCGAGAAACTCGAGGAGGACGATGACGTGACCAACGTCTACACGACAATGAAAGAGGAGGACGAGGAGGAATAGCTTCTTTCCCGCATTAACGATCCACAGCCGCCGCGATTGTTCGGGCGGCTTTTTTCACGCCCGCCTGCCCGATGCCGCTTGCCACGATGCCGCCTGCCTCGATGCCAACCGGCAGGCGGGGTATATTTACACTATTGAATCATATTGTCGCACCCCGTCTTCGATAGGTTGACTCGTTGCCATTTACGGTTCGACGAGCCTGACGGATAGGATATCGGAATCATTATCATATAAGAAAAGATATCTGCGATCCATATATGTCAATTCGTTATGGTAAAGTGGATTCGTGTCGTCGAAAGTGCATATTGTCGATACGGAACGTCCTTGCAGTCTGCGTACTATGCACCTTAGCCCTTTTATGGAAAATTCCACCTCAATAGTGACAGGAATGTCTGGAACGGTTTCTATTACGTAACAGCGAGGGTCGGTCAATAAATAGACATTATCGGATACGCGGTGATTGCTGTCGAGCAATTTGTGCAACTGTTCGGGCGTACGCGGTATAAAATTTTTGACGTGTTCAGTGTCACCTGTATAATATAATGACAATGAAGGTTTTCCCCCCCCCGCCAGCAATCCCCAGAAGTCAGCGTAGCGTAAGGCTATATAATCTTTCAGTACATAAGCGGAGTATCCGTTCACAGTTATATTGCCGTCATCGGATTCGACTATGTCGGAGACAATCTTTTGCTGCAGATTAGATACCAATTTCTTTGCATGGTATGCGTGGATGTACACAGGCAATACGGCGATTGCAAGCACGATACATATCGTTCTGCTGTAGCGTTCGATTGCGTTGCCTAAAAGACGTCGTAAACAATTTATCACCAATACTATGATCAGCCATTCGGCAAAAAACATCTGGTGCCTGCCGGTGTATGCAATAAATATCGTAAACAGGATACTGATGAGAATCATAGTATAGCGCATCCAGTTGTCTCTTACGAAATCGACAATAAATTTCCGGCCGAACCTTTTCGATAATACAGGCAGATGCGCCAGTAGAAATACTGAGATTAACATACAGCTGGAGAAAAGCTGTATTGTTCTACTGATGGTATTGTCTTCAGATATCTCCTTTGACAGACGGACAAAATTAGCCGGTGCGACTATCAGTATTATCGCTCCGAGCCAATAGCCGATAACGAGCCAAGCTTCTGCATCGCGTAATTTCCGGAAGTTGAAGCAATAATAAATAAACAGTGCTCCGGCTATGGGAATCGAGAAGCTCTCTTGAAGCGATCCGCACACGATGCCGAACAGTCCGGCTCCCATTTTAACTATTAAAGAATGATTCGTCGAACGGGACAATTTGCCATATAACAGCATAAACACGGCTGTAGCCACTCCTACCCACAGATAATTCACTCCGCAGGAGATATTACCCAATATGGTTAAGTTTATTCGTGGTATAAGAAACCAAATAGCAGCTGCTGTAATTGCATACCATACGATCGGTGTTTGCCAAGTCTTGCATACTAAACGTGTGGTAAGGGCCACGAAAAGGACGAACATTATCGTTTGGAACACGCGGAAGCACTCCATACCCAAAATACCGCAAAACAGTTGTACGATGCAGTGTACAATGAAACGGCCGTTGAATTGCATATAGTGGCGGCATTGAGAAGAGAATATGTCCGACAGCGAAGAAATTCGGGTCTCGGTGCCGAATATGTAAGCGTACATATAATCGTCGGATATAAAAATACCGTATCGGTAGAGCAGATAGAACAGAACTGCTATAAATATAAAAAACAGACTGCGACCCGTGGCAGTGCTGTGGTTTGTCTGTTGACCGTAAAAATTCATTTTTCCTCTCCGTTAAACGATTCCACGAAATAGACCGGCCGGTTTTTCACTTCGTTGAATATGCGGCCGACATATTCGCCCAATATTCCTATACCGAGCAGCTGAAGGCCGCCGATAAGCAGCAGTACAGCCATTAGCGACGGATAACCGGCGACCGGATCACCGTAGATGACAGCTTTTATGATTACGTACAGCATATATACGAATGCTGCAAGGGCTACGACGATTCCGACGAACGACACTAACCGCAGAGGCGCTATCGTAAACGATGTAATACCATTTACGGCCAAATTCAGAAGCGAACCGAAATTCCACTTGGAGTCGCCGGCCAACCTGTCATCCTGTTCGAACTCGACCCCGATCTTGCGGCAGCCGATCCAGCAATACATTCCTTTGGTATAGCGCTCGGCATCGCGCATCTGACACAGCATATCGATACATTTGCGGTCGAGCAGCCGGAAATCGCCCACATTGGGCAGTATCTGTATGCGGGTGGAACGTTGCAGCAACCTGTAAAATGTCATGGAGAGCCATTTGCGCAGGCGGCTCTCGCGTCCGCGCGTCTTGCGTATGGCATAGACATCTTCGTAACCCTCCTCCCATTTCTCTACAAAACTGGCGATCATCTGTGGCGGATGCTGAAGATCGGCATCCATAATCACGGCGCAGTCGCCGCTCACATAGTCGAAACCGGCCAGCATAGCCACCTCCTTGCCATAGTTGCGCGACAGATCGACGTAATTCACACGGTTGTCTTCAGCCCGAAGCTTTTGCAGTATTTCAAGCGTGCGGTCGGACGAGCCGTCATTCACGAACATCAGCTCCCAAGAGTACGATGGCATAGATGCCATAACCTCTGTCAGCCGCCCGTATAGCATCGGCAGCGACTGCTCCTCGTTGTATGCCGGAATAATTACGGATATTTTTTTCATCGGTTCAAAGTTTTTTAAGCGACAGGCGCACAAGTATGAAATTTACCGGTATCACGACTGCGAATACTGCGAGCGGCGCGATTTTGCCGCTTAGACCGCAGTGGAGGAATAGTGCAAGCAGTGAGATATGCAGAATATAATTTACAAGATGAGAGAGGGCGAATCCAAGTCCTTTGCGCAGCGACGGATTGGTTCGGAATGTAAATCGGTTCGACAGATAGAAGTTGATGCAGAAGCTGATGATGTAACCGATCGTGTACGACACCGACGGGCCGAGCCGGCGTACCAATACGAGGTATATGGCATAATGCACTGCAGTAGCCGCACCTCCTACGATACCGAAACGGATGATTTCCATCGGATCGAATTTTCCGGATCTCATACCCATACTTCTTTCGGTCCGGCTCCGGTACCGTGTCTGTCGGATTAAATGATGAAAGCGCAGAGCCGTTCGTTGCACAGCAAAGTCCTTCGGCGCAGTAGGGGAGCAGGCAAATGATACTCTCTGTCCGTACAATCTCGATATTTCACGAATCCTGTCGTGCAATCATTCCTATACGAACAGAAAGTGCCGCACTGTTATTTCCGTTCTCTCAAAATCGCCAAAATCGTTTGTCAAAGATTAACGAAACACTTTCATTAAACTAATACGCTGGCCGGACATTGCCTGCCCGACGTGACAAAATTAATCAATTAATTGGCAATGTGCAAATATATTTGACTTTGCCTTTCGTCACAAAGTATTACACGGCACATCCTGTCGCGCAGCTGCATCGTCGCAGGCGATCATATCGGTGCGCAAAACACGCAGGTAAACTTGTTTTTGCCTTCATTTATCACTATCTTTGTGCAAACGGATAAACCGATACAGATATGTCGATGGTTTTCAAATTCAGAATGCTCAGCGATGAGAACGATCGTTTCGTACGCGATTACGAGGCGATGTACGATATGTCGCTGCTCGATTTCGAGGAGTTCATTCGTCGCGACCTGAAATACGATCCGGCTATGACTTCGTTCTTTACGGCCGGTCCCAAGTGGGAGAAGCTGCTTGAATTTACTATGGAGGATATGGGCGATCACGGCGAAAATTCGCCTGTGCCTATGGAGAAGGTGGTGCTTGGGCAGTTGTTCCACCGCAATCGCGACAGGCTTATCTACCAGTTCGATATTTTCGGCGATCGCTCCTATTATATCGAGCTGACAGGTGCCGGAGAGGCGAAGAGCGGCGTGAACTACCCGCGCGTGACCTTGTCGGAGGAGCCGGCGCCCGATCAGTACAATCCCGAGGCGAACGATGTCGAAGGATCGGCTTTCGAGGAGATGATGGGCGACTTCACCGATTTCGAGGGGGACGACAACTACGACGATGAATATTGATCCGCGGCCGCTGTTGATCGTGATCGTCGGGGCGACCGGCTCGGGCAAAACAGCGCTCAGCATACGGTTGGCGCGTCATTATCACGCTCCGATCATATCGACCGACGCCCGCCAGATCTTTCGTGGTATGGCCATAGGTACGGCCCAGCCGACCGCTGAGGAGTTGGCAGCTGCGCCGCACTATTTCATTGCCACGCACGATGTTACCGAACATTATACCTGCGGCCGCTATGAAGCGGAGGCGCTGCAGAAGCTCGATGAGCTGTTCGCTTCCGGATGCCGCCGCGTCATAGCCGTCGGGGGAGCCGGACTCTATGTCAAGGCTCTCTGCGAAGGCATCGACGACATACCTGCGGCGTCGGCCGAGCTGCGGCGCGAGCTGGCTGAGCGGCTGCGCGAAAGAGGTGTGGACGGTCTGTTCGCAGAGCTGCAGCGGCTTGATCCGAGCTATGCCGCCGAGGTGGACCGCCGCAATCCGGCGCGTGTGCAGCGGGCTTTGGAGGTCTGCCTGACCACCGGACGGCCCTTTTCGCAGTTCCGGACGGGCGGGCGGAGCAAGCGGCCGTTCGATATAGTCAAGATCGGCACGCAGATGGATCGCGCCGAACTGTATGAGCGCATAGACCGGCGGGTGGATATGATGATGTCGCAGGGTTTAGAAGCCGAGGCGCGTGCACTCTATCCGCTGCGGGCGCTCAATTCGCTGCAGACGGTGGGGTATCGCGAGTTGTTCGAATACTTCGACGGCAAGTGTACTTTGGCCGAGGCTGTCGAACTTATCAAACGCAATTCGCGGCACTACGCCAAGCGGCAGCTGACGTGGTTCCGCCGCGACAGCGAAATCTTTTGGTGCGACCCGCGCGATACGGAGCGCATCATAGCCCGCATCGACGAAGCAGCTCGGGATCTGCAGCCTCGCGGTTGACCGTTATTTCGATTGTCTTGCCGCGCAGATAGGGTGCCGATACATAGTAATAACCGCCGAAAGTCTGCTTTGGCCCGTAAGAGTTTTTCACCTTGTAATATTTGCGGCCTTCTCCGTCTGTGGCCATACCGACAATGTGCATGATGTGGTCGTCGGTGGTCGTGCGATTGTCGAACCATTGCTGGCGCAGCTTTGCATCGACCTCGATCTCCGTTCGGGGCAGTGCATCGGCCGTGAGCGACGTATCTGCAGGCAGGACAGCGATGCCGCGATTGAAGCTGTCCTCCGACAAATCCATTGTCCATGCTACGGTGTAGCCGCGCGACAGTGCGCTGTCGACCAGCGCTTCGAGTTCGTCCAAAGGCAGATTAGCCGATGTCCGCCACAGCCAGTTATCGGGAATCTCTATCGGAAACGACTGGTAAAAAGGGTGGTGCGTGAAAGAGGTGAATGCGGCGTAGTCACCGGAACGTATGCCGAGCGAATCGGCGTAACTTTTTGGCGTATATTGCCTGCCGTCGATGACGAATGTCTCGGGACACTTGCCCAAATATTCATCGAGAACGGCGTCGATCTCCTCCTGCCAGCCGTCGTTGAGGTATTTGCGACGGGATACGATGCGCTCAGCACAACGTATTACCGCGCGGCTCAGCTCTCCGTGGTCATACTCTCCGTCGGCGGACCGGCCGTCGTAGACGTGCTGCGGTACGATGCCGTAACGTTCCGCTGCATAAAGGACGTCGTGAACTTCTCCGCCGGCAGCCAAGTTCATGCCCCCGTTCAGGCGAACGTATTTTACAGCTTTGTCGAACCACGTATGGCGCACGATCCACATCTCGGAGAGGTCGGTCGTGTCGCCGCCGCGGCGCAGTATCTCGCTCTCGAGCAGCGATATGCCGCCGAATGACCAGCAGGTGCTTGTACGGGCTTGATTTTTTACCGGCGTAGCGGCAAGCGATATTGAGTCGCGAAACGGACAGGCGGTTTCACTCGACACGCTGCCGTGTGAAGCCGAACCGCTGCAGGAGACGGCAATAATTGCCGACAGCAAAACGAAATATTTCATACTCGCGCAATATTGGATTCAATATCGCAAAGTTACGAAAAATCACTTGTTTTCCAACAACAGTACCGCGCGAGTTTAATGCCTGAAAATCCGGCAAACGGGTGCCAATATGAAATGCCCTTGTAAAAGATCCCCGCCGACGGGACGGGGATTAATTTGCTGTACCTATTTCATATAGAAATTAGGGGGGCGCTACAAGACGCAGGAGGCGGCGTAGCGGTCGACATCAGCGGCGGTGATGCGGTCGTCGCTGAGGATTATCAGGCGCTCGATCACGTTGCGCAGTTCGCGTATGTTGCCGCTCCAAGGCATTCGTCCGAGCGCCTCTATCGCCTCGGCGTCGATTGGCTTGGGGTCGATGCCGTATTCGGCGCATATCTTGCCGATGAAGTGGTCGGCCAGCAGCGGAATGTCTTCACGGCGGTCGGCCAGCGGCGGTACGGTGATGACGATGACGCTCAGCCGGTGGTAGAGGTCCTCGCGGAAGTTGCCGTGCGAGATCTCGTCGCGCAGATTCTTGTTGGTTGCCGCCACCACGCGCACGTTCACCTCGATGTCGCGGTCGCTACCCACGCGGCTTATGCGGTTCTCCTGAAGCGCCCGCAGTACTTTGGCCTGTGCCGACAGGCTCATATCGCCTATCTCGTCCATAAACAGAGTGCCGCCGTTTGCCTGCTCGAATTTGCCTTTGCGCTGCTTTATCGCCGAGGTGAAGGCCCCCTTTTCGTGGCCGAACAGTTCGCTCTCGATCAATTCTGAGGGTATGGCGGCGCAGTTCACCTCAACGAACGGAGCTGCAGCGCGTCCGCTCTTCTCGTGCAGCCAGCGGGCCACAAGCTCCTTTCCCGTGCCGTTGGCTCCCGTTATGAGGACGCGGGCTTCGGAAGGTGCCACCTTGTCGATCAACTCGCGCACGTGCACTATGGCCGCCGACTCTCCGATTATCGGCTCGACCTTGACTGCGCGGCTGCGGCGCCGTGCAGGTGCGGGAGCGGGTGCCTCGGGTTCAGGTTCCGCGGGCAGCGAGGCCGTGCGTATGGCTCCGAGCAGACGGTTCATATCCACCGGCCGCGTCAGGAACTCCGCAGCCCCCGAGCGTACGGCATCTACCGCCGCATCGATTGTCGAGGTCGCGGACACTACTATAAAAGGTATGCCGGCGTGTGGCACGTTGTGTGCATCGTCGGTGAGTATTATGTCGAACGGCGAGCGTGCGCACGCCTCTTCGGCTCCGGCCGGAGTATCGGCGCACTCGGTGGCGTAGCCTTCGTATTCGAGACGTTCGCGGAGCGTGTTGCGCATACTTTTCGATCTGTCGAGTATTAAAACCTTGGTCATAGGCTTGCAATAGTAAATATTTTACGTATTTTTGCACCAAAGTTAGCCATTCGTCCCGACAATCCAATCTTCGGCGATCGAGAGCACGACTTTGTGAATCGATGTTTAAACCACTATAAACAAAACATTTCCGCTGACCGAATATGCTATCGGGCCAACTGCGGACGCCACTTCGGGCGACTGCGCGGACCGAGTGCCGGAACTTTCCGGTCGCGGGATAGAGAAAACTTATGAGAAAGAATTATAACCATATGCGCAAGAAGCTGCTGCTGCCGGAGTACGGCCGTCACATTCAGGAGATGGTCGATTCGCTGCTGACGATCGAGGACAGGGATGAACGTAACCGTCAGGCGCGTGCGGTGATAGCGGTGATGGGCAACGTCAATCCGCTGCTGCGCGATACGGCCGATTTCACCCACAAGCTGTGGGACCACATGTTCATTATGTCAGATTTCAAGCTCGATGTCGACTCGCCTTATCCGCGGGTGTCGCGACAGACGCTTGCGGTGCGTCCCAAGAAGATGCACTATTCGTCCAACTACATAATGTTCAAGCACTACGGCAAGAGCGTCGAGCGCATGATCCGCTCGCTCGAACACTGTCCCGACAAAAAGACCGTGGCAGATACGGTGGACAACATAGCCCGCTATATGCGCGCCAAGAGCTACGAGTTCAACGAGGAGCATCCCAACAACGAAGTAATCGTTCGCGACATAAAGCGGATGTCCGACGGGCGTATCGAGGTGAACGAATCTGCGCTCAATAATCTCCGAAGCGATTATAAACAGCACTTTTCGCCCCGTAACGGCAAAAACCAGCAGAAGAACCAGCAGAAGAACCGTTTTCAGCGCAACCAGAAAAATCAGAAGAACAACGCTAACCGCCGCAGTTTCAGCAAGCAACAGTAGCGGCGGCGGACAAACTCCGGAGGCAAAATGCGAAAAGTGCGCCTTTTCGCTTTAGATTTGCGGGAAAAATCGTATATTTGTATTCCGGAAAACGAAACAATGAATATGAGAAGAGTATTCTTTCTTATAGCCGTCGCTATGGCGGCAGTCGCCTGCAATCGCAGCGACATCAAAATCGAGGGCCGTCTGATCGGATGCGACACCGTTACCGTCTATGTCGAGGCTCTGTCGCCCTCAATGCGCAGCCGTACCGTCGACTCCGTGCGCACCGATGATCTCGGCCGTTTCTCACTCAAGCTCACTGCCAACGACGAGCCGATCACACTGTACAACCTCAACTGCCGCGGCGAACGCATTCCGCTGCTTCTCTCTGCTGGCGACCGCGTAACGGTCAACTCGGTGGGCAGCCTGTCGCGCAACTACGAGGTCGAAGGCTCCGAGGAGTCGGCTCTGCTCAAGCGCATATCGTTCATTATGCAGGACGGCGTTTACCGCCTCGACTCGATAGCCAACAACTTCTCCAATCCGGCGCTCGACGAACAGCAGCGCCGCGAAGTCCTGAAGGATTATACGCAGGAGTACTATCGAGTCAAGCGCGCTCAGATAGCGTTCATCATCGAGAACAGCGCTTCTATGGCTGCCCTGTACGCCCTGTACCAGCGTCTGCCGAATGATGACGTGCTTTTTAACGGTCAGACCGATGTGGTCTACTATCGCACGGTGGCCGATACGCTCGGCCAGCGTTATCCCAATTCGTCGTACATCGCTTCGCTGCGGCGCGATATCGAGACCATGGATTTAGTGGGTGCAGCAGTGGCGTCGCAGAACAGTTTCCCCGAGTTGAACCTCCCCGATATGTTCGGCAACAAGGTCAGCCTCGCGGCACTCAAGGGCAAGGTCATCCTGCTCGAGTTCTGGTCCGCGACTGTCGGTAACAGCAATGTTATGAATGCCGAACTCAAGGAGCTGTACTCCAAGTATGCCGACCGCGGATTCGAAATATATCAGGTCGGCATCGAGAGTTCCAAGGCAGCTTGGATCAATGCCGTGCAGGAGCAGAATCTCCCGTGGATCTCCGTAAGCGACCTCGCCGGAGCCGCCTCGCCAGCGCTGGGTATGTACAATGTTCGGAATCTGCCCGCGAACTTCCTTATCGATCGCAACGGCGATATAGTAGCGAGGGATATTTACGGCGCCGCGCTGGAGAGCAAGGTGGCCGAACTCATGCAGCAGTAATGTATTACTTCGCCTCGGACGTTCATTTAGGTCACGGCGACACCGCATTCTCGCGCGAGCGGGAGCGGCTGTTCGTGCGGTGGTTGGACGAGGTGTCGGCCGATGCCGATGCGATCTATCTTTTGGGCGATATCTTCGACTTTTGGTTCGAGTGGGGCAGGGTGGTGCCGGCCGGATTTGTGCGGCTGCTCGGGAAACTGGCCGAGCTGACCGACCGCGGCATCGAGATACACTTCTTCACCGGCAATCACGATATGTGGCAGAACGGATACTTGGAGCGGGAGTGCGGCGTGCATCTGCATTTCGCGCCCGAGCGGGTCGAACTTGCCGGCCGCCGGATGCTCTTGGCGCACGGCGACAATATCAATGTCGGCGACAAGCCCGTGCTGCGATTTATGAACGGCGTATTCCGGTCGCGGATTATCCGCTGGCTCTTTGCGCGGCTCGTCCATCCCGATCTGTCGATGCGTTTCGGCCTTTGGTGGAGCGGCAGCAGCCGCAAGTCGCACGGTATCAAGCAGCCTTTCGCCGTGGCCGCCGAACCGTTAGTGCGATATGCCGAGGAGTACCCCGAGTCAGAAGGTATCGATACGTTCGTCTTCGGACATATTCACTGCGCAGAGCACCATGCCGGCAGCCGCGCCGACGTGTGGTTCCTCGGCGAGTGGCTTGCCGATCCGGTGTACGGCGTGTTGGACGGTGAGGGGCGTTTTTCGCTCCGAAAATATAAATAGATGCGGCGGCGCCGGCATCGGCTTGGCGGCTCCGTAGCTGAATCTTTAGAGACAACGTATTAATTCCCATAGCGCTATGCAGGCATATCTCGATTTATTGCGCAGAATCTTGGACGAGGGTACAGTCAAGGGTGACCGTACCGGTACCGGAACAAAAAGCGTCTTCGGTCATCAGATGCGTTTCGATCTGAGCCGCGGATTCCCGTTGCTCACCACCAAGAAGGTGTTCCTGAAGGGGGTGATTCACGAGTTGCTGTGGTTTTTGGCCGGCGATACCAATATCGGCTATCTGTTGCGGAACGGAGTGCATATATGGGATAACGATGCCTACCGCTATTACGGCGAGCTGTGTTCGCGCAGCGGTGTTGCGCCCGTGTCGCGCGAGGAGTTTCTCGCGGCGGCCGAGCAGGGCAGAATGTCGCCGGTCGAGGGGTATCGCTATGGCGATCTGAACAGGGTGTACGGTTACCAGTGGCGCAGCTGGCCTCTGCCCGACGGCGGTTCGATAGACCAGATACGCAATGTAATCGATACGATTCGCCGCAATCCCGACTCGCGCCGTATGCTCGTGTCGGCGTGGAATGTGGCCGATGTCGACAAGATGGCACTGCCGCCCTGTCACGTTATGTTTCAGTTCTATGTGGCCGGCGGGCGTCTTTCGTGTCAACTTTACCAGCGCAGTGCCGATACATTCCTCGGCGTGCCGTTCAATATTGCGTCGTATGCTCTGCTGACGATGATGATTGCGCAGGTCTGCGGGCTTGAAGCCGGCGATTTTGTGCATACTCTCGGCGATACACATCTCTATCTCAATCATATTGAGCAGGCGCGCGAGCAGCTGTCGCGCACGCCGCGTCCGCTGCCCGTTATGCGGCTCAATCCGTCGGTCGATTCCGTATTCGATTTCCGCTACGAGGATTTCACTCTCGAGGGGTATGATCCGTGGCCTGCGATCAAGGCTCCGATGTCGTTCTGACGTTACAGTCCGCCGGTCGGCCTCTGCAAAATATATCGCCCCGTCAGAGCAGTTCTGACGGGGCGATTTGCTATTCGGCAGGGCGGGAGTTAATTAATCTTCCCTTAATTAAATCTCCCCCCCCCTCCGCACTCGGTGGGATTACTTGCTGAGTTCGGCTACGGTCTTTTTGGCCAGCTCGGCAGCGGGACCTACGGTCACCTTCTTCAGGGCGGCGATAGCCTGAGGCTTCAGCTCCTTGGCGTTGTAAGCCACGCCGAGGGTGTAGTAAACTTCGGACTTGTCCTCCTCGGAGGTCTGGAGAGCGGCTACGCCCTCAGCCAGTTCGATCACCTTGTCGAAGTTCTTGGCGGCACCGTACTGCTGCAGCAGCACCTTGTTGGCCTGCGGATCGGTGTTGTCGACAGCGACCCACTTTTCGGCGATGGCGATGACAGCCTCGTCCTCGGCGTTCTCATTGGTCATTTCGGCTATGGTCTTCAGGAAATAGTAGTCCATATCCTTTCTTGCGACGGCCTTGTCCTCGTCGAAGCGGGGGCTGGTCTGAGCGAGAATGCCCTGATATACCTTAACGCCGTCGTCGAGTCGGCCCATTTCGCAATAGCTCTTGGCGAGGTTGATAGCCAGTTTGGTGTCGTTGGGGTTGGCCTCGTAGCCTTTGGCGAATACTTCGGCCGCAGCCGCATAGTCGCCTTTATTGAAAGCCTCGCCGCCCTTCATCGTATAGACGCGGGCGATCATAGTCTTGGCGTTCTTCATCACTTTGGGGTTCGAGTACAGCTCGCCGGTTTCGACGGCGCTGTTGAAACTTTCGAGAGCCTCATCGAGTCGATTTGCTTGGGCGTGATCCAAACCTACCCTGAAGTAACAGGTGGGGATGTAGGTCTGTGCCTGCGAAACAGTGGTTTCGACACCTTCCACGTCGGCACCGAGTGTAACCACTTCATTGAAAGCGGCAAGGGCACCTGCGAAATTTTTCGAATTCATCAGTCCGGCTGCTTCGTTGAATTTGGCGGTGACATCTTCGGCGGTCTGAGCCGAGAGCGTACCGAATGCAAACAACGCTGCTGCTGCAAAAAATACTCTTTTCATTTTCGTTTTACGGTTTTTGTTAATTAATAATTCCAGTTCGTAAATTTGTTCGCCGCTTCCGTTTCGGAAGCATTTATTTATACAAAGGTAGTAAAAAAACTGTGAACGTCCAAATATCAACGGCGCAGTTTTTTGAAAAATTCGGTCATCAACGCCTCGCATTCCTCTCTCAGTACGCCCCGAGAGATGCCTGTGCGGGGGTGGAAGATCGACGGCGAGTATCCCGTACAGCCCCGTTTGGGGTCATCGGCGCCCCATACTACTCGCCCCACTTGGCACCATGCTGAGGCTCCGGCACACATCGCGCAAGGCTCTACGGTGACATATAACGTACACTGCGGCAGATACTTGCCGGCCAGTGATGCGGCCGCTGCCGTCAGTGCCTGCATCTCGGCGTGCGCCGTGGCGTCACCGAGAGTCTCGCTCAGGTTGTGGCCGCGTCCGACGATCCGTCCGCCGCATACGACCACCGCCCCGATCGGGATCTCGTCTCTTGCTAACGCTTCGCGAGCCTCGTTTATTGCCGCCCGCATGAATTTTTCGTCTTCGGCCGCAGCCGTTTTGAGTTCGTTTTCTTCCATAATGCGGCAAAGGTAGCGAAAAAAGACGATGCGGCATAAGCCGTGGAAATTTTTTGTATTTGCGATTGCAGTTTGCAGATAGTTTTGTAATTTTGTCGATTACTAATCCGCATAGCGAATATAAAAATATATATCTATGTACAGAACACATACTTGCGGCTGTCTGAGAAGTTGCAACGCAAATCAGACCGTAACGCTGGCCGGCTGGGTGCAGAAGGTGCGCAATCTCGGCGCTATGACCTTCATCGACCTGCGCGACCGCTACGGCATCACCCAAATCGTAGTCGAGGAGCACTCCTCGGAGCAGACCCGCCAAGCTGCTGCCCAGCTCGGGCGCGAATATGTCGTGCAGGTCACCGGTCGGGTGGTGGAGCGCCAGTCCAAGAACCCCAAGATGCCTACGGGCGATATCGAGGTGGCTGCTGAAAAGATTGTCATCCTCAATGCTTCGGAGACTCCGCCGTTCACCATTGAGGAGAACTCCGACGGCGGCGACGACCTGCGTATGCGCTACCGCTATCTCGACCTGCGCCGTCCGCCGCTGCAGCGGGCGATGATCCTGCGCCACCGTATGGCCCACGCCGTGCGGACATTCCTCGACAAGGAGGGATTCCTCGAGATCGAAACCCCGTATCTGATAAAGTCCACGCCCGAGGGCGCACGCGACTTCGTGGTGCCCAGCCGTATGAATCCCAACCAGTTCTACGCCCTGCCACAGTCGCCGCAGACGCTTAAGCAGCTGTTGATGGTGGCCGGCTACGACAAGTATTTCCAGATCGTGCGCTGCTTCCGCGACGAGGATCTGCGCGCCGACCGTCAGCCCGAATTTACTCAGATCGACTGTGAAATGTCGTTCGTCGAGCAGGAGGATATTCTGGAGGTGTTCGAGCGCTGGGCGAAGTATATGTTCAAGGAAATTTTGGGCATCGAGTTCACGGAGCCGTTCCGCCGTATGCCGTGGATCGAAGCTATGGAGCGCTACGGCTCGGACAAGCCCGATCTGCGCTTCGGTATGCAATTTGCCGATTTGACCGATCTGGCCAAGGGCCACGGCTTCTCGATATTCGACGATGCCGAGTACATCACCGGCTTTGCCGCCAAGGGCTGCGCATCGTACACCCGCAAGCAGATCGATGCCCTGACCGAGTTCGTCAAGCGGCCTCAGGTGGGGGCGAAGGGCCTTATATGGATCCGTGTCGATGAGAACGGCGTCAAGTCGTCGGTGGACAAGTTCTTCTCGGCTGAGGAGGTTCGCGCTTTGGCTGAGCGCACGGGCGCCGAAGCGGGCGACATGGTATTCATCCTGTGCGGTCCCAAGTTCAAGGCGCTGACGCAGCTGTGCGCATTGCGCCTCGAGGTGGCCGAGCGTTTAGGGCTGCGTGATCCCAAGAAGTTTGCCCCGCTGTGGGTTGTCGACTTCCCGATGTTCGAGTGGGACGACGAGACTCAGCGTTATTATGCTATGCACCACCCGTTTACCTCGCCCAAGCCCGAGGATGTCGAGTTCTTGGCAACCGACCCGGGTCGTGTGCGCGCCAATGCCTACGATTTCGTTTGCAACGGCACCGAGGTCGGCGGCGGTTCGATACGTATACACAGCCCCAAGCTGCAGGCTCAGATATTCGACACGCTCGGATTCACGCCCGAAAAGGCACAGGAACAGTTCGGATTCCTGATGAATGCGTTCAAGTTCGGCGCACCCCCTCACGGAGGTTTGGCGTTCGGCTTCGACCGCTTGTGCTCGCTCTTTGGCGGCGCCGACTCGATCCGCGACTACATTGCCTTCCCGAAGAACAACGCCGGCCGCGATGTGATGCTCGACGCTCCGTCGGCTATCGACGACGCCCAGCTCGACGAGCTTTGCCTTTCGTTGGCAAAGCCGAAGGAGTAGCGGGCTGCAGAAGCCTGTGAGGCGCGGCTGAGTGTGGCCGAAGCGGGTTCCGTGTGGGGGCTGCTTCGGCTGCATTGTTCGATGCCGATAGCCATTTGTACCTTGATAATGATTGATATATCGAACCAATAGAGTATGTCTGCTCCGCTTGCAGAGAGATTGCGTCCGCGAACGCTGGACGAGTATATCGGCCAAAGCCATTTGGTCGGTGAGAACGGTGTGTTCCGGCGCTTCTTGGAGTCGGGCAACGTTCCGTCGTTCATACTTTGGGGTCCCCCGGGTGTCGGCAAGACTTCGCTTGCACGGTTGGTAGCGGCGTCGCTCGACCGTCCCTTTTTCACACTTTCGGCCATTAACTCGGGTGTCAAGGAGGTTCGCGAGGTGATCGAATCGGCCCGCAAGCAGCAGTTCTTCAACTCGGCGTCGCCGTTCCTGTTCATCGACGAGATCCACCGCTTCAACAAGAGCCAGCAGGATTCGCTGCTCGGCGCCGTGGAGCAGGGGGTGGTGACGCTGATCGGTGCGACGACAGAAAACCCCTCGTTCGAGGTCATCTCGCCGCTTCTGTCGCGTTGTCAGGTGTATGTGCTCAAGGCCTTGGAGGAGCCTGAGCTGCAGACGCTGCTGGATCGGGCGCTGCACAGCGATGTGGAGCTGCGTACGCGCAACATACGGGTAGACCAGACGGCGGCGCTGTTCCGCTTTTCGGGCGGCGATGCGCGCAAGCTGCTCAACATACTCGACATCATAACGGGGGCGAGCGACGGCGATATCGTTATCGACGACAGCACCGTGACCGACTGCCTGCAGCAGAATATAGCTCTGTACGACAAGGCAGGCGAGCAGCATTACGATGTGATCTCGGCCTTTATCAAGAGCGTTCGCGGTAGCGATCCCAATGCCGCCATATACTGGCTGGCGCGTATGCTGGCCGGAGGCGAGGAACCGCGGTTCATTGCGCGCCGGTTGGTGATTCTGGCCTCGGAGGATATCGGTCTGGCCAATCCCAATGCGCTGCTGCTTGCCAATGCCTGCTTCGACACCGTACACAAGATCGGTATGCCCGAGGCGCGCATTACGCTTGCCGAAACGACCATTTACCTCGCTACAAGCCCCAAGAGCAACTCGGCCTATATGGCTATAGATGCCGCTTTGGGGCAGGTCGGGCACGATACGACCAACCGCCCCGTTCCGCTGCATCTGCGCAATGCACCCACCAAATTGATGAAGGAGCTGGATTACGGCCGCAACTACAAGTACGCCCACGACTTCGACGGCTCGTTTGTCGAGCAGGAGTTTATGCCCGCGGGATTGGAGGGGCACCGCTTCTACGAGCCGCACGAGGAGAACCCCGCTGAGGCGAAGATCGCTGAACGCATCCGTGCACAGTGGAAAGGCAAGTATTGACTGTCGCTTCTCGGCGGTTGCGCGGGGCACTTTGCGGCGCTGTCGTGAGAGTTGCCTTTAGCTCAGAAGTCGAACCGCTCGGCTTTCATTTCGGCCAAGGCGTGCAGCTGCGGTGGATTGTTTCATCCGAGCGCGTTTTTGTGTAATTTTGCACTAAAATTCAAAGACGATGGCAGACGACTATTTGGGCAAAAAGATGGAGGAGTACCGGTCGCGACCGGCGGGCGTGGTTCGCAGACCTGCAGTGTCGCTCGGGCGGCTGTTGGTGAAAATCAATAGATTCACGGCATTCGATCCGCAATTCAGGGTGCGTGAGGACCAGCTGCAGCGCATAATCGATGTAAATTCAGACGTACGTTTTACCTGTCGGCCGCCGGTGCTGCGGTTCCGGCAGGTGATAGGCGGCGAGTCTGCCGAAGTGCTGAAATACATTCACTCGCCCGAGCTGCCCTCGGGTGTTCCGCCGCAGGCGTTCATCGTCGTCAGCTCGACTGCGGACGAGGATGCGGCGGTAGATATCGACCTCGGAATATCCTCACAGAGTATGATGCTCCGAGCAGCCGAGATAGGGTTGCACGGCCTGTGTATATGGTCGTTCGATCGATGCGGACTCCGCGAGACCCTTGCGTTGGATGCTGAGCCGCTGTTGATACTCGCCGTTGGCAAAGGCAGCTGTAAACCCTGAGCGGAGTTCCCCGCTCGATCTAACGGGCTGCAACCCATTACCCGAAAAACTAACCCGCCGCCACGCTGTCTTCAGTTGGGAAGATGCGGGCGGCGGGTTAGTTATAAGCAGAACCGTTTATGCCTTGATGTTCGGGTTATGCTTGTATTTGAATATTAAGGCGAACAGTATAGCTACGACCAAAGCGTATGCGGCGAAAATGTACCACGCTGTGCTCCAGCCGGCTATCTGCTCCATGCCGGCCGGCTGCGAGAATACGTAGCGGTTGACGACTGCCTGAGCGCTGAGCGTGCCTATGGTGGCGCCGATACCGTTTGTCATTATCATAAACAGACCCTGTGCCGACGAGCGGATCGACGGATCGGTCTCGGTATCGACGAACAGCGAACCGGAGATGTTGAAGAAGTCGAACGCCACGCCGTAGACGATCATCGACAGGATGAGCATCCATACGCCTCCGCCCGGGTTGCCGGCGCCGAACAGTCCGAAGCGAAATACCCACGCGGTCATAGCGATAAGCATCACGCGCTTGATGCCGAAGCGCTTAAGGCAGAACGGTATCAACAGTATGCACAGCGTTTCGGAGATCTGCGACAGCGATATCAGGGCGTTGGCGTGGTTGGCGCCGAATGTTCCGGCAAATTCGGGTATGGCCTTGAAGCTGGTGATGAAGGGATTGGCGAAGCCGTTGGTAATTTGCAGCGACACGCCCAACAGCATCGAGAATATGAAGAATATGGCCATCTTCTTCTGCTTGAACAGTGCGAATGCCTTAAGTCCCAGCGCATCGACAAGTGTCTTGCTGCCGCTGCCGGCCGACGTGCGGCACGCGGGCAGCGTAAATGCGTAGAGCGCAAGCACCAAGCCTATCGAACCGCTGGTGATGAACTGCCAAGCATTGGTCTGGAATCCGAGGAAGTCGACCGACAGCATCGCGCAGATGAACCCGACGGTGCCGAATACGCGAATGGGCGGAAAGGCTTTGACGGTATCATAGCCGGCATTGCGCAATACGGTGTAAGCCACCGAGTTGGACAATGCTATGGTCGGCATGTAGAATGCGACGCTCAGCGTGTATAGCGAGAACAGGATGGTGAAGTCGGGAGTTGCGCCGGCTTGAAGTCCGTAGTATCCGGTGGCGAACATAAACAGGGCAGCCAGCCCGTGGCAGATGCCCAATAACTTCTGAGCCTGTATGTAGCGATCGGCGATGATGCCCATCACGGCAGGCATAAACAGCGAGACTATGCCCTGACAGGCGTAGAAAATGGCTATCCGCGAAGCTAATCCCGAACCGGCCAAATAGGTGCCCATCGATGTCAGATATGCCCCCCAGACCGCGTACTGGAGAAAATTCATTACTATGAGACGAATCTTCGTATTCATAAAAGTTTTTGGTTTTTAAGTAGTTATAACGTTAATTAAATATTCTTGCGAAATAAATTACAACAAATATACTATTTTTTGGCGAAAAAACTTGCGCAGATGAAAAACTTGGCGTAAATTTGCACTCGCAAAAAGGGGATTGAGCTATGGTGTAATGGTAACACAACAGATTCTGGTCCTGTTTTTCCTGGTTCGAATCCGGGTAGCTCAACAAAAGGCACTGCATTAATCAATGCGGTGCCTTTCTTTTTGGCTGCCACGTCTGTCACCTTTGATTAATGAGATTAGCAATAGGACAATAAAAAAACAGTTGCGGACCGAAAGGATCCGCAACTGCTCCGTAGCGAGAGAGAGACTTGAACTCTCGACCTCATGATTATGAATCATGCGCTCTAACCAGCTGAGCTATCTCGCCATTGGCTAAAAAGCGAGTGCAAAGGTAGCGTTTTTTTTTGTCACTGCAAATTTTCGGGCGGTTTTTTGCAAAAAAATTCAGGCTGGCGACCAAATATGATATGAATATTTGGGAACTTTGCGATAATCAAAAGACGATAGTCGTTAGGAACGCCCCAGCAAAAACTTGCGCAGACCACACCCGAAGCCTTACCGACTGCTCTTCGCGCCGGCTGCAGTCAAGCGGCACGGTACGGGAGGCGTTTTATGACGATAGCATAGTATCGGTGCAGTCCGGCTGACTGCAATCGTCGCCGGCAATAATCTTACGCCCTGCAGCAAGTAACCAGCGTGGCAAGCACATATAAACGTGCAATATGGCAATAAGCAATTCCGAAGCTACTATCATACTCCGTTCACCGGCAACAAAAAAGCGCCGCTTCGAAAAGCGGCGCCTATAAATACCATCCCCGTGCGGGTTTAGCCGAGGTAGGATTTGAGCAGCTTGCTGCGCGAGGAGTGGCGCAGCCGGCGTATGGCCTTCTCCTTGATCTGGCGCACGCGTTCGCGCGTAAGGCCGAACTTCTCACCGATCTCCT
>CAYYUW010000063.1:0-17828 GCA_964474985.1 uncultured Alistipes sp. | reverse complement strand
TCCTTGGCTCGCTCGATAAATTCAGTCACCACCACGGGGTGCTGCTTCGAAACGCTGGTAGCCAGCGTGAGGAAATGTTCCAGCTCGCCGCGGTTCGACACCACGTTCATCGCTGCGCCGCTGAGCACATACGAGGGACGGATGAGCAACGGGAATCCCACCTCGTCTGCAAACTCGTAGATATCCTCCATCGAGGTAAGCTCGCGCCAGCGGGGTTGGTCGATACCCAGCTCGTCGCACATCTGCGAGAACTTGTGACGGTCCTCGGCACGGTCGATATCCTCGGCCGACGTACCCAAAATGGGCACCTGAGCTTCATAGAGGCGCATGGCCAGATTGTTCGGTATCTGCCCGCCGGTCGAAACCACGACGCCGCGCGGCGCCTCGAGATCGGCGATATCGAGCACGCGTTCGAACGTAAGCTCGTCGAAATAGAGCCTGTCGCACATATCGTAGTCGGTCGACACCGTCTCGGGGTTGTAATTGATCATCACGGCACGCAATCCGTTCTGCCGAATGGTATTCACGGCATTGACCGAGCACCAGTCGAACTCGACCGACGAACCGATGCGATAGGCACCCGATCCGAGTACGATCACCGAACGGTTGTCGCGCTGAAAATCGATGTCATGGGACGACCCTCCATAGGTGAGATACAGATAGTTGGTCTGCGCCGGATACTCGGCCGCCAGCGTGTCGATCTGCTTGACGAACGGCACGATGCCGCGACGCTTGCGATCCTCGCGCACCTTCAGCAGCGCCGCCTCCATATCTGCGGCCGACGGCTGCAACACGGTTCGTGCGATCTGGAAATCGGAGAAGCCGCGCACCTTGGCTTCGCGCAACAACTCGTCGGGCAGCTCCCCGAGCGAAGAGCACTTCTCGAGCTTGTGCTCGATCGATATAATGTTCTGCAACTTGCAGAGGAACCACTTGTCTATCTTGGTCAGTTCGTGGATGCGGTCGACCGTATAACCGTGCTTCAGCGCATTGGCTATGAAGAATATGCGCTTGTCGGTCGGGTGGCTGAGCGCCGTATCCAGATCGTCGGTCATAAGCTCCTTGTTGGCCACGAATCCGTGCATACCCTGCCCGATCATTCGCAGACCCTTCTGAATAGCTTCTTCGAAGTTGCGGCCTATGGCCATCACCTCGCCCACGGACTTCATACTGCTGCCCAGCTCGCGCGAAACGCCCTTGAATTTACCCAAGTCCCAGCGCGGGATCTTGCACACTATATAATCCAGCGCAGGCTCGAAGCAGGCTGTAGTCGATTTGGTCACTGAATTTTTCAGCTGGTGCAGACCGTAGCCCAAACCTAATTTGGCGGCCACGAACGCCAGCGGATAGCCCGTCGCCTTCGAAGCCAATGCCGACGAGCGGCTCAGACGGGCATTGACCTCGATCACGCGGTAGTCCTCCGACTCGGGATCGAGAGCATACTGCACATTGCACT
Organism: uncultured Alistipes sp.; assembly: GCA_964474985.1. Classification (GTDB taxonomy): domain Bacteria; phylum Bacteroidota; class Bacteroidia; order Bacteroidales; family Rikenellaceae; genus Alistipes. The sequence goes on along the minus strand of CAYYUW010000063.1, from coordinate 16,372 downwards.
CGCCCACGATGCCTATATGGCGTATGATCTTGATAGCCAGCTCGCGCAGTTTGTGGTACTCTGAGTTCGAGAGGGTCTGCGACGGAGCCACCACGATACTCTCGCCAGTATGGATACCCAGCGGGTCGAAATTCTCCATATTGCAGACAGTAATGCAGTTGTCGAAGCGGTCGCGCACGACTTCGTACTCGACCTCCTTCCACCCCTTGAGCGACTTTTCGACAAGTATCTGCGGCGAGTATGTGAATGCCTTGCTGGCCAGCGCCTCCAATTCGCGCTCGTCGTTGCAGAATCCCGATCCCAAACCTCCGAGGGTATACGCGGCGCGAATGATGATAGGATATCCAAGCTCCGCCGCCACCGTCTTGGCATCTTCAACCGTAGTCACCGCGTGGCTGCGAATAGTCTTGACATCTATCTCAGCGAGTTTCTCGACGAACTTCTCACGGTCCTCGGTGTCGATAATGGCCTGCACGGGAGTGCCTAACACACGCACGCCGTAACGCTCTAATACGCCGCTCTCGTAGAGCTTCACGCCGCAGTTGAGCGCCGTCTGACCGCCGAAGGCGAGCAGAATGCCGTCGGGGCGCTCACGCTCGATAACCTTCTCGACGAACTCGGGCGTCACGGGCAGGAAATAGACCCGATCGGCGATATTCTCCGAGGTTTGAATAGTGGCGATATTGGGATTTATCAAAACCGTATATACGCCCTCCTCCTTGAGCGCCTTGAGCGCCTGCGAACCTGAATAGTCGAACTCGCCCGCCTCGCCGATTTTCAATGCGCCCGAACCGAGCAGAATGACTTTCTCTATCTTGCTGTCCATTATCTTTTCTCCTTTTTATATTTCTCAATGTCGGCGATGAAGCGGTCGAACAGGAACTCGGTATCGACCGGTCCGCTCGTGGCTTCGGGGTGGAACTGAACCGAGAAGAACGGCTTGCTGCGGTGGCGTATGCCCTCGCTGGTGCCGTCGTTCAGATTGACGAAGTAGGGTTCCCAACCCTCGTCCAAGCGCGTCGTGTCGACTGCGAAGCCGTGATTCTGAGAGGTAATGACGGCACGGTCGCTGTCGACCATAAGTGCGGGCTGGTTGTGCGAACGGTGTCCGTACTTAAGTTTGAAGGTCGTGGCGCCGGCGGCTATCGAAAGCAGCTGGTTGCCCATACATATACCGAATATAGGTTTGCCCACCTCGAAGGCCTTGCGGATTATCGCCACCGCCTCGCCGCACATCTGCGGATCGCCCGGGCCGTTGGACAGCATCACTCCGTCGTAGTCCATATCTGTAAAGTCATAGTTCCACGGCACGCGGATTACCGTCGCACCGCGGCGCAGCAGGCAGCGGATGATGTTGTACTTGCAGCCGTAGTCGGCCAGCACGATGCGCAGCGGCCCGTTGCCATAGGTCTCGGGGATGCTGCAGCTGACCTCGGCCACCAAATTGCCGAGGTTGGGATCATCGAACTGCTCGGGCACCGGACACCCCTCGACAGCCACCTTGCCGAGCATCACTCCGCGCTCGCGGATGATCTTGGTTATGGTGCGGGTGTCGACGCCGCATATCGCGGGAATATCGTTCTGACGCAGCCACTCCGAGAGGCTTTCGCGGGCATTCCAGTGGGAATACTCGAACGAATAGTCGGATATGACCAGCGCGCGGATATGTATCCGCTCCGACTCGAAGAAGCGCAGCAGTCCGAACTCGTCCCTGTCGAATGCGGGAACGCCGTAATTGCCGACAAGAGGATATGTCAAAACCAGTATCTGTCCGCGGTAGGATGGGTCGGTGAGCGACTCGGGATAACCCATCATTGCGGTGTTGAAGACGACCTCGCCGGAAATCGATTTTTCCGCTCCGAACGAGAATCCGTGGAATTGCGTCCCATCCGACAAGATGAGCGACGCGCGTTTTTGCTCAGGCATATTCAGAATAGTTTCTGAGTTACAAAGGTACGAAAAAAAGGCAAGCCGGCAATATCGGCTGCAATATTTTCGCGATTTTTAATCCGCCGCAACTTCGCGCCGCACCTCAATATTCTACAGCACAACATATTAACCTCGCCGAGATATCTATATGCCGCAAAAAGGCACAGAAATGTTTGCCAAGACAAAAAAAAACGCTACCTTTGCCGCTCGAATTACAATGTGGAAAGATTTGACTGATTGCAACCACAATAAAAAATCGCTAAAACAGCACATTTTTTATTCAACAGCCAATTTTTCCCATTTTATACGTTTAACTTAAAATTGTATAACAATGGGTTTTTTATTTACATCGGAGTCTGTCTCGGAGGGACACCCCGATAAGGTATCGGATCAGATTTCGGACGCTATTCTCGACGAGTTCCTGCGTCACGATCCCCAGTCAAAAGTTGCTTGCGAAACGCTGTGTACCACCGGTTTGGTAGTCGTAGCCGGCGAGGTGCGCTCCGATGTATACGTCGACGTGCAGGGCGTAGCGCGCCGCGTAATCGACCGCATCGGCTACAACCGCAGCGACTACCAGTTCGACGCCGCCTCGTGCGGCATTCTGTCGGCTATTCACGAGCAGTCGTCAGACATCAACCAAGGCGTCGTGCGTCAGAGCGAAGATGAACAGGGCGCGGGCGATCAAGGCATAATGTTCGGCTACGCCTGCAACGAGTCGCGCGAACTGATGCCCGCCACGCTGATCCTCTCGCACGTAATCCTCAAGGAGCTGGCGGTAATCCGCCGCGAAGGCAAGGTGATGACCTATCTGCGCCCCGATTCCAAGAGTCAGGTGACGATCGAATACGGCGACGACCGCAAGCCTCTGCGCGTGCACACTATCGTCGTATCGACTCAGCACGACGAGTTCATCACCGCCGGCAACGGCTTGGACGAGAAGCAGGCCGAGCGCGCCATGCAGGACAAGATCCGCGAAGATGTGCGCACCATACTCATTCCGCGCGTCAAGGCGCGTTTGGAGCGTGCCAATGATCCGCTCGCAGCACTCATCTGCGACGACTACATTCTGCACGTCAATCCCACGGGCAAGTTCGTCATCGGCGGTCCTCACGGAGACACCGGTCTCACCGGCCGCAAGATCATCGTCGACACCTACGGAGGCCGCGGCGCACACGGCGGCGGTGCATTCTCCGGCAAGGACTCCTCCAAGGTCGACCGCTCGGCAGCATACGCCGCCCGCCATATCGCCAAGAATATGGTTGCCGCCGGCATCGCCGACGAGGTGCTCGTACAGCTGAGCTATGCGATCGGCATCGCCCAGCCCCTCAGCGTCTATGTAGACACCTACGGCACCTCGAAGCTCGCACTGACCGACGGCCAGATCGCCGAACACGTCGCCCGACTCTTCGATCTGCGTCCGGCAGCTATCGTCCGCCGCTTCGGCCTGAAGAACCCTATCTTCGAGGCGACGGCCTCCTACGGCCACTTCGGCAACCGCCCCTACACCCGCACCGAAAAACTTTGGCGCGACGGCCGCGAGGTGGAGACTGAAGTAGAGTACTTCGGCTGGGAGAAGCTCGACGCAGTGGATATGCTCAAAAAAGAGTTCGGACTCTGACCTGCCCTTCAGAAACGAGGAGTGCGTCCCAAAAGCATTTGGGACGCACTTCTGTCATTTTCGCTGCGGGCCTACGACCGGCTGTTCATAATCCGGTTCTGGTGTTCGATGCTCTCGATATGTATGGCCTCGAGCACGGTGCGCAGAAACTCCTCGCTCAGATGCAGCTTCTCGGCCTGCGAGGTAATGCGCTCCACGATGCTCGCCCAGCGGCCGCTCTGAAGAATCACAACGTCATTGTCGCGCTTGACCCGACCTATATTGTCTGCAATGGCCATACGGCGGCCGAGCAGCTCGAACAGCTCGGCATCGATCTGGTCGATCTGCTCGCGGTATCGGCTCAGCGACTGAAGGTATTCGGGGTCGTCGCTGCGGGCCGAACGCCAGTTGATCGAGCGGATCATCTCGGCCAGCGCCGAAGGCTCGAGCTGCTGCGAGGCGTCGCTCCACGCCTCGGCAGGGCATATATGGCTCTCGACGATCAGGCCGTCGTAGTTCAGGTCGGCGGCCTTCTGCGATACCTCGAGCAGATAGTCGCGGCAGCCGCAGATATGCGACGGATCGCAGAGCATCATCATATCGGGAAAGAGGCTCTGCATCTCCAGTGCCAAGTGCCACATCGGGTTGTTGCGGAAGCGGCCGGCTCCGGCCATCGAGAATCCGCGGTGTATCAAGCCGATGCTGCTCTCGGGCACACCCGCCTTGACGAACCGCGCCACAGCACCGGCCCAAAGCGCCACTTCGGGATTCATCGGGTTCTTAATCAACACCTTCGCACCACTTCCCGCAACGGCGTCTGCAATCTCCTGCACCAAGAACGGATTCACCGTCGTGCGAGCGCCGATCCACAGCACATCGACATCGAACTCCAGTGCGTTCTCGACGTGTTTGGCCGAGGCCACCTCGGTAGCTATCGGCAGGCCGGTAATCCGTCGGGCCTCGGAGAGCCACGCCAACCCCCTCAGTCCGACGCCCTCGAAGGTCCCGGGTTTGGTCCTCGGTTTCCATATTCCGGCGCGGAGCACATCCACCACGCCTTCGGCGGCAAGTCTGCGGCAGGTCTCCAATGTCTGTTCCTCGGTCTCGGCGCTGCAAGGTCCCGAGATTATCAGGGGACGCTTGCTCCCCAGTACGAATTCACTCATAATCGTATCTTTATTCCAATATTTTCTGTATGGTATTGGCGCGGGACATAGCCTCACACAGCCCCTTTTCGTCATCGCGCTCGATCATCAGCCGCATAATCTGCAACTGGTGTATATGTTCGCGCAGCACGTCCAGCACGTTGTACTTGTTCTGCATCAATATCGGCACCCATGTCGAGGCCGACGACTTGGCAAGCCGCACCGTGCTCTCGAAACCGCCGCCCGCAAGATCGAATATATGCTGCGCCTCGCGCTCCTTCTCGAGCACGGTCAGAGCCAAGGCGAACGACGTAATATGCGATATATGCGACACGTAGGCCGTATGCAGGTCGTGCTCGTCAGGAGCCATATATACGATCGGCATACCGATGCGCGAGTAGATGCTCTCCACCGCAGCAACGGCATCCGGATCGCTGTGCTCTACATCGCAAAGCACCACCTTGCGGCCGGTGAAGGCCCCCGAAACGGCCGCTGCGGGACCGCTGTACTCCGTGCCCCACATCGGGTGCGTTGCCACCAAGCGGCCTCGGTTGCGGTGCATTGAGGTCACCTCGCACAGCTCGCTCTTGGTCGATCCCATATCCATAACTATCTGACGCGGCGACACTTTGTTCAGCACCTTCGTCGCCAGCAGCGGGATCTTGTCCACCGGTGCCGCCAGAACGACAAGGTCGGCTTCGGCGACCCCTTCGGCAAATGCCGCACGGCGGTCGATCAACCCGCGCCGCAGCGCTTCGGACTCGTTTTCGGACGAGACATCGCAGCCGAGCACTTCGCTGCATATTCCTTTTTCCTTGAGGCTCAAGGCGAACGAACCGCCTATAAGACCTATGCCTATAATAAATGCTTTCATATCCTAAAATTGTTTTCTACGATCTCTATCGCCTCGGCGAAAGTCTCACGCGAAGCGCAAAGGCTGATGCGCACATAGCGCCTGCCCTCGCTGCCGAAGATTCCGCCCGGGGTGACGAATATGCCGCAGCTGTCGAGCACCTTGTCACTGAAGGCATAGCAGTCGCCCTCGAAACCAGCCGGCACCTCAGCCCAGATGAACAGACCCGCCTGTCCCGAGCCGTAGCTGCACCCTAACGCATCGAGCAGACGGCAGCCGAGCCTTTCGCGGGCATAATACTCGGCATTCAGCTCGCGGTACCACTCGTCGCCGAGCGAAAGCGCCACGGCGGCAGCCTCCTGCATCGGCAGGAACTGACCCGAATCCATATTGCTCTTGAAACGCAGTATCTGACCGATCCACTCTGCGCGGCCGCCGATCATTCCGATACGCCAGCCGGCCATATTATGGCTCTTGCTGAGCGAATTAAGCTCCAGCGCGCACTCCTTGGCCCCCTCCGTGGCCAGCAGGCTCGTCGGGCGGTCGTTGCGTATGAAACTGTATGGATTGTCGTGCACCAGCAGAATCGAGTGTTTCAATGCGAACTCGACCGCGCGGGCGAACATACTCTCGGTGGGAACCGCGCCGGTGGGCATCTGCGGATAGTTGAGTATCATCATCTTGACCTGATCCAATCCGTTGCGCTCGATCTGCTCCCAATCGGGCAGCCAGCCTCCGCCGGCCGACAGCCGGTACTCGACCGGCTCGCCGCCCGCCAGCATCACCGCCGAACGGTAGGTCGGATAACCCGGGTTGGGTATCAACACCCGATCGCCGCGGCGCAGATAGGTCATACAGATGTGCATCAATCCCTCCTTGGAGCCTATCAGCGGCAGGATCTCGCTGTCGGGATCGAGCTGCACGCCGTAGCGGTCGGCATACCACCCCGAGAAAGCGCGGCGCAATACGGCCGCCCCCTTGTACGACTGGTAGGCGTGCGTGTCGGGCCGCTGCGCCGACTCGTACAGGCGCGCCACGACGGACTCGTGCGGCGGCCTGTCAGGCGAGCCGATGCCGAAAGAGATGATGCGGCGGCCGGCGGCGCGCATAGCGTCGATCTCGCGCAGCTTGCGTGAAAAGTAATACTCCCCCACACCGTCCAAACGGTCGGAAAGTTCTATGTCGATCGGTTGTTTCATATCTGTTCAATATTTGTTTTCAGCCTTGCGGTAAACGCCGTAAACGTGTATCTCGCTCGTAACGCGCTGCAGCGCATCGAGCGTGCGGATATAGTCGTCGAAGCAGTCGAACTCCATATCGACGTGGAAAAGATAGTGCCACGGCTCGCTCGGAATGGGATACGACTGCAGCTTCGACATATTGACACGCTCCATAGTCTGCAACGCCCTAAGCAGCGAACCCTGCCGGTGATCGGTCTTGAAATATAGCGACGCCTTGTCGGCATCGGCCGGATAGCGATGGTCGTAGCGCTTGAGAATCATAAATCGGGTGTAGTTGTTCTTCACCGTATTTATCGCCGGTGCGACGATCTTCAGCCCGAACATCTCGGCCGCAAGACGGCTTGCGATAGCTGCCGAACGGCGCAGTCCGCGCTCGGATATATATTTGGCACTCAGTGCCGTATCCTCAGTCTCGATCAACCGCCAGTTGCGGGCGTCGAGATATTCTGTACATTGCAGCAGCGCCATCGGGTGCGACTGCACCTCCTCGATCTCTTCTATCGACACGTCGGGCAGAACCATAAGATTCTGTTCGATCGGCAGATAACACTCGCCGGCCACCTGCAGTTTCTCATCCTGCAATATACTGTAATTGGCTATGATGCTGCCGGCGATCGAGTTCTCGATAGCCATCACGCCGTAGTCGGCCGCACCGCTGCGCACGCTCTGTGCCACCTGCCTGAAGGTGTCGCACGGCACCGTCTGCACCTCGCGGCCGAAATAATCGTAAGCGGCTATCTGGTGGAAGCACCCGTCGTAGCCCTGTATGGCGATCCGTTTCATTGGTTATGTCCTAAAAAAAGAGTTCCGCTCGACTTGGCGGGCGGAACTCATAAAACAACTTTCATATCATTATTCTGCAATAAGAATCCGTCCGCCCATACCCGAGCAGTAATAAAAAAAGTATGCATAAAACGGCGAATAGCTTCTCATAATGCAGTTGACCAATCTTTTTACGGAACAAATATATCTCTTTTTATTTGAAATCGTCACATTTCGCGGCACTTTTTTCTCACAAAATCGCTTTTTCCGTTCGAGTAACCTATATATCAATCTCTTGCAACAGCAACAAAATGTAAGCGTCACTCCTCGATCTCGACCCCGAGCAGACGTGCCAGCCGGACGGCCTGCACTATCGAGACGCGGCAGCCGGCGAGTTCGCGCGACGTCGCATCGCCGACCCTGAGGCCCTCTATCATCGAATCGCTCAGGTCGATACCCCTAAGCCGCGTATGTGCGAAATTCGCTTCGGTAAGATCGTATTGCGAGAAAGCGGCGCAGCTGTCTTTATCATCTATATCTTTTTGTATTGTAGTCTATTCCGGCACGCTGCGCCTGCTGGTGCTGGAAGCGGCGGGCGATGCGGTATATCCGCCCGTCCTTGAGCAGCCGCGCCCCCGTCTGGTGGTAGAGAAACGGTACGCCGCGCTCGACGCACTGCGAACGAATATCCAGCACCCAGTCGTAATCGCACACTCGCGCCTGCTCGCCCGACTCGCCGCCGACGGAGACCTCCTCGATATCGGGCGTCAGATAGGGACGCAGATCGATGCTCTCTAACAGCGGAGCGCAGACTATGATCTTGTGTTTCATCGGGAGCGACAGATATATCGGCAGCCGTCGGGCGGCCATTTCCCTGTTCTCGACCGTGCAGGCTATGGCTACATGCTCCCAGCCGCCGCCCCAGTCGTCGGGCAGTGCCTCGGCAATGCGTTCGGGACGTTTGGTTATCATAAAGAAGCTGCAATCGCTCCTCAACCGCATCATATCCCACGCCGCCGCACGCCACCCGTCGGCAGCATCCAAAAAGAAATCCGATGTAAAACAGGTATATATCATCTCTCCGGCCGGAATCTTGAACCGTCCCGTGCGGTCGCGCCTCACCGGCAGGTTATACGCCCCCGTAAGACGCACTTCGGCGCCGTCGGCGCCCCACGCCGCATCCTGCCGGTAGACGTAACAGTTGCGGCAACCCTCACTCACCTTGCGGCACCCGTGCCACAGATTCCAGCTGACCGACATCTATTGCTCAAAACTTTTTAAACCTCGGATCAACTGTTTCCACGACTGCGATACACTCCATTTCGACCAACCACGCCGGCCGGCAGACCGGAGCGAGGGTTATCGTCATGGGGATGTCGGGCAGAAGCTCCGCCAGCATTCTGCGCACCGTCTCGGCATCGCCCGTATCGCGCAGATAGACAATCGACATCATAATATCCGTCATCGCCGCGCCACCCTCGGCAAGCAGCGCCCCGATATTCTCTGTCATCCGCAGCACCTGACCGCGCACGTCGCCCGTATGCACCACCTCGCCGCGATGATCGATGCTCGCCGTGCCGGAGATGAATATGTGGCGGCGGTCACCGTAATCCACCGCCGTACCCCGCTCGAACGTTACGCCGTAGTCGGCCGTCGGGCTGAGATGATCGCGGGCGGCAAGGAACCGGATCTGCTCCGGCTGCAGCCCGCGCACAGCGTAGGCATCCAAAGTGACAGTCGATCCGACCTCGCCGTTGCGGCCGCCGATGCCGGTGCTGGCTATGTAATGCGTAGAACGGTCCAACCCGATGCGTTCGAAGTATTCGCGGCGGGCACGCACCAAGCCGCCGTAGTTGTTGTCCACATCCTGAACGAAGAACCACGTGCGGATGCAGTCGTCTGCCATTCGGCAGCCGGACTCAGTCAACCGCCTGTCGCAGCACTCGAGCAGACGGCGGCTCTGCTCGGCGCTGTCGCCGCCCGCAACATGCAGGCCGGCATTCCATATATGTTCATAGCCGCCGTGCCGGACACTTTCCCCGTCGCACTCGGCATTCTCAACGAGCCACAGCCACAAAACCGCCTTCGAGCCGTCTAACGGCGGCTGCTCCACCACCGACAGACGCCGTCCGTCCACCGTCGGCGGCACCGACTGCCGCTGGTTGGCGGCATCGCTCAGCAACCAGCGGCCGAACATCGTCCGCGCCCCGCCGCAGAGGGTGCGCACCTCGTCCAAAGACCGCAATATCGAAGCTATCTGCTCGGAGAAATCGCCGCGCCGAAGCGTCGAGATCATCATATCGTATTCTGCAATACCTGCTTGCGGACGGAACTCCGCAAGCAGGACTGCACCCAATCCGTCATCGGTCGAAATTTTCACTCTTTTCATAGTCGTAAAAATAGCAATTTTCGCCCGTTCGGCAAAATTTACCGGCCGGAAACGAAAAAAGACGCCCCGCTTTAGGGGCGTCCCAAACCGTATCGCACTGCAGGCCTTACTGTTTCATCGTCTCCTGCCATACGGCGGTGCGCAGTGTGCCGGCATCGTCGTCGCCGTCATAGTCCCAGTACATCAATCCCTTCATACCGAGCGACAAAGCCCACGCTGCCTTGACAGAGATGCTGCGCGGATTGTCGTAACCGCAATAGTACTCGCCCTTGTAGGTCACATAGGGCACCGAGGCCTTGCTGTCCCAGTTGTCGATCTTGTAGTTTTTCTTGTCGAGCTTCACGATATCGCGATAGTTGATCGCCGTAGGAGCCTTATCGAACGAGTGCCGGCCGTAGAAAGGTATGCCGAGCACGAGTTTCGACGCCGGCACGCCCGCATTCAGATATGCGTTCACGGCGCGTTCGCAATCCCAGTAGCAGCTCGGGTCGCGCAATGCCGACTGATGCTGCGGCGCGCACGAAATGTCGTATGTCATAATGTTCACATAGTCCACGTAGGGATCGACTGCCGCCACATCGATATACCGGCGGCCGCCATTGCCGTCATCCTGTACATCCTTTACGTAACCGGCATAAGTCAACAGGTAGCGCTGTCCGAGCGTCTCGCGCAACTGCTTCATAAGCAGCGTAAAGTTCTCGACATCGACCTCGGGATCGCACTTGTGGCCGCTCCACGAAAGGCCCGGGAACTCCCAATCGATATCGATGCCGTCGATGCCCCACTTGGCGCAGAATGAACGGCAATCCTCGGCGAAAGCCTTGCGATAGGCTTCGGACTTGGCCAGATCCGAGAAGCCGCCGCCCTGCGCATTGTCCGAATTGCTCACCGTGTGGGTGAACGAAAGCGAAATCTTAAGGTTGCTGTTCTTTTTCTTCAGATCGACGATCCTGCGGAAGCGCGCCTCGTCGCCCTGAAGTTTGAACCCCTCGTACACGCCATCCTTCACATACAGCTCGGCGAAGCCGTAGTTGATATTGGTAAAATAGTCGGGATCGGGTGTAACACGGCCGTAGTAGGTCACGTAGGCCACTACCACTCGGCCGTCAACGCGCGGATTCAGCTCGACCTTCTCGTCGCCCTTGCTCCATACCCCGCGGTCGTAGCCGTCTTCGGAACAGGCCGAGAGCAGCAGCATAGCGGCAAGTGCAGTAAACAGTAGTACTCTTTTCATAGATTTAATGAGTTAGAAGTTAATAATTTAATGTTAGTTGTGCGGAAAATTTCTCGTGCGGGCTTCGACCTTTTCGCGCGGCGCATTTCGTATCTCGCGCGGCGAGAGATCTATCGGAGCGGATATGAACTCCGGTATGTTGTACGACTGCATCAGCTCGCCGTACCGCCGTGCGGGGTGGCGCTGAGGCAGCAGGAAAGGCTTGCCGAAACGGCCGTCGGCATCTATGTGGGCGATATACGGACGTGTGTGCAGTCCGTCGATGCGGCGCGACGAGAACACCACCCAGCGCGAATCCGAACTCCACGAATGGTAACTCTCGGTATCGTCGCTGTTGATTTCGTCTGCTGGGCGCCGCTGGCCGGTGAGCAGGTCTATGATCCACAGATCGGCATCTTTGTGCCAAATGGTGAAGTTGCCGTACGACGAGTGCGTCACCATCAGCCACCGGCCGTCGTACGAGGGCCGCGGGAAGGCTATGCTGCCGCCGTCGCCGTTCCACAGTGTAGTTATCGTATCGCCGACCTCGCCGGTCTCGGGATCGAAACCGATGCTGCACAGCGAATACTTTATATCGGTCAGCACGGGCAGCGTGGCGGCATCGGCCGAGCAGAAGTAGAGCGTCCGGCCGTCGGACGAGAATGCAGGGAATGTCTCGAAGCGGGTTGTATCCGACAGTATGGGATAGATATTCAGCTCGCCGGTTTCGGTGTCGTAAATGACCACATCCGAGCGCAGATCGTAGACGTCGAGCACCAAATCGGGCCGCGAATGGAATGTCTGGCGTATGTCGTTCACCGAGTAGGCTATGTATCGTCCCGAGGGATGCCAATAGGGATATACGCACGACACGCCCGTCTGCGGCGTCCGCGTATCGAGCATCGTGCTCCGGCCCTCACGCTTCAGCACCGTACCGCCGCCGTTGCCGCGGATATGCAGCTGCATCGTATTCGCATCGGTGGCGGCGAAAGAGTGGCAGTTGACGCACGAACCGGAGACGAACGTATTCTCTACCACGGTTTTCTCCCGCATCTCGGAAAGGGGCCGATAGTATATTCCCATCTTGGCGTAAAGCTCGTACCCGGGGTCGACACGGCGGTAGCAGATGCCGTAATCGATGCTGTCGCGGCTGATCCCGATCTCGAACGGAGCGTAATGCGTACGCACCCCGTCGGCATCGATGCTCACGGCGACACTCAACCGGTCAGCCTCGGAGACCAGCCTGCGCCACTTGCGCATTGGAATGCGCACGCCGCGACGGCCCGAAAAGCGCATCTGCTCGCGGCCGTTATCCACAACCGCTTCGACATGCGAGGCGGGCACGGCCGCATCGAAGTCGAGCGGACAGATGTTCACCGGCACCGTAACGCCCGCATAATCGGGAAACAGGGGCGGCAGCTTTTCACTCTGCACCGTCTGCGACGGAGAGCACCCCGCCGCCACGGCCGACAAAATAAGCATATATATGATCTTGCGCATAGCTTCTCAGAATTTAACGAAATTAGTATAATACCAGTAGGTGCGGCCCCAGTCGCGGCTCATAGCGGCCGGATTGTTGCCCGAAAGGTTGTACGCGCGGATATACCGTTCCAACCGCTCGAACACCGTTCGGTCGATGCTCCGCGGCAATACGGCCGGATCGACATGCTTTATGCGGCATATCATAGCGAAAGCCTCGGCATAGGCCCGCGGCAATCCCTTTGCTGGGATTATCAGGCGGTCGGCGAACTTGTCGACATCCTTGAGCAGCAGGTAATAGGCCAGCAGGTAGTCGTAGACCGGCCGGTTGTCGGGACGCTGCTCCGCCAAAACCTCGAGCATACGGCCGAAATCATCGGCTACGAATGCGAAGTTCTCGGTCGGCTGCATGCGTCGGAGCGCTCCATATACGGGGTGCGCCTGCACGGCATCCTCGCTGTCGACAATTTCGAGCATACGGCGCGCCCACGAGCGGTAGAACAGCGTGCGGGTCAATATGTCGAGATATTTTCGGGCCACCTCACGGCAGCCGGCCACGAGGTTCGTCTCGGCCAATCGCACCACGAAGAACGCCCCGCGCTGGCGATCTGGCGTCGCAGCCATGGATTCGTAGGCATAATGGCGCGCCTCGTTTATGAATCCCAGCCGGTACAGCACCTCGCCGCAGAAGAGGATATCCTCCCCGTAGGTCATAAACAGACCGGCCGGACTGTGCTGCGGGAAGTCGAAAAGCCTTTCGCCCGTCCGGCCCGTCGCCGCGAGCGACAGGTTTACGCAGATCATTGCTGGACGTGTGGCGGGCGCCCGCTTCTCGGCACGGCGCAACACCTCGTCCCAGCGGCCGTAATGCGTAAGGCTGTAATAACCCATAGTCTCCTCCTCGACGCCGTCATAGCGCTGCCAGACGCCTGCCGCAGTGCCGGCGACCAAAACCGCCGCCAACGCCGCATCGACCCACCGGCCGGCAAAGCGTCCGAGCAGCCGTGGCAGCAGCGCCGCTGCGGCGGTGGCGACCCATATCTTGTAAAACACCGCCACGGGCACCTCGGCGAAATAGTAATAGCATCCGCCGGTTATCATCGCTGCGGTATCGGCCTGCCAAGCAACTGCATACCACAACACCGCAACCACAGCGACGGCAGCCGCCGCTGCGGCGAACACTGCTGCACGCCGGCGGTCTGCGATCTCGGCGGCCGCGACGATAACCACCGCCACCGATGCAGCGCCTCCGACGGCCAACCACAACAGAGGGCAGGCGACGGCAGTCGCTACGGCTCTTGTGCCGCTGCGCTTCAGGCCTGTAATCCACACCGCCGTCCATACCGCGGCGGTCAGCGCCACCAGTCCGACGAGGGTATAGTTCTCGTCGCACATCATACTCCAGTAGATAGCCGACGGCACGAAGCTGAGCGGCCAAAAGGCATCGCCGGCCAAACGTGCTGCAATGCGCCGCACACCCTGCTGCAACGCCAGCAGCAACAGCGCTATGAACGCTGCACCCAATGCCGGCAGATGATAGAACTGGACGATCCACCGTGCGGCATAATCGGCTGCGGCGCCCGCATGCGAAAATACCTCGCGGGCGTAGTCGCCGGTCCAGAGGAACAGCTGGTGCCCCTCGGTGTAGAGCAGATGCCACCTGTATGCGAATCCGAAAAAGGCCCACGCCGCAACGGTGAACGCCGCAGTAAGGCCCATACGCAAATATTTGTCTGTCGTTTTCATTTCTCCTTGTATTCCATTTTCTCGGCCGGACAATCGAAGTAGGCCCGCGCCACGGTTCGCGCATCGTATATCTCAGGGGTCGGATACAGCTCCGGAATATTGTACGACTTGAGCGTCGAGCGATAGATGTCGGGATCGCGCTGAGGCAGCACGAAGGGCTTGCCCACCGTACCGTCCTCGGCCACATAGGCGAAATAGGGACGTCCGTAGACCCTGTCGCCGCGCTTCGAGGCAAATACGATCCAGTGCGAATTGCTGCTCCACGAGTGGTACGAATCCGAATAGCGGCCGTTAGTCTCAGGCAGCGTATCTATGCGCCCCGTCTCGAGATCGAGCATCCACAGGTCGGTCTCGCTGTGCCATATCGGGAACGTGCCGTAATCCGACACCGTAAGCAACAGCCGCCGCCCGTCGGGCGAGCACTTCGGAAAGCTGAATGAACGGCCGGTGCTGTCGGCATCGATCACCGTGCGCACCTCTCCGCCGAAACTGCCGTCCTTGAAATCAATGGCGCAGAGGCTGTAACGCATCGCCCGCGTACTGTCGGGCTGCGGGCGGCTCACGGCACGGCAGAAATATACCGTGGCGCCGTCACTCGAAAAGCAGGGAAATGTCTCCTGATACTCCGTACCGCTTACCGCCGGAGAGTCGCTCACAGCGCCCGCCTCGAAGTCGACAGCGATAAGGTCGCTGCAACGGTCGTAAACCTCCATACGCTCGCTGGCGTCGGCGTGCAGTATCGGCACGATATCGGCCGTGGTGAAGACGCCGTAACGCCCCGACCGCTCGATCTCGCCATAGACTGCACCGGCCGTACGTTCCGTGCGTGTGTCGACCTTGCGCAGTCTGCCGCCGCGGGCATAGAACGTTCCGCCGCCGCTGCCCCGTACATGCAGGAATGTCGCCGGCTCGGCCGCCCGATTCGAAGTGTGGCAGTTCATGCAGCTGCCGCCGGCGGTGTTGTTGTCCGCCAAGATGCGTTCGTCGAAGCTGGTAACGTCGCGCTCGCATATCTGCAGCCTGTTCCACACCTCGTATGCCGGCTCTATCAACCGGTAGCTCAGGCAGCTGTCGACAGGCTCCTCGGCTATCGTCCACGTGAAGCCGCGCCAGCCGCGGTCCTCATTGCCGAAACGCGCGCCGACAAAGACTTCGACCGTCCCGCCCCGCTCGGCGGCGAGCATCTCGCGCCACCGCTTTTCGGGAAAGCGCATCAACCCGCCGCGCCGCTCGTAGCGCCACTCGCTGCGACCCTTGACCAACACCGTTATACGGTCGGCATCATCGATACGAAAATTCAGCGGAGCAATATTGCACGGCACCGTTATATCGCGGTAATCCGGAAATACGGGCGCCTCGGCCGACACCTGACGGTAGGTTATTCCTCCGCCGCAAGATGCGGCCAGCACTGCCGCAAGCAACATATACAGTATACGTATCATTGTTTCATTTGAGCGTAATAGTAGTAAAACCAATAGCTTCGCCCGAACCGCGGCATCAACGGCGCACCGCTGCCGCCCGAACGTTCATACTCGGCCAGATAGTCGAAGCAGTCGCGCTGCACAGAGTCGTCGATACGATAGCGTTCGACCATAGGCGCATAATCCTCCTCACGCTCGATGCACATCATAAGCGCCTGCTGGAACACCTTAGGCGGGCAGATGCCGAAATGCGGGTAGAAGTAGCGGTCATAATCCGCCTTGAACCGTTTCAGGTCCTTGTTCAACAGGTGATACGACAGCAGATACTCCACCGCGGCGCGGTTGCCGGCATTGGCATCCAAGAGTGCATAGAGCGCAGCGAAACGGTCGTTGGCTGCCACGAGCGTATCGCGGCGCACTAACAGCGCACGACGCTCGGCAACCCACGGCTGTGCTGCAGCCGTCTCACCGTCGGCGATCGATGCACGGCGGGACTTCGCCCAGCGGCGATGCAGCGCCGTATGTTCCAGCCGCCGCAGGAACTTGTCGGCCAGATCGTACTCACCGGCAACAACAGCCATATCCGCAATCGAA
>CAYYUW010000062.1:0-19617 GCA_964474985.1 uncultured Alistipes sp. | reverse complement strand
GATGCCAGCAGGCTCAGAATTAGCAGTTTAAATCTCATAGCAGAAAAGTTGCGGTTAATTATAAAGACAAAGGTATCATTTTTATCGGAAAGTCCTAACTTTGCAGTTGCGAAATGCGGACGGCGATGCTGCCAATCGCATCCGCAGACCGGTTATAACTATAATACATTATGGAAGACAAACGCTTGCAGTCGCTGGGGCGGCTGCTGGACATATTGGACGAATTGCGGGTAAAATGCCCGTGGGATCGCAAGCAGACATTCGAATCGCTGCGCAGCTGCACGATTGAGGAGGCATACGAATTGGTCGATGCCATAACCGACGGCGATATGGAAAATGTCAAGGAGGAGATCGGCGACCTGCTGCTGCACGTGGCATTCTATGCAAAAATGGGCAGCGAGCAGGGGCTGTTCGATCTGGGCGACGTGGCCGACGCTCTGTGCGACAAGTTGATATACCGTCATCCCCACGTATTTGGAGACATTCACGCCGATACGCCCGAGGAGGTAAAGCATAACTGGGAACAGCTCAAGCTGCGCAAGCAGAAGCGCAAGAAGGGCGTACTGAGCGGTGTGCCGCGCAGTCTGCCGTCGATGGTCAAGGCCTTTCGCATAGGCGAGAAGGCCGCAGCGGCGGGATTCGACTGGCAGCGCCGCGAAGATGTTTGGGACAAGGTGCGCGAGGAGCTTGGCGAGGTGGACGAGGAGATGCTCTCGGGCGATCGCGAACATCTTGAGGGTGAGTTCGGCGACCTGTTCTTCGCGATGATAAATGCCGCACGGCTCTACGACATCGATCCCGAACAGGCTCTCGAACGCACCAACCGCAAGTTCATCCGCCGCTTCGAGCACATAGAGCAAGGCGCCGAGCAGATGGGCCGCCGCTTGGACGAACTTACGCTCGACGAGATGGAGGCACTGTGGCAGGCCGCCAAAAAGGAGGAGTAGACCAGAGTTCACAGGCCGACCGTAACCGATGCATTTTTGCGCAGATGACAGCGCAGATAATTGCCGGACTGCGGGTCGATGACTATGGGGAGGGGAACGTTAACGAATCGATCGACTACATCTCGCTGCGCAATACGATGAACGTCACAGACAGCAACCTCGTGACGCATCTGCGCACGCTCGAAGATATGATCGCCGCGGCCACCCGTTCAGGCGAGACCCCAAAAACGATTTGAATAACACACTTTAAAACATCATACAATGGAAACCACTCAGAACACACCTGAAACCACGCACGACACTCCGGTTGAACGCAATTCGAAGCCGACGCGAGGTTCGTGGCGCAACTCGCTGACTCTCAAAATATGCTTTATAGCTATCATAATGCTACTATTGTTGATCCCGGGCGGAATGGTTACCTCGCTCATATACGAGCGCGGCGCCCTGTCGGAGCAGGCGCAGGAGGAGGTCGGCCAAATGTGGAGCGGCGTGCAGCATATCACCGGACCGGTCATTGCAATACCCTACCGCACAACCGTTATCAACACCGGTACGGGAGTTAGGAGCGTCGAGGAGCGCACTTTGACGATCCTGCCCGAGCAGCTCGATATCACCGGCGGCGTCGAGACTCAAAAGCTGCACCGCGGCCTGTACGATGCCTTGGTGTATACGACGCAAATGACCCTCGAGGGCGAATTTGCACTGCCGGCCGATATCGGACGCCTCTTGGGTGCAGGCAGCGTCATCGCACCCGAGCGTGCCTCGGTATCGCTCGGCATATCCGACCTGCGGGGAATAGAGCGCAGCATCGCCATACAGCTCGACGGCCGCGATTACCCGACAGCCAACTCCGGCCGGACCAACTGCTTCGACTCGGGCATCGCAGCCGCAGTAGACCTGAGCGGCTGGACGGCAGACACGTCTGCGCGAAGGATGCCTTTCAAGATCGACCTGAAACTCAAAGGCTCGCAATCGCTCTACATAGCGCCGACAGGCGATCAGACCTCGATAGTTCTCCGCGGAGACTGTGCCACGCCAAGCTTCATAGGCAACTTCCTGCCGTCGGCGCGCGAAGTGAACGACGAGGGATTCTCGGCCGAATGGCACGTCACCGGACTCAACCGAGGCTATCCGCAAACCTCCGCCGAGAGTATTTCCGGCGAGGTAACCGCCTCTGAACTCGGTGTAAAGCTGCTCGTGCCGGTGCCACAGTACCAGCAGGCCACCCGCGCGACAAAGTACGCTGTCCTAATCATTCTGCTGACATTCATCGGAGTACTATTCGTCGAAATGACTCAGCACCGCAACATACACCTGTTCCAGTATCTGTTGGTAGGTTTGGCATTGGTGCTCTTTTACTCGCTGCTCATATCCCTGTCGGAGCACACGCCCTTCGGCTGGGCATATCTTATAGCTGCCGCAATGACCACAGCGATGATAGCGATCTACATCTACGGAATCACCCGCATACGCCGCACGGCACTCTGTATCGGAGGTATGCTTGCGCTGCTGTACACCTACGTCTACGTACTTCTGCAGATGGAGTCTTACGCACTGCTTGCCGGAAGCATAGGGCTGTTCGTGATTTTGGCCGTGATAATGCACTACTCACTAAAAATGGAGTGGCACGGATGAATGATATCCGCATAAGAGCACTCGACAGCGTAACCCCCGACGAGGCCGACCGAATCGCCCGCCTTGTCGCCCAGCTGTCACCCGCGGCAACGCCACCCGACCGCACCGCTATCGACCGCCTAACAGGCTCGCCCGACACAATGCTGTTAGCCGCCTTCGCCGACGGCCGTATCGTCGGCACCACGGTGTTGGCAACATACCCCACTCTGACCGGAATAAAGGCGTGGATCGAGGATGTCGTGGTCGACAGTAGGTATCGCAGACAGGGGGTGGCCAGACATTTGGTCGAACGTGCGATCGAGGAGGCGGCAGCCCGCGGAGCCAAATGCGTCGACCTGACGTCGCACCGCTCTCGCGAAGCTGCCCACAGGCTCTACCGCCGCTGCGGGTTCGAGGAGCGCGACACGACCGTATTCCGCCTCGAACCGTAAAAGCGCCTGCCTTGCAATCATTGCAGGATGCCGCAGAAGGCGGATTTCGGCGGGTTTTATTGGATTTTTCAGACAATAGGCGTATATTTGTCTCGTATACAAATAATATTCGTTATGGCTCTAATTAGATCCGTCAGAGGATATACCCCTCAAATTGGCGAAGATACGTTTTTGGCCGAAACCGCCACCGTCATCGGCAACGTTAGCATCGGCACCGGCTGCTCGATATGGTACGGCGCCGTACTGCGCGGCGATGTGAATGCAATCACCATCGGCGACCGCACCAACATACAGGACGGCGCGGTGATACACACCACGTACGACGGTTCGAAACATCCTTCGCAAGCCCATATCGGCAACGACGTGTCGGTAGGACACAACGCCACCATACACGGTGCTATCATCGGCGACGGCTGCCTTATCGGAATGGGTTCCACGATCTTGGACAACGCCGTGGTACCCTCGGGGTGCATCATAGCCGCCAATGCGCTGGTGCTCTCCAACTCGAAGTTAGAGCCTGACAGCGTTTACGCAGGCATTCCGGCACGCAAGGTCAAGGAGGTAACGCCCGAGCAGCGCAGCGAGATCATCGAGCGCACGGCACGCGACTACATGCTTTACGCCAGCTGGTACGGCGAAGAGAAATAAACGTAATTTATCCGACACCTGACGGGCGATACCGAACCGGCGCGGTCAGACGCGCACAAAACCGTACGAAATATGGAAAAGAACAAATCAAGATCGAGGATCGCCGTCACCAACCTGCTTTTGTCGCTGGCCATAAGCCTGTTGATCAACTTTTCGTTTCTTTTGATACTGTTCGACACGCAGACCAACGACTACCAGCATCGCCGCAAGCACCGCCACACCGATCAGGAACTGACGGTGCCGATAGCCTCGGAAGGCACGCTGCACATTCTGCCGGACGGCTACGGATATATTCTGTTTGAGGGCGAGACTGTCGACTCGGTGTACATCAATTCGGGCAAGATATGGCGCTACCGGCTGAACGAAGGCGACAGGCTGAAAATCGAAGCCGTCGCCCCTACTGCCGAAGGCGCACACTACGCCGTCCGCGACGTCGTGATGCTCAACGGCGAGCCGTTCGACTACGGCGCCCGATTCGACAAACCCGACACCGGCTCGCAAACCGCCCTGCAGCTGATCGGCTACGCGCTGCTGTCGTTCATACTGTTCACGATACTCACACGCCGCTCGCGCAACCGCAAGTGGCATCGCTACATACTGCCGCACTTGGCCTGCCTGCTCATTGTCGTGGCCTTTTACTTCGCCGCGCCCATAATCGGCGTACGCGCCGACATCCCGCACGGGATGATCGATATGATGCTGATACTCAAATGCTCGTTCGTTTTAGTGGTAGCGATTCTCTACGGCCGCATATTCGAACTTATCTACCAGCGCCAGCGTATGGCAATCGAAAACGAGCAGCTGAAAAACGAGAATCTCTCGTCACGGTACAGCATATTAGTGAGTCAGATAAGCCCGCACTTCCTGTTCAATTCGCTCAACTCTCTGTCGATGTTAGTGCGCGAGCAGCACACCGAAAATGCCCTCGCATATATCGACCGGCTATCGTACATTTTCCGGTATATCATTCAGAACGGGCAGAACACCCTCACCACCCTCGCCGACGAGCTACAGTTCCTCGACGCCTACCGCTATCTTTTGGAGGTGCGCTATGCCGACAAGCTGTTCTTCGACATCGACATCGACCCCCGATGCGAACGTATGACGCTGCCGTCGCTCACGCTGCAGCCGTTGATCGAGAATGCCGTCAAGCATAACACCATAACGCGCACCCGACCGCTGCACATATCGATCCGCACCGACGGCAATTGCGTCTCGGTCTCCAACCCGATAATACCCAAGATAGAAACCGAACAGAGTACCGGCATAGGCCTGAAGAACCTGTCGAGCCGCTGGAAACTAATAACGGACAAGACCATACAGATAGTTCGCACAGAATCGACATTCGAAGTGCGTCTGCCGCTCGGCACCGACCCCGACATAAAGCTATGAAGACACTGATTATCGAAGACGAAACTGCCGCCGCTGTCAATCTGCAGGCGCTGCTGCGCACAGCCGATCCCACGATCGAAGTGTGCGGAGTACTCGAATCCGTCGACGAAAGCGTCGACTACCTCACCTCGCAGCCTATGCCGGATCTGGTATTTATGGACATACATCTGGCCGACGGCGAATCGTTCCGGATCTTCGACCGCGTGGAGATCACCTGTCCCATAATCTTCACCACGGCATACGACCGGTATGCGCTCGACGCCTTCAAGGTCAACAGCATCGACTACCTGCTCAAGCCGATTACCGCCGCGGACCTGAATCGGGCGTTGGAGAAGCTGCGGCGGCTGTCGGCACCCGAGCGGCAGTCGATCGCCGAGCGTGCCGCCACTATGGCCGCTGCGACCCGCCCTGCACAGAACGTGTTTTTGGTGCATATACGCGACCGCATACGCCCGCTCAGCACCGACGAGGTGGCATATTTCTACACCTCGGACGAGCGCGTCTCGGCCCATACCCTCTCGGGAGAGGTGTTCACGATCGACAAAACGCTCGAAGCGCTGACGTCGCTGCTCTCCGAGCAGGATTTTTTCCGAGCCAACCGTCAGTTTATCGTCGCCCGCAAGGCGCTGCGCGATATTTCAGTATGGTTCGGCAGCCGTTTGGCACTTAATTTGATTCTCGACACACCCGAACGCATCGTCATCTCCAAAGCCCGCGTGCCGCGCTTCAAGCAGTGGCTCACCGGAAGCGGAGAGTAGCGCGTTCGAAACGTGAATCGAACATCTCTAAACGGAAATATTATGACACGAACTCTACGCCTCATGCTGCTGTGTGCGGCAGTGGTATCGCTCGGCTGTGCCGACGCTCAGAATGCCCAGCAGGGAAAACACAATGACAAAAAGATCGAGAACCGCGAAGACCGGATGCGGAAAAAGACTGACGAGCTGGCCAAGACGCTCTCTCTGACCGAAGTTCAGAAGAAAGCCGTAGTCCAGCTCGGCAAGGAGCGCGCCCAAGCCTACCGCAATGCACGGGAGGACAAGTCGCTCGACTTCGACCACAGACAGGCACGTTTCAATACCGCCGACTCGATCTACAACCGCAAGCTGAAAAGCGTCCTCACCCCGCAGCAGTACCAGAAGTGGCAGGCCGAATGCAACAGTGCAGTGATGCCCAAGGGCAAGACGGCAAAGACCGATATGCGCTACGGCAAGGCAGCCGACAAGTGCAAGCGCGGCGAATGCTGCAAACACGGCAAGGGCAAATGCGACAACGGCAAAAACAGGCCCGATAGACAGAACAAATAACCTCTGCCACCTGCAAATATGACGAGCCGCCCGCGAATGTCGGGCGGCTCTTTTCTTTTGGCGGCTATCGCTCAGGCCACACGATCGCCTCGCCCCACACAGGTAGCCGCAGATCGTCGTGCTTCAACCGTTCGCAGCAACCTATTCCATAGCGGTATGACCACCGCCACTTGTCCACGGGGTGGCCCAGCTCGAGAAGATGCGAGAGCAGCACCGTATGCGGGCGGCATCGGTCCAGCACCTCCTGAATATCCAACCCAACGGCAAGATGCGGAATGAAAATGTCGATCTCGCCTTCGGGCTGCAGCTGGGCGGCATTGCGCGTATCGCCCGCATGCAATATCCGGCAGTGACCGCCAGAGCGGCCGCAGTCGATCTCGTAGGCCGCCACGAACAGCGGCAGCTTGTCGTTATGATCTGTCAGGGTGGCAGTTATCCGCACCTCGCCCAAACGGAAGCGTCGTTTGCCACCGACCTTGTACTCGTTGTCTATGAAGTTGGATACCACCGGTTTGCCCGCCGCAGCCATAGCTCGGTTCAGCGCATCGCTATAGTGGTCACTATGTTTGTGGGTTATAAGCAGAAAATCTATGTACGGCACCAGCTCGACGGCATATTTGTGCTTGATGTCGACGGCGAAACACGCCGCGGCAGTCTTGACCACATAACCCATATTGTAAACGTGCCAGATCATCGTTTGCCCACGCTCGACACGCACCGTACGGACCTGCTCGAGCACCCGCTCGAACGCCGCGCGGTGAAACGACAGGATAGCCTCCTGCTGCTCCATCACCTCTGCGGCAGCGGCGTCAGTCTCTGCATAATAGCGCTTGAACTCCTCGGCCGAACACTCGTCGGCATAAGCCTGCACGATGTCCATCGCCGCAAGCCGCAGTGAATCTATGCTCCTGCAGTCGGTCCTATGCCATAAGATATCCGCCGCACGATCCAAATCGGCAAAGCCGCTATGCAAGGCCGCCGAATCGCACTGCGCGGCCGGCGTGCCGCAACGTTCGGCTGCCACACCGAATGCCGGAGCCGAAAACAGCACAAGAAGCAATATGCAACGTATCGCAATCATATCATAAAAATCATTTTAACCTGTTTCGCACGGCAGCCGCATCGGCGGCCTGCCGAGGTTTCGTTTTCGAAACCTGCCTGTCGAGGGGCGTTTCATACATCGACCACCGTGACCTCGATGCCGCGCTCTCGGAGACAGGCGAGTGTATGCGCAGATATTCTGCTGTCGGTAATCACCTGATCGACCTCCTCCACATCGCATATCTTGCTGAAGCCGCGACGGCCGAACTTGGTGCTGTCGGCCAGCACGACGGTCTTTTGCGACGACTTGATCATCACGCGATTGAGGTTGGCCTCCATAAGGTTGGTCGTTGTAAGGCCGTACTCGAGATCGAATCCGTCCACGCCGAGATACAGCTTGCTGCACGAAAAGTTTTCGAGCATCTTCTCGGCATAGGCGCCTATCACCGACACCGAACTGTTGCGCACCAGTCCGCCCAACTGGATCACATCGATATTGCGGTCCTTGGAGAGAATCGAAGCCACATTCACAGCGGCTGTTATGGCCGTCAGATGCCCTTCGGTCTTGATCTCGCGGGCGAAAAAGAGCATCGTGGTACCCGAAGCGATCAGTATCGAATCGTTGGGCGTCACCAACTCGGCGGCCTTGATTCCTATGGCCCGCTTCTCGACGGCATTGTGCTTCTCCTTTTCATTCACGTGCCGGTCGTTGATATACGGATTTATCAGTATCGCACTGCCGTGTGCGCGATACAGCATCTTCTTGTCCTCCAGCATCGTAAGATCCTTGCGGACAGTAACCTCCGAGACCTTTAGCTGCTCTGCCAGAGCCGAGACGCCGATCGAGCCGAGACGGTGCAGAGTATCCATAATATATTCGTGTCGTTCCGTCAGTGACATTGCTGCTATTCCACTTGTTTTTGCCATTTCGAAAGCATTTATTTTGTTCTACATCGTCGCGGAGCACCGGCACCGTTCATTTCGACGGCCGCAGGGGCGGCAGGCTTGCAACATACTATGCTCCAGCCGCAGCCATTTCGGACCTTCCGCACAGCAAAGATACGGATAAGTGAGGGCAAAAACAAGCTTACTCGTGGGTTTTGCGGGGCGCAGCCTGCGAAGGTGAACGATAGCGAGCCTTTGCCGCCGGAGGCTGCGGCAATCTTGCAATCAGTAATACCAACTGCCGGTCAAGGCCGCCCCACTCGGCACCACGCCTCTGAGAACTCGCATATTACCGTCAAAAAATATTGCAAAAGCTTTGAGAAATCAAATAATTAGCGTACCTTTGTTTTGGAATGAAAGGCATATATTTTCGCGTGAAACCCGCATTTAAGCATAAATATTAATAAAACAATAAATTAAAAATATTTCGAAATGAAACGAGAAAAAGAGTTGCAGAAAATCGCCGATGCTGACAAAGTTTGGGATATCGTCGTAGTCGGCGGCGGAGCGACCGGTTTAGGTTGTGCGGTCGATGCAGCGGCACGCGGATACAGCGTCGCCCTGTTCGAGCGCGAAGATTTCGCGAAATGCACGTCGAGCCGCAGCACCAAGCTGGTGCATGGCGGCGTGCGCTATCTTCAGAAGGGTGACGTTATGTTAGTTATGGAGGCCTTGCGCGAGCGCGGCCGCATGAAAGCCAATGCGCCCCATCTGGTCAAGGACCAGTCGTTCGTGATCTCCAACTACCGCTACTGGGACAACTTCCTGTATTTCTGCGGTCTGACATTCTACGACATTCTCTCGTTAGGCTTCGGCTACGGCCGTTCTCGCTATATTTCGGCTAAGAAGGTTCGCGAGTACCTGCCCACTTCGGTGGCCAAGGGCCTGAAAGGCGGCGTCGTCTACCATGACGGTCAGTTCGACGATTCGCGTATGGCTGTGAATCTCGCGCAGACGTGTATCGAAAAGGGCGGCTGCGCAATCAACCGCACCGCCGTCGAGTCTATCTTGCACGATGCCGAAGGCAAGGCCGCCGGCGTACGTGTGCGCGATCTCGAGAGCGGCCGCGAGTACACGGTCAAGGCCAAGGCCGTAATCAATGCCGCGGGAATATTCGTGGACGAGGTGATGCAGATGGACGAACCCAATATGCCCAAGATGGTGCGGCCTTCGCAGGGTGTTCATTTGGTGCTCGATATGAAATTCCTGAAAAGCGATTACGCCATAATGGTGCCCAAGACTTCGGACAGCCGCGTGCTCTTTGCCGTACCTTGGCACAACAAGGTCGTCGTCGGCACGACCGACATACTCCGCGAGACGCCCGAAAGCGAGCCTAAGCCGTTGGAGGAGGAGATCGACTTCATCCTCGGCACCGCCGGCCTGTATATGGACCCCGCCCCCACGCGCAAGGACATTGTTTCGGTATTCGCCGGCCAGCGGCCCTTGGCAGCGCCCAAAAAGGAGGGCAAGAGCACCAAGGAGATATCGCGCAGCCACAAGATCATCGTTTCGGACAACAATCTTGTCACTATCACCGGCGGCAAGTGGACCTCATACCGACTGATGGCCGAAGACACCGTGGACAAAACTGTAGAGGTTGCCGGTCTGAACAAGGTGAAGTGCCCCACTCGGTCGATGCACATACACGGCTGGCGGCCGAACCCTGACCTGAACAATCACCTGTACGTCTACGGCAGCGACGAGCAGCACATTCTCGACCTTATAAAGGAGAATCCCGCCTACGGCGAACGTCTCTCGGAGAAGTTCGACTACACGGTGGCCGAGGTGATTTGGGCCGTACGCGAGGAGATGGCCCGCACGGTCGACGACGTTTTGGCGCGCCGCGTACGTCTGCTTTTCGTAGATGCCCGCGAGGCACAAAAAGCCGCGCGCAAAGTCGCCGAAATTATGGCTTCGGAGCTTGGTCGCGACAAAGAGTGGATCGAGCAGCAGGTAGCCGACTTCACGGCTATCGCCGACAGCTACTATGTAAAATAGGTGCAGACAGGACGAATGCCGGCATCGGAGGTTCAGTGCCGGCATTCGTTACAATCCTATTACAGCACTGTTAAAAAGACGTGTCCGAATCGCTGACCTTATGCAGATTACCCTATCTTTGTGGTCGAAAGACCGCAGTCGATGACGGAGCGTATTTATCGAACCGATAACTAAATTTAAGTCAATATGTGGAAATTTCTACAGCCGGCAGCGCACAAGCCGATGCTTCCAGAAAACGAGATCGACAAGGAGTACAGGAAACTCCGCACTCAGACCTTTTTGGGCATCTTCATCGGATATGCCGGTTATTATTTGGTACGCAAGAACTTCTCGATCGTAATGCCCGCCCTGCACGAGCAGATGGGATACGATATGTCCGATTTGGGCTGGGCGCTGTCCGCCGTGTCGATCGCCTACGGCATCAGCAAGTTCGTTATGGGTACCGTGTCGGACCGCAGCAATGCGCGGGTATTCATTCCGCTCGGGCTGCTGGTCTCGGCCGCAATTATGACCTTTATGGGCCTGTGCTCGTGGGCGACCGGCTCGATCGTCATAATGTTCTGCCTGCTCTTCCTCAACGGCTGGGTTCAGGGAATGGGCTGGCCTCCGTGCGGCCGCGTTATGGTGCACTGGTTCTCAACGCGTGAGCGCGGCGTGAAAATGTCTATTTGGAACGTGGCGCACAACATCGGCGGCGCAGCTATGGCCCCGCTGGCCGTGGCCGGAATCGCCATTTTCGGCACGTGGCAGGGCGGCTTCTACTTTCCGGCCATACTGGCCGCAGCTATCGCCCTGATAGCCTATATGCTCGTACGCGATACGCCGCAATCGTGCGGCCTGCCGCCTATCGAGATCTACAAACACGAAACCCGCAACTACTCCGCCACCAACGAGAAGGAGATGTCGGTGCGTCAGATACTGTTCGAAAACGTATTAAACAACAAGCTGCTGTGGCTTATTGCATTGGCGAACGCCTTCATCTACTTCGTACGCTACGGAGTGCTCGACTGGGCACCGATGTACCTCGATCAGGTCAAGGGTATGACACTTTCGGGCAGCAGCTGGTCGTACTTCACTTTCGAGATAGCCGGCATCTTCGGCACGATCCTCTGCGGCTGGGTTTCCGACCGTCTGTTCAACGGACGGCGCGCACCGGTCAACATTATATATATGTTACTGGTGATGATTGCAGTATATGTTTACTGGCAGAGCAGCTCGGCCATAGTTACCAATATCTCCATGGCAGCTATCGGATTCCTTATCTACGGTCCGGTAATGCTTATCGGCGTGTCGGCGCTCGATCTGGTCCCGAAGAAGGCGGCAGGTACGGCAGCAGGCTTCACCGGTCTGTTCGGCTACCTTATCGGCTCGGCCGTGCTGGCCAACATCGGTATGGGTTACATTTTCGCCCACTTCAGCTGGGACGGCGGCTTCATCGCACTCATCGGCGCCTGTGTACTGGCGATTCTGCTCTGCGCGACCACTTGGAACCGCGAAAAAGCAAGACTTGCAAAATAAAAAACACGTATGAAAAAACGCATCTTATCAATCGCATTTGTCTCGCTGGCGTTCTGCGCACAGGCCTCTGAGATACGCGGCACCGTAAACGGCGCCGGACGTCCGCTCAGCGGCGTAATCGTAACCGACGGCTACGGCTTTGCCCGAACCGGCGCAGACGGACGCTTCGAAATGGAGCTGAGCGACTCGGCTGTATTCGTTTCGGTGGTAACGCCATCGGGATATATGCCTGCGACAGAGGAGGGCACACCACAATTTTATCTGCCGGTAGACCGCAAGACAAAGAGTTACGACTTCGCACTTAACGCTTTTCCGAGCGACTATACGCTGCTGGCCATAGGCGATCCGCAGCCCAAAACCCAAAAGCATTTCGAGCGCTTGCAAAAGGAGATCACCCCCGAGCTGCAATCCGCCGTCACAAGGCTCAAGGCGGGCGGTGAAGCCGTAGCCGCCATAATGCTCGGCGATATCGTATGGGATTCGCCCGAGCTGCTCGACGATGTCCGCAGCGAGATGGGCAGTCTCGGCATACCGGTATGGCCCGTCATCGGCAATCACGACCACGACCTCAAGATAAGCGATGACTTCGGCGCGACGAAGAACTACCGCGACACGTTCGGTCCGACCTACTACGCATTCGATATGGGCGATACACACTATATTGTTCTCGACGATATCATCTACCACGGAGCCAAGAAGTACGACGAAGGCATCGACGGCCGCCAAATGGCTTGGGTCGCCGCATACGCCGAGATGCTGCCCGCAGGGTCGCGCGTATGCGTGGCGATGCACGCGCCAATGATGAAGTATTTCCACAACAATCTGATACTCAAAGGCGGCGACCAGCTTATGGATATCCTCTCGCCTTTCGAGCTGCACATTCTGACGGGCCATACACACGTCAATTCGAATATCGACGTACGCAAGGGCGTCGTGGAGCACAACGTGGCGCAGATATGCGGCAACCTGTGGCACGACCCGATGAACAACGACGGCACGCCGCGAGGCTATCAGATGTTCAGCGAGCAGGGCGGCGACTTCAAATGGAGCTACCGCACACTCGGGCAGCCGTCGGACTACCAGATGCGCATCTGGGACCGCGGCGAAGTCGACGGCTGCGAAAATGATATCGTGGTCAAGATCTGGAACTGGGATTCGTACTGGAGCGTAGTATGGTACGAAGACGGCATATACCGCGGCACGATGCAGCGCATATCGCTCGCCGACCCCGACTACGCCGAGTACATAGAAGGGCTGAAGGCCGAAGGTCGCAAGCTCGCCTCGCCGCAGAAATCGCGATTGGCACCCTTCTATTTCACCGCCCGCCCGTCGGCATCGGCCGAGGTGGTCGAGGTGGTGGCCACCGACCGGTTCGGCCGGCGGTACAGTCAGAAATTGTATCTGAAAACAAACTTATAAATACTGTCCTATGAAAAAATTTATCCTTTCACTAACCGCTTGGGGAGGAGTTGCACTCGCAGCTCTGCTCTTTACGGGGTGCAGCGACGACTCCAAGGAGATCGATCGGCAGGAGCGTTTAGTGTCGCACGTGGCCGTGCCCACCGAATTGGAAGCGGTGCAGGGTATGACATTTGAGATTGCCGGCCGAGGCTTCGAAGAGGGCGACAAGCTGATACTCCGCGCCCAAGACGGCACCGAGTACGACGTCACTATGCTCTCGGTGGCTCCGCGTCTGCTCTCGATCGAGATTCCGCAGACGCTCGTCGACGGAACCTACTCGTTCCTGCTGTCACGCAACGGCGAACGCCAGTCCATCGGCGCCAGCAACATCGACGTCAAGTTAGTCATAGGCGTCAAGATGCCCGAGACTTTCGCCGCACACTGGCAGGGCGAGTACGAGCTTTCGGCCCGATACACATTCCGTGCGGGCGACCGTCTGTTCATCGTTCAGAACGGCCAAGAGTTCGAGGCCGAAGTGATCTCGGCCGAGGGCGGCACGATCCGCTTTATGATGCCGGTGGAAGTCGAGACCGGCACCGGCGAGTTTATCCTGCGCCGCGGCAGCGAGGAGCAGAACCTCGGCCAGACCAAACTGCAGCTCACCTTCGCCATCGAGGTTCCCGAACGCGACGGCTATTCGATCCGCGGCTGCGTATTCAGCGGCAAGAGCGGACTTGAAGGCGTGCTGGTATCGGACGGCGACCTTATAGTCGAGACCGACGAAAACGGTTTCTACTACCTCCCGTCGCAAAAGCGTATGGGCTACGTGTTCGTCATACTCCCCTCGGGGTACGACGTGGCTACGATAGCTGCGCTGCCGCAGTTCTGGACACCGACCGAGGCTGACGCCGCCACTTCGGAGCGGCACGACTTCGAGCTGTTCCCCTCGAATAACGACAACCACACCATGTTGGTAGCGACCGACATCCACCTTGCCAACCGCAATACGCCCAAAGACATCGAGCAGTTCAAGAACGGGTTTGCCAAGGAGGTTATCGACACCTACAAAGGCGCCCAGCAAAAGGTCTACTGCCTCAACCTCGGCGACTTCGCTTGGGATGCCTACTGGTACGACAACAAGTGGTGCTTCCCCGAGTGCAAGAGCGCAATCAAGGATCTGCCCGTACAGTACTGGTCCACTATGGGCAACCACGACAACGACCCCTACTGCGCCGGCGACTTCGTGGCCGAAAAGCGCTACCACGACGATATGGGTCCGAGCTACTACTCGATGAACATCGGCAAGATACACTACATAATGCTCGACAACAACGTCTACACCAATCGCGGCGGTGCTCAGGGCGTCATAGGCGACCGCGAATACTACCGCCGTCTGACCGACGAGCAGCTGGCTTGGCTGCGCGAGGATCTGTCGCACGTCGACAAATCGACGCCCATCGTAGTCGGCATGCACTGTCCGGCATACTACTGGGGCTTCTCCGGCGGCAAACTGACCCGCGGTGTCAGCTTCGAGACCACAGCCGATGCCGACAACCTCGTCTCCTGCTTCGACGGCTTCAACTATGTGCAGATTCTTTCCGGACACACGCACGTGAACCGCAACATCCCCATACCCGGTCACGCCACGACGATGATGGAGCAAAACGTGGCCGCTGTATGCGCCACGTGGTGGTGGAGTTCCCGATACTCGGGGTTGAACATCTGCACCGACGGCTCGCCCGCCGGCTACAAGGTCCTTGACGTCAACGGCACCGACATCAAGTGGCGCTACAAGAGCGTGGGACTCGACGACGACCGTCAGTTCATCACCTACGATATGAACGAGGTTACAAAACACTGGGCCGAGGATGCCACAGCACAGAAGGCATTCGAGTATCTGCCCGCACGCGAGTACGACTACAACGGCATAGCCGCCAACACGGTCTATATCAACGTGTGGGCGCATGAGCCTGATGCTTGGACCATAACCGTGACCGAAAACGGCGTCGAGCTGCCCGTGACGCAGGTATGGAAACGCGACCCGATGCACGCTATCTGCTACGACTTCCCGCGCGCCGCAGCCGACAAGAACAACACCTTCTCGTTCCAGTCGGGCTATGTGCCGCACCTGTTCGCCGTAACGGCTTCGTCGGCCGACTCGACCCTCGAGATCGAAGTCACCGACCGCTTCGGCCGCACCTATACCGAAACTATGACCCGTCCCAAGGCATTCGGCAAATCATTCGAATAATAAATAACGACTCATACAATGAAACGATCGAAATTCAATTGGCTTTGGACGCTTCTGGCGCTCGCGGGCACATCGTTTTCGGCTTGCGACAACGATAACACCGAACCCGCGGACGTGCAGCCGCTTCCTCCGACCATAACCCTCACCGGAGTTCCGGAGACGGGTATGGAGTTCATCTACTTCGCCGATCAGCCCCGCACGTTCACTATGGCCGTAGACTCCAAGTGGGAGATTACGAAAAACTCGGGCTGGTTCGTCGTAACACCGCTCAAGGGCAATGCCGACGATCAAATCCTTATCACCGTGACCCCCGAGGCCAACGGCGGCGAGCGCCGCGAAGGCAGCTTCACGATAAAGGCCAACAGCGGCACCTTCCTCCACCCGATCTGCACCGAGACCGAGGTCAAGGTCGTACAGGACGCATTCTTGGCTGCCGGACTGCAGATTACCGGTCTCGAGAGCAAAGAGATAGTGTTCGACGTCGAACAGCCCGAGCCAGTCAAGTTCTCCGTAACGGGAACCTATGACTGGACCATCGAGGCAACCGACAAGAGCTGGATAACCATCTCGCCCGAATCGGGTGCGGCCGGCACGACCGTCGAGGTCACCCTGACAGCCCAGCCCAACACCCTTCCCGAGGCGCACTCATCGACGCTCACCGTCAAGTGCGGCGACAGTGCCAACCCGACCAATTCAGTGCAGGAGGTGCTCGAGCTTAGCCAGAAGGCTTTCTTCCCCACCGACAAGCACGAAACGGGATACGTATTCTTCGAGGATGACTTCAACTGGATCACTCCGCTGTGGAATTTCGAGAAGTACAACCAGCCCTACGGTTGGCCTACGGTCGACAACTCCGACTTCCACTTCATCGTCGACGGCGCCAACAGCCCCGTCGGAGCGAAGGCCGAGGAGAATGGCTACACGTTCAACGCTTCGGTTTACGGCCGCTACCTCGGCTTCGTCAAGTTGGGCAAGACCAACGAGAACGGCATACTCACCACCCGCAAGCTGAGCGACATAGACGCCGAGCGCACAGCCACGCTGCTCGTGCAGTTCGACGGTGCATACTACAAGACAGCCAGCGGAACCGTGGATAACGGCACCGCGATGTCGATTACCGTGGTCGGCGGAGGTACTTTCGACAGCCCTGACGCCACCAACGAGGGCCGCACGCTGAGCATTCAGATGCTCAACGCATTCGCTTGGGACCGCTACTCGGTCATCGTCAAGGACGCAGGATCCGACACGCAGATCCAGTTCTGCGACGGCAAGGCCGAGAAGAACATCAAGACCCGTCTGTTCCTCGACAACGTGAAGATTACCCGCGCCGATGACGAGAACCCGCAGGCTCCGGCAACTGAGGCGGTAGTGCTGCCTCTCGATGCCGCTATCGCCCCCACGGGCAATGCCGAAGTCGACGCCGCAGCGCAAAAGGTCAACTATACCGTGCGCGTAAACCGCGCTTGGACGGCCGCATCCGATTCCGACTGGCTCACCTTCTCGAAGGTAGGCAGCGGAAAGAGCAACGGCGCACAGGGCAGCACGGTGTCCGAGGACAAGAAGAGCGTGAGCGTAGTCGCATCCGGTCTGGTATACAACGTAGCTCTGTCGATAGCCGAAAACACCGCTGCAGCGGCGCGTACGGGCAAGATCGTACTCAGCGTTGACGGCAAGGCGATCGGTTCGCTGACCGTCAAGCAGGCCGGCGCCGACCTCTCCGAGCCGAAAATAACCATCGAGGGACTTACCGGCAACGCTATCAGCTTCGACTGCGACGCCACCGATGCGCAGACCTTCACCGTAAACGCCAACTACGACTGGACGATCGAGACCGCCGACACGTGGTACACCGTAGCACCTGCAACGGGCGCGGCGAACGAGACCGTCACCGTCAGCGTGACGCCGACGGCCAACAGCGGCGAAGCC
This sequence comes from uncultured Alistipes sp., assembly GCA_964474985.1. Taxonomy (GTDB): domain Bacteria; phylum Bacteroidota; class Bacteroidia; order Bacteroidales; family Rikenellaceae; genus Alistipes. The sequence continues at coordinate 2,177 of CAYYUW010000062.1, read as the reverse complement.
CGCAGCGGCAAATTCACCGTAAAGGCGTCGACCGAAGCGGTCGAGATCACAGTGTCGCAGGCCGAATACACCGACCCGAACGTCTTCTCGGGTCTGCCTGCACGCTGGCAGTTCTCCGAAGCCGATATGCACAAATACCAAGAGGCATTCGAAAAGAACAATGCCGCCCCGTCGGAAATAGGCAACGGCATTCTCTCGTACACCCACACCTATCCCGATCCCAACCACGAGAAGATCGCCCGCATAGTGGGCGGTACCGGACACCCGTACATCACAGGCGGCTGGCCGGGTGACTACTGGCTCTTCTCGGTTCCCGTGAAGAATCTGAAAGCCGGCACCAAGGTACGCTTCTCGGGTCTGACACGCACTTCGGGAACCGGACACAAATACTGGACACTCGAATACTTCGACGGCGAATGGAAACCCGCCACAACCGTCATCACCGAAACGGTCGAGGGTCTGGGCGAAGTATCCTACACCCACGCGATGAACGGCAAGACCAATCTGGACATCTCCGTGGTCGTAACATTCGCCAACGACATACCCGACGGCGACGTTCAGTTCCGCTTCCGCTGTATGGCCAACTGGCAGTCCAACGGAAAGGGCGCGCTGAGTGCTCCCAACGGCGGAACGTGCCGATGGGCCGGAACTGCAAACGGAGACAGCCCCGCAATCGAGGTTGTGGAATAAACAACGGATAGTCGAGGATCGGAACGATCCGCCGTGGGCGGATCGTTCCGGCCGAGACCCTGAAGAAGTAAAAAACAAAAACATATAAACCATGAATCTGAAAAATTACTTTCGTCCGTTAGTCGCGACCATAGCGATGCTGTTCTGCACATTGCAGCTCGCGGCACAGACCAAGACGGTCTCGGGCGTGGTGTACGACAGCGACGGGCAAACGCCTCTGATCGGAGCGACCGTTATGATAAAGGGCACGACCAACGGCGTATCGACCAATGTCGACGGAACATACAGCATAAAGATCTCTGGCGCGGACGACGTGATCGTCTTCTCGTCGCTCGGATACGACCCTCAGGAACATACCGCGGGCACGCGCACCTCTCTCAACGTGACGCTGCAGCAGGCCTCGCAGAAGATCGACGACGTGGTGGTCACCGCTCTCGGTCTGACGCGCGCTGAGAAATCGCTCGGTTATGCCGTATCGAAAATCAGCAATGAGAACCTGACCAAAACCGTATCGTCGAACTGGGTTACCGGTCTTAACGGCAAGGTGGCCGGTCTGAATATGTCATCGGCCGGCACCGGCCCGGGCGGAACGGTCCGCGTCACGCTGCGCGGTGATGCCTCGCTCAACTACGGCAACAACGAAGCGCTGTTCGTCGTGGACGGCGTGCCTATCAACTCCTCGACCGTAGCCTCCGGATCGGGCGCCAGCTATGCCAATGCCGACGCACCGGTGGACTTCGGCAACTCGGTGACCGACATCAACCCTGACGACATCGAATCGGTATCGGTGCTGAAGGGTCCCGCCGCAGCCGCGCTTTACGGCTCTATGGCCGGCAACGGTGTCATAATCATCACCACCAAGCAAGGTCGCACCGACAAGGGCCTTGGCGTATCGTACAGCGGTTCGGTAACGCTCGAAAGAGCCGGTTTCTGGCCCGAGTTTCAGGATCAGTTCGGACCCTCGGCCGTAACCACCTCGCTCACCAACACCCACTTCTCGGCTTGGGGACTCCCCGCCTCCATGACCGAAAACGGCATAGCCGTGCCCAAACAGGCATCGCGCTACGCATTCGGTGAGAAGTTCGACCCCTCGCAGAAACGCTATCTCTATCTGTCGAAGAACTGGGATACCAATGAATTTACGATGCTGCCGTGGGTTTATGCCGACGACTGGTTCACCGGAATCTTCGAGACCGGCATCACCTACACCAACACCGTAACGGTAGACGGCAACTCGGGCAAAGGCTCCAGCGGCCGCTTCTCATTCACCGATACCCGCAACGACTGGATAATGCCCAATGTGGGTTACAACCAGCAGACCTACGCTTTCGCCTTCAATCAAAAGATAAACAAGCGCATATCGCTGAACCTGAAAGCCAACTACGTACATAAGGAGAGCGACAATATGCCCGTTTCGGGTTATCAGGCCAACTCCCCGATGTACGGCCTTATATGGGGCTACACCGTAAACAAGATGCAGGCCTACC
>CAYYUW010000061.1:0-3352 GCA_964474985.1 uncultured Alistipes sp. | reverse complement strand
GTAGATGGGCACTCCGTCGACGATCCACAGCGGTTCGTTCGAAGCGGACAGCGACGCTTCGCCGCGGATACGGATATTGTTGCGCGGACGAACCGTGCTGGGATAGTCTGCATTGGGCTGTACGCTCATGCCGGGGATCATACCGTCCAGAATGTTGTCGATGCGCGCCAGAGGTTTGAACTCAAGATCCTTGGTGTTGACCTGATAGGCGCTGCCGACCAGATCCTCACGCTTCTGCACGCGGCCGTAGCCCTGAATGACCACGGCGTCGATGTCCGTGTCGTTCTGCAGGCGCACGTTGACCTCTCGCGACGTGCCGGTAACTGCGATCTCACGGGTTTTCATGCCGACATAAGAGAACATTATGACCGCTTTGTCCCTGTTCCCGAGCGACAGGTTGTAATAGCCGGTCGCATCGGTAGTCGAACCGGTCGACGTGCCTTTAATGAAGACGCCGACACCGACCAAAGGTTCTCCCTGCTGGTCGGTGACCCGCCCCCAAATGCGACCCTCGGTCTCGGTCTGCGCCATTCCGTTCAGACAGATCAGCAACGAGCAGAGGATTGCAAAATTGCGAAGTAGAAGTTTTCTCATATATTTAGGAGTTAAAATGTGTACGAACTATTTATACGACAAGGCATTGCGCAACCGGTAAAGCAGCATGTTGTAATGTGCCCGGTTTGTGCCCCGTGCTGTTGCGGCTTTGGCCGCGAGCAGCTTTTCGCAGCGGACAGCCGTGTCGTGCCACAGTGCCGGCGTCTGGTCGATGGCGCGGATGTTGACCTTCTTCTGCCAGTTGTAGCCGGCTTTGCCGAACATCCGCTCTCTGATGGTCTGCGGATCGATAGTTTCGGCCAGTTGTCCGAGCAGTTCGGCAGAGAGCCCCGATGCGCCGCCGACGGGTATTTCGCAGACGGCCGTTTGATGGAGCGTCGGGCAGTAGGCCTCTGCGGCAGAGAGCGAACTGCTTTTGCCCGATGCGCTTTTTCTCGGTACGAAGGCCGAAATGCAGGCGTCGACGAACTGATTTTGCAGGTTGCGCATGGCCGGAGTAAGCGGTTTTCCGCTTTGGGTCGGACGCCAGACGCGTTCGTAGATGTCGCCGACGAACTCTTCCGGTGTGTAGGCCTTCCCGCTGGCGATATGGGACGACAGCACCACGGCCTTTACCTTTTCGATGAGATCCGAGAAGGTGCTGGAGACGAATGCCGCCGAACTTTCGACATGCAGCGGCCGGTGGTCGTTGACGGCTGTGCGGTCGAGCCATTCACTGTCGCAGAGCCGGTCGAGCACCCAGCGCACGGCGTCGCGCTGCCTGTCTGCCTCCACGGCTTCGGTGCGGGGACGGTCGCGCTCCTCGTAAAGCCGGATGCCGCCGATGTTGAGCATCACAGCCTGCACGTAGCGCCCGTATTGTTTCAGCAGGGCGTTGTAGAGTTCTTCGCGATGCTGATAATCCGCATCCTCGTCGTCCGTAATCCAGCTGTCGAGGTTCGCGAGAATGTATTTGAGGTTGGCGATGCCGTAGTCGGAGGCCCGAATGGCGTCATCACCCAGATCCTCCTCAATGGCGGTCGGATCGCAGCGCAGGGACATCTGCTGACGTCCGTAGCGGTAACACGGGTCTCCGGCCCGGGCGTCGAGCCAGCGCTCCAGCACGGGGCGCTCCTGCTCCATGCTTCGCGCTTCGGGTATGGGCTTGTAGGCGTACTGGACCAGATGGTAGTCGTACACGCCCAGATCGGGCGGGGTGAGACGCACGCCCGTGTCGCCGGGCTGTGCGACGTAATTGAAGCGGGCGTAGTCCATGATCGACGGAGTCGTGCCGTTGCGGGCGGTGAACCGTGCGCTGCGCAGCGAGTCGACCGGATAGGCGGCCGAGGCGGACATGTTGTGCATGAACCCCAGACAATGCCCCACTTCATGGGCGAGCACATAGGCCAGCGATTCGTCCATCACCTCGTCGGGCATCCGTACGGCCCGCACCCGCTGGTCGATCTGTGCTGTCTGGCAGAAGCGCCAGTTGTTGATGAGTTGGGCCACGTCGTTGTAGACGATCACCGAGGCGTTGATGATCTCTCCGGTGGTCGGATCAACCCACGAGGGCCCCATGGCGTTGCTTACGGCCGTCGGGACATAGCGGATGCAGGAGTATTTCAGATTGTCGGGATCGAATTCGGGATCGTCAGCGGGAAAGGGTTCGACGCGGACGGCGTTTTTGAATCCGACGGCTTCGAACGCCTTGTTCCACCGCAGAATCCCCTTGCGGGCCGCGTCGCGCCATGCGGCGGGAAATGCGTCGTCGAGATAGAAGACGATGGGCTTTATCGGTTCGGAGAGTTCGCCCCGGAGCAGGGCCGCCGTGTCGCGCGGCTCAAGCCGCCAGCGGTTGACCACCGAATAGGTCGTGATCTTGTCGGCGTTGCCACCGAAACTTTGGCGGTTGGTCAGGAACGTGCCGATCCGGCTGTCCGCCAATCGGGGCTGCATTTTCCGCTCGGGAAGCAGCAGGATCGTATGAGTAGCCTGCACGCTTACCGGAGCGTCGCGCAAAACGGTGAGCAATCCCAGAAAGGAGGCGGTGACCGTATAGGACAGCGTGGACTTTACCGACACGTTGTCGGCAAAGGATTTCAGATCGTCGAATGTGCTTTTGCCGGACTCGAGCTTGGCTTTGAGCGTGAGTCCCAACGCCGTGCGCGTGCCTAACGGGGAGAGGACGTCGACACTGCGGAAAAGCGAGGTGGCGTCAAATACTACATGCTCCTTGTCGTCGGATTCGCAGAACAATTTCCCCCCCCCTATAATTGGGTTGAGGTTCGCTAAACGAATGTTGCGTTCGGAGTCCGGGTTCGACGGGTCTGCATCGGGAAGCACGGAGATGCGCTCTAAAAAAATGCAGCTGTCGCGTTCCGTAAAACGGCCGTGAAACGGCTGACGGGCCTTGTAGCCGATTGTCGCCACATTGCTGTCGCTTGTTCCTGTGACGGTCGCTGCGATGAGCACTTCGCGGTTAAGGTATTTTTTCGGAATTTCGATGTAGAGCTTTCCGCCGGTTTTGTGCAACGAGAGAAACGAACCGCGTGCGCTGACGCATCCGTTCTTGGATGAGAATGTTTTTTTGTACTTCGATTGTTTCGGCTTGAGGGTATCGGTCTGCTCGGTTTTGCCCTTGCTCTTTTTGGAAGTTCGCTTGGCAAGCGCAGGAGAGTAGTTCGATAACGTGAGACCCAAAAGTAACAGGAGGGTTAGTCTGAAATTTCCCATACGTAACATGTTTGATTTTTTGCGATTCTTTTTGCAAATATAAGGATTATTTTCATACGATAGTCCAAATTTTTGGTATAAAAAT
>CAYYUW010000060.1:0-1913 GCA_964474985.1 uncultured Alistipes sp. | reverse complement strand
GATCGACCTGTTGCGCGGCTCGCATACGATCCCGACACTGCTCCCCGGGGCTTCATTCTTCCTGGGGATGCCTTACGCGGAGGGCCGGCGGATGATCGACGCGGGGCTGGCGGTGGCGCTGGCTTCGGATTACAACCCGGGGTCGTCACCCTCGGGCGATATGCGGATGGTGGTGGCGCTCTCTTGCACGCAGATGCACCTGACCCCCTCGGAAGCCCTCACGGCCGCCACGCAGAACGGCGCCGCGGCGATGGGACTGGGCGACGAGTACGGTTCGATCGCCGTGGGCAAGGTGGCGAACTTCTTCATCACCAAGCCGATACCCTCGGTGGCCTTCATCCCGTACGCCTACACTACGCCGCTCATCGAACGCCTATTTCTTAATGGTCGGGAGGTCTGAATATGGCGGATAACTATTTAGGCCGCAAGATGGAGGAGTACTTCGAGCGCAAGGCACAGCCGGATCGGAAGCCCGCGCCCAAGCTCGAATCGCTGTTGTTGCGCAACCGCAGTGTCCGGGGGTACGACAGCGGTTTTACGGTGCGTGAGGACCAGTTGCGCCGTATCGTGGCGGTCAACAGCCTGATCCCCTCGGCCCGCAACCAGCAGGTCCTGCGCTTTCGGCTGGTCCTCTCGGACGAAGCGCCCGAGGTGCTCAAATACGTCCGAATGGGCGCGGCGCTGCCCGAGCTGCACCTGCCGATAGCGGGCACAGAGCCCAATGCCTTTATCGTCGTCTGTTCGACCGTGAAGGAGAGCCGCGAGGTGGATATTGACTTGGGCATTTCGGTGCAGAGTATGCTGCTGCAAGCTACCGAAATAGGCCTTAACGGTCTGTGTATCGGCGCATTCGATCGTCAGGGTCTCCGCCAGACGCTGCATTTGACGCTCGACCCGCTGCTTGTGGTGGCCATCGGGCGCAAGGCGGAGCGGATCGAGCTAAAGGAGATCGCCCCCGGGGAGGATCACCGCTATTTCCGCACCGAGACGGGCACGCACGTAGTCCCCAAACTCCGCCTCGAAGACCTTCTTTTGCCCCGCTGAACAGGGGTGGCGGCGGAGGGCGTCAGCCAAGGTTTGATTTTTTATAAACGGCGTGGCTGTTTGCTCAAAAAACCGGACAAAAAATGTTGCCGGAATTTTGGAAATTAGAATTAAATTCATAATTTTGTAATTAAATAAACGCAAAAAAATGCGGCCAATAAAGCATACGCTGTACACCCCCCCCCGCGAATTGGTTGAATATAAACCAATTGCATTTACTTTGTCCGTTTTACCGACGGACCATACCGCTGATCGGCGAGGAGCGATTCCCCTGTGCCGGTCGTTTTTGTGTTGTCCTTGTTGAGCGTCTTTAATTAATTTTTGAAAAACCAATACCAAAATTTATTATTTTATAAAAACCTAAAATCAAAGGCATGAAGCAAACTCTACTCATGAGCCATCGGATTTTGAAAATCTGCTTGGTTTGCCTGCTCCTTTTGCCGTCCGCTATTGCGCGCGGCCAAGGGCAGATTGTCGTAAAGGGCGTCGTTGTCGATGAGAGTAATGCTCCTGTGATCGGTGCGACCGTCCTGGTGAAGAACACGGTAAGCGGTACTTCAACGTCAGTCGATGGTAGCTATACCATCAAGGCGAGCAGTACTGATGTCCTCGTGTTCAGTTACCTGGGCTACAAGGACCAGGAGATTCCCGTCAACAACCGCACACTGATCAACGTCAAGCTCTCGGCTGACGCCGAAGTCGTCGAAGAGGTCGTCGTTGTGGGTTACGGTACTCAGAAGAAGACTTCGGTCGTGGGTGCTATTTCGACGGTGGATGTCGGGAATCTGAAGTTCCCCTCGTCGAACCTTTCGACCAACCTGGCCGGTAACCTGGCCGGTGTGGTAGCCGTAACGCGTTCGGGTGAGCCC
>CAYYUW010000059.1:0-4698 GCA_964474985.1 uncultured Alistipes sp. | reverse complement strand
CCCCAAAATATTCGCTCCACTTACTTTTACCACTATATACCCTTCAGCGCCAGGAGCTGACAATCGCGCGCCCGCGCTGCGCCCCCCTTGGGGCGGGCGCGCGGGTTGCTCACGCAACCCGTTTTTTTCGACAAACCATACGCCTCAAAAACAACGGCGGCATTCTGTCGCGCAGCTGCAACGCCCGAGGCGATGCCACTTCGGCTGCTCACGCTTTCGGCGTGCCCCCCTTTGCCTCAAAAAATTCACGCCCGTCCTCGAAAGGGCGGGCGTGCAAGTTACAAAGCAATCGATCTGTTCGCCGCAAACTATACGCTGCTAAATCACTGAGCCGCAAGTCCTTCCGGCCACAGCCCATTGCACGAAAGCCTGCTGCGCGAAAGCTCCTCGCGAAAGTCCGCTGTTCTATTTATTGAACAGATCTTCCACGGGCAGGGCGCGGAATGAGTGCAGGTCGTTTGCAAGGGTATAGTGTTCGTTATCGAAGTTGTCGTCGTAGTTTCGCGAGTTGCAGAGCAGTGCGGTATGGTGGCCGTCGCCGCCGCGGATCCAGAATGCGGCCGTACCGGCGAGGTTACCGGAGTGGTAGGCGCAGCCCTTATAAAATAAGGTATGGTTGACCCGCCAGCCGAGGGCGTATCGATGCGGCGACACGTTCGAGGGGGTGAACATACGGTCGAGGGTCGATGCAGGGAATATCTCGGGATAGTCGTCGCGGCCGTCGATCGACAGCAGCACGCGAATCAGCTCCTCGGTCGAGGCGATCAGGCCGCCGCAGGCGTCGATCCGGACCATATTGTTGCCGTAGCCGTTTGTGCCGCTTTGGGAGTAGTATACCACTTCGCGGTCGAAGCGGTTGCTCTGCCCCGTCGAGCCGATACGGATGTCGGTCGTGCCGACACGGTCGAGCACAGCCTCGCGCAGATACGACTCGTAGCTTTGGCCGGACACCTTCTCGATTATGCGGCCGAGGATGCAGTATCCGAGGTTCGAGTAGCTGAACACCGTGCCCACACCGGCAGCGAAATCGATATTCTGCAGCGAGTACTTCACCGTCTGCTCCGAGGTGAAGCCGCTGGTGTACGACGAGAACATAGGATCGAACGAGCCGTCCCAGCCGGAGGTGTGCTCGAGCAGGTTGCGCACTGTAATCTGCTCGCACTGAGGTTTATGCTGAGGATAGTCATCGGCGAGTATTCCGCCCTTGGCGAACGGGCGGTCATCGAGCGACAGTTTGCCGTCGTCGATCAACCGCTGGATGCACATACTGGTGAACTGCTTGGAGACACTCGCAAGACGGAACATATAGTCAGATTCCACACGCTCGTGGGTCTCGACGCAGGCGTAACCGTACCCGCGCGAATAGACCAATTTGCCCGCATCGCCTATGGATACCGACATACCCGGTATCGCATATTTTTTCATGAAGTCGAACACCTTGTCGTCGATCTGGTAGACGCCGTTGCGCACGTCGGCATAGTAGGTTGCTTTGGTTCCGTCCTCGGCCACTACGGTGAGGGTCACCAGCGCGGAGTAATCCGCTGCGGTGGCACCGGTTTCGAGCTGCTCGGTGCCGATAAGGAGACGGGCGCCTTTCGATACAGAGAAGTCGGCGCGCAGTTCATTGAGCGGACAGCCCATAGGCACTGTGACGTTGAACGTGCGGTCGATTCTGATTCCGCGGCAGGTGCGCTGCAGATGAGGGTTGTCCGAAGTGGTGAATCCGAACGAGTTAAGTTCCTTGGCAGATGACAGTGGCTGCGGCTGATCCTCTCTGTTGTCGGAGCAGGATGCGATAATGAGCGCCGCAGTTATCGCGACGACTATACGACAGAATTTCATAACGGCCTAAAATTCTACTGTCGGTACAGTTTCGGCCCCCTCATCAGCTGAGAAGGAGGCCTTTCTGTCGAAACCGAACAGTGAGGCCAAGATATTCGCGGGGAACCGGCGCACGGCCACGTTGTAGCTTTGCACGGCGTCATTGTATCCCTTGCGCGATACGGCGATACGGTTTTCGGTGCCTTCGAGCTGCACCTGAAGGTCGCGGAAATTCTCGTTGGCCTTCAGATCGGGATAGCTCTCCGCCACGGCGATCAGCCGGCCTAACGCCGAAGTGACGGCGCCCTGCGCCTGCTGGTATGCGCGCAGATTCTCCTCGGTCAGATCACCTGCCCCGAGCTGTACGGAGGTCGCTTTGCTGCGGGCATCGGTCACGCTCTGCAGCGTTCCGCTCTCGTGCTCGGCATAACCCTTTACGGTAGCCACGAGGTTGGGAATGAGGTCGGCACGACGCTGGTAGTCGGCCTCCACGGCCGCCCACTTGTTGGTGACATTCTCGTCTTCGTTTACCAGTCGGTTATAGCCTGAGTAGACCCACAGGGCTGCCGCGGCGATAACGACGATCCAAATAATGGTGCTTTTTTTCATCTTTTATAATTTGTTGGTCGTTAGTTTTCAGAAACGTGATCCTGCACCTCCGCCGCCGGACATTCCGCCGCCGAAGCCGCCTCCGCCACCGAAGCCGCCTCCGCCGAAACCGCCGAAGCCACCGAAGCCGCCGGCTCCGCCGCCGTTGTTGCGCGGGTCGCCGAAGCGGTTGTAGCGGCTTACGCGCTTGGTGCGGGCGCCGCAGTTGCGGCATACGAACTCCTCCTCGACAGTTTCGTACATCACCGAGCGGCTGACGATCTGCGAGCTGACGCGCTGCAGCTTGCGTTTGCCGCAGGTCGAGCATTTGGGCGCCATCAACCGCGCTATGAACAGGGCCAAGGCGATGAATCCGGCGGTGAACAGCATAATGATCGCTATGGATACATTGTCAGTGAGTTCATCGCCCTGTGCAAGAAGGCTTTCGGGACCGTTGGCGAGCACTTCGCGCACCGCCGCCACGCCGGCCACCATACCGCCGTCCCAGTCGTCCTGACCGAGCAGCGGCACCATATACTGCGCCTGAATGCGGCGGCACAGGGCATCGGGCAAGATGCCCTCGATGCCGTAGCCGGTGATGAAACGTATTTCGCGCTGGTCGATCACCAAAAGTATCAACAGTCCGTTATTGTTTTCCGAGGAGCCTATGCCCCACTTTTGGAACAGCTCGTGGCCGAATCCGAACACGTCGGCACTGCCTATCGAGCCTACGACGACAACGGCTGCCTCGGCGCCGTTCTCCTTGCGCAGACGGTAGAGCATACGGTCGATGCTGTCGACGGCGGCCGGAGACAGGATTCCGTCGGGGTCGCTGGTAAAGCGGCGCGCATCCGCCACATTGACATTAGGCACATCGGCGACCGTGCGCGCCTCGTAGGCCGAGGCGGCAAAGGTGGTCGCGAGGAGCGCCAGTATGCAGAAGATACGCTTTATCACTTGTTGTCAATCAATCGGTTATGGCGCCGGCCACGATATTCGACAATGCCGAGCGCAGACGCGAGGTGCGGCCGCTGTCCGAAGGGTGTACGGCATTGGTAAGCAAAATCACGGCCACATCGTTCTCGGGGTCGATCACGATCGAGGTGCCGGTATAGCCAGTATGGCATACTGTCGAGGGCGAGAACAGGTCGCCGCGGTTGCTCGAGTAGGTCGAGTAGGAGTCCCAGCCCAAGGCGCGGCCGAGCGGGCGCACCTCGTCGGGCACGGTGAACATCTTCTTCACGGTCAGCGGACCCATAATGCGGCGGCCGTTGTACTCGCCGCCGGCAAGCAGGGCGGCCGACAGCACGGCCAGATCGTCAGCCGTGGAGAACACGCCGGCATTGCCCGAGTTGCCCTTGTTGAAGATGCGGGCCAGCGGGTCGTGAACATCGCCCACCAGCACCGAGCCGTCGGGCTGCTGCTCGGTGGCGGCGCAGCGGGCGCGCAGTTTGCCCTCGGGGCAGTAGCCGGTATCATTCATCCCGAGCTTCTCGAAGATGTTCTTGCGGGCGAACTCCTTCAGAGGCTCGCCTGCAACCTTTTGGATGATATGTTGCAACGTGATGAAATTCAAGCAGCTGTAGCGGAACCGGCTCTTGGGTGCGAAGCCACGCTTGCAGGTGGTGATATACTGCAGCAGAGCCTCGGGAGTTTCGCCATACTCCTTGCTGACCTGAGCGACGGGGGCGTATGCCGGAAGTCCCGAGGAGTGCGTCAGCAGATCGATGATGCGAATATCGGTAGTGTCGCCGTCGCCTTCGGGCCAGCCTTGGAACTCAGGAATATAATCCTTGACGCGGTCCGTGAGGCGGATCTGTCCGCGCTCGACGAGAATCATCGTACAGAGGGCCGTCGAGGTGGATTTGCTGAGCGAGGCCAGATCGAAGATCGTATTTTCCTTCATCTTAAGGGTTTCGGGAACCCACTGGCGGTCGCCGAATGCCTTGATGTGCGCCATCCTGCCATGACGGACAACGGCGAACACGGCGCCCGGGAACTCGCGCTTTTCTACGGCGGCGGCGATCATACGGTCGGCTTCGGCCAATTTTGCAGGATCGAGACCCGCCTTTTCGGGCGCGACACGCTGTAGAGGCTGCGCCGACACTGCAGCCGCCGACACTATGGTAGCCAAAAGAATCAGGAAACGTTTCATTATGATACGGTTTATTTTAACAGTTATGTGGTTGCAAAGTTTCGGTTAATCGGTGCAAATGTAAAAATAAACTGTCGCAAAAACAAGTTTACATACATTTTGCTTAAAAAAAGCATTGAATTCGTTGCATATTA
>CAYYUW010000058.1:0-13847 GCA_964474985.1 uncultured Alistipes sp. | reverse complement strand
ACGCTGCCGCCCTGTTCGACATACGGCTGCTGGATCATATAATCATCTCGCAGAACGGCATTTTCAGTTTTCTTCAGGAAGGACTTCTCTGACGGCGTATCATACGACTTTCCAACCATAATACAAGACTCTCTTGTTTTTGCGCCCGCTTATTCGTACATTGGCTTCGCCCAAGATACTCCCGCTCGGCATTGCTCAAATAAATTTGGCATTGCGCCCGCTTATCCGTACATTGGCTTCGCCCAAGATACTCCCGCTCGGCAATGCTCAAATAAATTTGGCATTGCGCTCGCTTATTCGTATCTTTGTTTAAAAATTATCAACCGATGAAATATGCCATAATAAGCACCGAAAAAGGCGATATGAAAGCCGAACTATATGAAAAGGAGACGCCTATAACGGTAGCTAATTTCTGCAAGCTGGCCGAAAGCCGCTTCTACGACGGTTTGACTTTCCACCGCGTCATACCCGACTTCGTCATTCAGGGCGGCTGCCCGCGCGGCGACGGAACAGGCGGTCCCGGGTACACTATTCCCTGCGAGACCTCCGCACCGCGCCAGTATCACGACCGCGGCGTAATGTCGATGGCGCACCGTGGACGCAATACAGGCGGTTCGCAATTCTTTATCTGCATGAACCGTGAAAATACTGCGCACTTGGACGGCGTGCATACCGCATTCGGCCGCGTAGTGGAGGGATTGGAAGTGATCGACGACATACGTGCCGGCGACTTGATCTTGAACATCAAAATAATCGAAGAATAAAATGGAATTCGAAGGAATCGTCTACAGAGTTTTACCCGTACAGAAAGGTACGAGCGCACGCGGCGAGTGGAAAAAGCAGGAGGTCGTGTTCGAAATGCCCAACGAATTTTCACGCAAGATTTGCGTAACATTTTTCGGCGACCGTGCAGCCGACGCTGCATCGCTTCGCGAGGGCGACCGCGTCAACGTATCGGTAAACATCGAGTCGCGCGAATATAACGGGCGCTGGTACACCGATGTAAAGGCTTGGCGCATACAGAAAAGCGCACCGGCACAGTCTGCTGCCGCACCTATGCCCGACCTGCCGCCACTTGGCGCCTCGGAATATGAAGCACCGGCTGCCGCCGAGCAGTTCGATGATCTGCCGTTCTGATGCGCGCTTTTTTCCCGAGCCGGCTGCTTGTCGGTACGGCTATTGCACTCCTATGCTCGGTAGCGTGCAATGACGCCCGCGACACCGAACGGTTCCTGCGGCGCACAGTCGCCCGTATCAACCGATCGACTCCCGAGCGTGTCGATGCGCATACCGTACTCGATTCGGTAACCTATATCGCACCCAATACGCTGCGGTATTGCTATACCCTATCCCTCGGGGAACTCACGCCGAGTGAATGCAGCGACCTGAAGACGGCTCTCGGCAAAGTTCTGCCGGACAGGATCCGACGCGAAGCGGGGCTGGCTGAATTGCGCGACAAGGCGACAGCATTCGAATACGGATACAACGATCCGGAGGGGAACCCGTTGTTCGAGGTACGTATCGAAGCGAACGAATACGCCAAATGACACATACAATAAAAGAGATTATGATCCGGAAAATTTCGACAACGGTTTGCCCGCAGGGCCAAATAGAGCTATTCGAATTAGTGAACGGCGGCGGAGCCAAGGCTGTGCTGAGCAATCTCGGCGCCGGAATAATAGCCCTGCACGTGCCGGACAGAAATGGCGCACTGGCCGATGTAGCCCTCGGATATGCCGACCCGCAGTCATACTTCGGCGACGGGGCCTGTATGGGCAAAATCCCGGGTCGTTATGCCAACCGCATAGCCGGCGGACGCTTCACCTTGGAGGGGCGGGAGTACGACCTGCCAGTAAACAACGGTCCGAACCACCTCCACGGCGGACCCGACGGCTTCGCCAATCGGCTGTGGCAAGCATCGATCGAAGCGGACGGCGTATTGTTCTCTCTGCACAGCCCGACGGGCGATGCCGGCTACCCTGCCGCGGTGGATGTTCGTGCAAAATACAGCTGGGACGACCCGTGCAGGTTAGTACTCGACCTGACAGCCGAAAGCGACGGCACGACGATCATAAATCTGACCAACCACGCATATTGGAACCTCGCCGGCGAAGGCTCGGGTTCGGTGCTGAAACAGCAGCTCCGCTTGGCGGCATCGCAATGGCTGCCTACCGACCGGACATTGATCCCGACAGGCGAATATGCCTCCGTAGCGGGGACACCGATGGATTTCCGCACGGCCAAACCGCTCGGGCGCGATATCGGCGCCGATTTCGAAGCCCTGACATTCGGCAAAGGCTATGACAACTGCTGGATCGCAGACGACAGTGCCGGCGGAAACGTTCGGGAGGTCGCCGAACTGTACGATCCCCAGTCGGGACGCTGTCTGACCGTATCCAGCGATCAAGCCGGAGTGCAGATATACACAGGTAACTGGCTCGAGGGCAATCCGACGTCCAAGAGCGGACGCGCCTACCGCGACTACGACGGCGTTGCGATAGAGTGCCAGAATTTCCCCGATGCGCCCAACCACCCCGCTTTCCCATCGGCTATACTGCATCGCGGCGAGACCTACCGCCGCAAAATAGTATTCGCATTCTCAGTACGGTAGCCCCGCGCGCATAAAAAAGTGAAGCAGCTTTTCGGCTGCTTCACGATAAAAATCCGGTACTTCGGCCGGTTGTTATTTGCCTGCCAGCGGCGAGGGAGTCGTATATACACGAGCGGCAAGCTCCTTGTCGATCATGTACAGACCGAACTTGTTACCCTCGACGATACGCATCTGGTCGATGATATCGCGGGCATTCTCCTCTTCCTCTACCTGCTCGTCCACAAACCAAACGAGTTTGTTTGCCGTAGCGAGATCTTTCTCCTCCTCGGCGATAAGGCACAGGTCGTGGATCAATGCAGTAACCTTCTTCTCGTGCTCGAGCGTATTCTCGAACATAGCCAGCGGCGAAGCCCACTCGGTCGGCACCTCGGCGATAGGAGCCAGCTTTACACGACCGCCGCGCGAAAGGATGTAGTTGATGAAGATCTGAGCATGATCCTGCTCCTCCTTGAATTGGATCGCGAACCAGTTGGCAATGCCCTTCAGGCCCTTGTCGGCTGCGTCCATCGACATCGACAGATAAAGATATGCCGACCACAACTCGGCATTGATCTGCGCATTCAACGCATCTTGCATTTTCTGACTTAACATAGTTCCTTTTATTTAAATGTTTGCAACTTTCCTCACTGCAAAGATACGGATAAGCGAGGGCAAAAACAAGTTTACTTGATTTTTGCCGAGCGAGAGTATCTTCGGCGAAGCCAATGTACGGATAAGCGAGGGCAAAAACAAGTTTACTTGATTTTTGCCGAGCGGGAGTATCTTCGACGAAGCCAAAGTACGGATAAGCGAGAGCGCTGCCGAACGGAGTACTTCAGGTATCGCCGATTGGCACGTCACGGAGAAAGGAATGCGGCGGGCGGTACGATGCAAAAAATAAAGATACGGATATTCCCCCGCGAGGGGAGAATACCCATACCTTTGAATATCGAGCCGATGCTGTGTCAGCCCTTTTTGGGCTTGGGAGCAAGCATCATCGTCATCTTCTTGCCGTCGAGCTTGGGCATCATCTCGACCTTGGCCAGCTCCTCAAGATCGGTCGCGAAGCGAAGCAGCAGTATTTCGCCCTGCTCCTTGAACACGATCGAACGGCCGCGGAAAAAGACATACGCCTTCACCTTGGCGCCCTCCTTGAGGAAGTTTTCGGCATGACGCAGCTTGAAGTTGTAGTCGTGATCATCGGTCTGCGGACCGAAACGAATCTCCTTGATAACGACCTTAACCGCTTTAGCCTTGATCTCCTTGGCCTTGCGTTTCTGCTGATACAGGAACTTCTGGTAGTCAGCTATGCGACATACCGGCGGATCGGCCTTGGGTGAAATTTCGATCAGATCCAACTCCATACGGTCGGCCATCTTGAGCGCTTCGCGTATCGGAAGCACCACGGGCGCCTCGATATTGTCCCCGACCACACGCACCTGCGCGGCGGTGATCTCCTCGTTAATGCGATGAGGGTTCTCCTTCTCGGGACGTCTCGCCCCGTGAGGCTGATTGGGCTTGGGACCCTGACCGCCTACCCTCGGCTGAAATGGTTTCGTAGTGTTTATAACTTTGTCCTCCTATTGGTTAAAAAACTTACTGTATCTTGTCGTTTCCGGCAGTCTCCTCTCTGACCTTCTCGAGGATCATATCGCGGAATGCCTCCATCGTCATCTGGCCCTTGTCGCCTTCGCCCTGAACGCGCACCGAAACCAAACCGTCAGCCTCCTCCTTCTCGCCTACGATCAGCAGATAGGGAATACGCTTCAGCTCGTTGTCGCGGATCTTGCGGCCGATCTTCTCGTTACGGTTATCGATCAAAGCGCGGACATCGTAACGGTTCATAAAGGCAGTGACCTTCTCCGCATAATCGTTGTACTTCTCGCTGATAGGCAGCACAGCCACCTGATCAGGAGCTAACCACAGCGGGAACTTGCCTGCCGTATGCTCCAACAGCACCGCGACGAAACGCTCCATAGAGCCGAACGGAGCACGGTGGATCATAATCGGGCGGTGCGGCTTGTCATCGGCACCGGTATAGATCAAATCGAAACGCTCGGGCAGGTTGTAATCCACCTGAATGGTGCCGAGCTGCCACTTGCGGCCGATTGCATCCTTGACCATAAAGTCGAGCTTCGGGCCATAGAAAGCAGCCTCGCCGTACTCAACGACCGTATTGAGACCCTTCTCCTTGGCAGCCTGAATGATCGCACTTTCGGCCTTCTCCCAATTCTCGTCCGAGCCGATGTACTTCTCGCGGTTCTCGGGATCGCGAAGCGAAATCTGTGCCGTATAGTTGTCGAACTTCAGCGTCTTGAAGATATAGAGAATAATATCGATAACCTTCTCGAACTCCTCGAGCAGCTGGTCGGGACGCACGAACATATGGGCATCGTCCTGTGTGAATCCACGTACGCGGGTAAGCCCGTGCAGCTCACCGCTCTGCTCGTAGCGGTACACCGTTCCGAACTCGGCCAGACGCACCGGCAGATCCTTGTACGAACGGGGCTTGCTGCGGTAGATCTCGCAGTGGTGCGGGCAGTTCATCGGCTTGAGCAGATACTCCTCGCCCTCGATAGGCGTATGTATCGGCTGGAAAGAGTCCTTGCCATACTTGGCATAGTGGCCCGAAGTCACATAAAGCTCCTTGTTGCCGATATGCGGCGTGATGACCTGCTGGTATCCGTAGGCCTTCTGCACACGGCGGAGGAACTGCTCCAAACGGTCGCGCAGAGCGGCACCCTTGGGCAGCCACAGAGGCAGGCCCTGACCTACGCGCTGCGAGAAGCAGAACAGCTCCAGCTCCTTGCCCAACTTGCGGTGGTCGCGTTTCTTGGCCTCCTCGAGCATAACCAGATACTCGTCGAGCATCGACTTCTTCGGGAACGAGATGCCGTATATACGTGTCAGCATCTGACGCTTCTCGTCGCCGCGCCAGTAAGCGCCGGCCACCGAGGTCAGCTTGACGGCCTTGATAAACCCCGTATTGGGCAGATGCGGACCGCGGCACAGATCGGTGAACGCGCCGTTGGTATAGAATGATATGGTACCGTCCTCGAGCGCCTCGATCAATTCAACCTTGTACTGGTCGCCCTTCTCGGTGAAGGTTTGCAGGGCATCGGCCTTGCTGACTTCGCTGCGCACCACAGGTTCCTTGCTGCGCGCCAGCTCGATCATCTTCTGCTCGATACGCGGCAGGTCGCCCTCGGTGATAGGCACCGGAGAATCCACATCGTAATAGAATCCGTTCTCGATAGCGGGACCGATACCGAACTTGATGCCCGGGTACAACGCCTCGAGCGCCTCGGCCAGCAGGTGCGACGATGTGTGCCAAAAGGCGTGCTTTCCATCTTCGTCGTCCCACTTGAGCAGGCGGACCTCGCTATCCTCTTCGATCGGGCGGAGCAAGTCGCGCACCGCACCGTTCACCTCGGCAGCCAGCACCTCCTGTGCCAGCCGCGGGCTGATGCTTTCGGCGATCTGCATCGCCGTAGTCCCTTTGGCATACTCACGAATGCTGCCGTCGGGGAATGTGATTTTCATCATGTGACTGAAAAATTTGTTATTAATAGTTTACACCTCAGACGCTCCCACAATTACGAGACGGAATACGTCCTCGGCTTTTCATTATATTTGTTTCTTCGGGGCAACAGCAGCATCACTGCTATGCCGATGCCGAAAACCGCTGTAGTGGCCACGCCGCCCTCGAGACCGAACCCTCCGCCGCTGAGCCACTCGGGAGCGCCCTCTGCGGCAGCAAATTCGAAAATGGTATGCCGGCTGGCCATACCGCTCACTTCGACACCGAACACATTGCCCTGCACGAAGTTCCACGCCGAATGCAGGGCAGCGACGCCCCAAATGTTATCGGTGCGCAGAAAGTACAGCGCCGCAAAAACGCCGTAGAGCACCAAATTGACGAATGCCAGCAGCGTAACGTTGTTGTTCATAAGGTGCAGCGCAGAGAATGCCACCGAACTTACCGCCACGGCCACCCACACCGGCGCGCGATTGGCCATCGAAACCATAAAGCAGCCGCGCAGCATCACCTCCTCGGACATACCCTGAAAGAGAAACCCGACAAAAATCGCCGCGATCATACGCGGATCGACCCCTCCGTTGACACCCGAGAAAGACATCGCACCGATTGCCGTGCATATCCCGAGAGCCGCTGCGCACAAGGCTGCGCCAGCAACCAAACCAGTGGCATAATGCGCGAATATGCGGCGGCGCGTGAAGCCGATCGATCGGGCCGAACGGCGCTCCACATAGCGGGCATACAGGATGAACACTATCGTGGAGGGGATCGTTGTCGCCAGCATAAACACCTCCGAATTGACCACAGCCGTAACAGCCTGCATCGCATCCTCGCCGTTCATAGTAGCCGACACTGCCGCGGGCACTGCCACGATCAATATCATCACCAGCAGCGACACCAAATTGGCCGCCAAGAACACTCCGATGAACAGCAACGGCTGCAGCCACGGCGAAGGCTGGAAAACCGCCCGCCGCGCTTCGGCCAATGTTACCGAGTATCGTTTGAAGTTCTGCATATCAATCCTGAGGTTCGGTATCGGGCAGATCCTGCACCGACACGTCGCGGCCCTTCTCGCGTTCGTAGCGCTGCAGCGGGTTGGCGTTCATCTCCGCCCAGCGGCGACGGTTTTCGAAAATATCGATTGCGGCATATATCGCCTCACGCATCGACTGCGGGTCGGCCTGACCCTTTCCGGCTATATCGTAGGCCACGCCATGGTCGGGCGAGGTGCGAACCTTCGAGAGTGCGGCAGTGAAGTTCACTCCTTCGGGCGATATGGTCTTGAACGGAGCCAATCCCTGATCGTGATACATAGCCAGCACGGCGTCATAGCGGGCGAAGCCGCCGCTTGCGAACAGACCGTCGGCAGCAAACGGGCCGAAAGCCAGTATCTTCTGCGCAAATGCCTCCTGAATGGCCGGACGGATGATCTCCTGCTCCTCTGTCCCGAGCAGTCCGCCGTCGCCCGAATGGGGATTGAGCGCCAGCACGGCGATACGAGGCTCAACGATTCCGAAGTCGCTGCGCAGCGTTGCACGCAGGCGCTTGAGGCTCTCGACGATAAGCTCCTTGGAAATGGAGCCGCTCACCTCGGCCAGCGGAATGTGCATCGTTACCAAACCCACGCGCAGTATGTCGCTGCACATTATCATCATCGGACTGCCGTCCAGCTCCGCTGCGAGGAACTCGGTGTGGCCCGTATATCTGAAGTCGTCGCTCTGCACGCTCTCCTTGTTGATCGGAGCCGTCACGAGGACATCTATTTCACCGGCCTTGAGAGCATTCACCGCTGCACGCAGCGATGCCACGGCAGCCTTGCCGGCTTCGGCCGTAGCCTTGCCGGGTTCGATGTTTATCTCCGAAGGCCCGCAGTCGATTATATTGACCTTGCCGCGCCGCGCCTGAGATGCCGACTGAATGGGGTTGTAAACGAACCCGTCGACATCCGACAAACGATTCTTGTAATATGTGGCGACCTTCGGCGATCCGTAAATGACCGGCACGAAGTCCTCGGCCATACGGCTGTCGGCGAAAGTCTTGATAATGATCTCCCAACCTATTCCATTGGTGTCACCCTGTGTAATTCCTACCCTGATTCTGTTATCGCTCATCTATTTGTTTTCTTATCAATCTACAAAGATATGAATTTTTTCTAAAATCGCGATGTTTTCCGGTCATAATCCGACATATCGGCCGATTTTATCCTATTGGCAGCCGGCTGCCGCAAAAAAAGCAGCAGCGCCGGACCTTGAGATCCGACACTGCCTTGAATTACCAACTAACCCGTAGTACCTGTCGTCACTCTCGGCAGGCCGGATGCTTCGCGGCCGCAAAACACCTATTACCGATGGCTTGCGCATCATTCGGCCGGGTTAGTTCTGCTGCAACAAATTTTCTACTAAAGATTTAAGAGCAGGAAACGTGTCCTCTTGCGCGGCTGCTTCCCGTGCCCAATATTTTGCCCGTTCCAAATCTTTGGCAACACCTTCGCCCTCATAATAACATACACTTAAAAGAGCTTGTGCATTCCCGAATCCTTGTTCAGCAGCCTTGCGGTACCAGTAAACTGCCTGCGCATCGTCTTTTGTTACCCCTTCACCATTATAATAACATATACCTAAACTACATTGCGCGTTGGCTAATCCCTGTTCTGCCGCTTTGCGATACCAGTAAACTGCCTGTGCACTGTTTTTCATTACACCTTGACCATTATTATAACATGCCCCTAAATTATATTGCGCAGAGGCCTTTCCTTGTTCTGCCGCTTTGCGATACCAATAAACTGCCTGCGCATCGTCTTTTGTTACACCTTCACCATACGTATAGCATGTACCTAAATTATATTGCGCATTGGCTAATCCTTGCTCTGCCGCTTTGCGATACCAGTATACTGCCTGTGCATCGTCTTTTGCTACCCCTTCACCATTATTATAGCATATACCTAAATTACATTGCGCATTGGCATACCCTTGCTCTGCCGCTTTACGGTACCAGTAAACTGCCTGCGTATAATTTTCCGAGGCCTCATAACATACTCCGATATTATATAGGCATGGTAAATCTTTCCCTCCATACAACTCATTCGCTCTCATAAAATAAGGAATCGCCTGACTGTAATTTCCGACACTGTAATATTCTTTCCCTTTGTCAAAATAACTTTGAGCATCCTGCGCCAAGCCGGCTCCGACGATGAAGATGAAACAAAGCAATAACCCGATTTTTTTCATGGCTGTAAATTTTAAATTAACTGTTTAGTTTGGACTCGGTTATAAAAAGGCGCGGAAGTATCTCTATATCCGCTCGCGAGGTATTGGATATGTGCTTTTGATATGTTTGCGACGATACGTCTGCAGCGTCAGCCATTGAGATTTCCATAAGCGACAAGATCTCTAATTGGTTTACAGGCCAAAGATACGAAAAAAAATGCGGGCTGTGCAAATTCTATCCCCATTTGCACCGGTGCATACGTCCCTACACCTCGATTCCACGTCGAACAACCCCTGCCACGGTATCCCTGCCGGCTTCAGCCGCAACCTTACACATATCTCTAAAGGGCTGCAGTAAATGACATTGCATTGCCGAGTGAGAGAAGTCCGACATATCGGCCGCCGCAAAAAACAGCAGCGCCGGACCTTACGATCCGGCACTGTCTTGAATTACTAACTAACACGTTTTACCTGTCGGCACCCTCGACAAGCCGGATGCTTCGCGGCCGCAAAGCACCGTCGTACCACTTGGCGGAATAGTACTTTCCGTCGATATCCTGAATGATGCCGCGGCCGGAACATCGAATACGGCAGCTTTTTCGTTGTCTACGTATAATTCCGCCCGTTCGGAGCAGCTCGTGCATATTGCAACTGCCGAAAGCACGAGGAGAGCAAATGAGTAGAATTTTTTCATAAACACACAGTTTTAGGTTTGTTTGCAGATATAGTACATTTTTTATAAAACACAATCAGCAAAACGCTTTTACCATAAATTATTATGTTTACCTTTGTAAAATTACGGGCACAGACAAATGAACACTCTCAGCAAGATCATTTCGGCGTGTTGCGGTGCAGCAGTGATCGCTACACCTCTCTTATTCGATGCTTACGGCCGCACGGCATACAGTTATCACATCGGTATATGTACCGCCGCAATTTTTATATTTTTTAATATATTGCTGCTCGCATTCATTCGACACGGCACCAGCTTCAAACGTTCACCCGCCGACACCGGTCGCGATACCGAAGCTGCAAAACAGGCGGCCGTCGTGGCCGGTCACCACCCCAAAATAGAGAATACGCTTACGATCAAAATGCGCAACGAAGCCGTGCGATTTCTTCGCGAAAAAGCGAAACTCGAAGACAAATAACCGTATGGAGACGTTTTTTTAGTGTTTTTTGAATAACAATAATAAAATTTGACTATCTTTGTTCACTTAATTGAAAACAACTTAACCTCATTTACTAATTATAGTTATGGCAAATACTGAAGAAAAGCTGTTCGACCTGTTCCCGCCGGTCCCTACCGAGAAGTGGGAAGAGGCGATTACAGCCGACCTTAAAGGGGCTGACTATGAGCGCAAACTCGTATGGCGTACCGATGAAGGATTCAAGGTACGTCCCTACTATCGCGCCGAAGACCTTAAGGCTATCGATTTTCTGGGCACCGACATCGGCCGGTTCCCGTACGTGCGCAGCACCGGCAAGTGCAACCACTGGCGCGTACACCAGACTCTCGGCGTAGAATGCCCGAAAGAGGCCAACGCTGCAGCGCTGAAGATTCTCAATGCCGGTGTCGACGCTCTCGGCTTCTGCATCTGCAAGCAGGAGTTCTCGGCCGAAGATCTCGACACGCTGCTCAACGAAATCTCGCTGCCCGCTATCGAACTGACTATCTGCGGCTGCGCCGTCGAGAAGGTAGCCGATATGCTGCTGGCGAAAGTCGAAAAAGAGGGCATCGCTCCCGATGATCTGCACATCAATTTCGTGGTCGACCCCATCATTCTCAAGCTCTCGACCAAAGGTCCGTTCGGCTGCTGCGAGAACGGCGAGAAGTGCTTCCCCCGTCTGGCCGAGCTGATCCGCCGCACTGCAGCCTACAAGGGCATCAAGGTGGTAGGCATCACCGGTTCGCAGTTCCACAACGCCGGCTCGACTATCGTACAAGAGCTTGCATTCACGCTGGCCGCCGGTCACGAATACTTGGTAAAACTTATGGAGCAGGGTCTCACGGTCGATGAAGTCGCCTCCAAGATGCGTTTCACGATGGCCGTATCGTCCAACTACTTCATGGAGATGGCCAAGTTCCGCGCCGCACGTATGCTCTGGGCAAACATCGTCGCTGCCTACAAACCCGAATGCCAGTGCTCGACCAAGATGTTCACCCACGCGGTAACATCGAAGTGGAACCAGACCGTCTACGACCCCTATATCAATATGCTTCGCGGTACCACCGAGGCAATGTCGGCTGCAATCGCAGGCGTACACTCGCTCGAGGTGATTCCGTTCGACACCGCTTTCGAAACCCCGACCGAATTTTCGGACCGCATCGCCCGCAACGTTCAGCTGCTGCTTAAGCACGAGGCGCACTTCGATCAGGTTGTCGACCCCGCAGGCGGTTCGTACTACATCGAGAACCTCACCAAGAACATCGCCGAGCAGGCGTGGGCACTCTTCAAGCAGGTAGAGGACAAGGGCGGCTACGTGGCAGCCTTCAAGGAGGGCTTCATCGTGGAGCAGGTCGAGGCATCGGCCGCAGCCAAGGACAAGAACATCTCTACCCGCCGTCAGATTCTGCTGGGTGCAAACCAGTACCCCAACTTCACCGAGGTGGCTGCCGACGAAGTGGACACCGACGTGGTAACCCGCAAGAAGGACGAAGGCAACTTCCTGAAGCCCTACCGCGGTGCTATGGCATTCGAGGCTATGCGTCTGAAGGTAGACCGCAGCGGCAAGACCCCCAAAGCGTTTATGCTTACCTGCGGCTCACTGGCTATGGCCCGCGCCCGCGCACAGTTCTCCTGCAACTTCTTCGCCTGCGCCGGTATCCGCGTACAGGACAACACCTTCTTCAAGTCGATCGAGGAGGGTGTCGAAGCCGCTTTGGCATCGAAAGCCGACATCGTGGTTGTCTGCGCAGCCGATGACGACTATGCAGTCGTAGCGCCCAAGATCAAGGAGCTGCTTGGCGGCAAGGCCATCTTGGTTGTCGCCGGAGCGCCCGCTTCGATGGACGAACTGAAGGCTCAGGGCATCGAGAACTTCATCCACGTAAAGGTAAACGTACTCGAAACCCTGCAAAATTACTTAAAGGAACTCGGTATCTAACGGAAGGAAAACTATGAGAGCAAAATTCACAGATTTGACATACGAGGCACCCGCAACCGAAAGCTGCGGTGCCGACAAGCCATGCGCCGACAACGAAAACGTATGGCTCACCGCCGAGCAGATACCCGTCAAAGGCCACTACTCGGCCGAGGATCTGGCCGGTATGGAGCACCTGAACTATGCGGCAGGTTTGGCTCCGTTCCTGCGCGGTCCCTATTCCACAATGTACGTTATGCGTCCGTGGACAGTCCGCCAGTACGCCGGATTCTCGACGGCCGAAGAGTCCAACGCATTCTACCGTCGTAATCTGGCCTCGGGTCAGAAGGGTCTGTCGGTGGCGTTCGACCTCGCAACGCACCGCGGCTATGACGCCGATCACCCGCGCGTAGTGGGCGACGTCGGCAAGGCCGGCGTTTCGATCTGCTCGGTAGAGGATATGAAGGTGCTGTTCAACGGCATTCCTCTGGACAAGATGTCGGTGTCGATGACTATGAACGGCGCCGTTCTGCCGATCTTGGCATTCTACATCGTCGCAGGTTTGGAACAGGGCTGCACCCTCGACCAAATGGCCGGTACGATTCAGAACGATATCCTCAAGGAGTTCATGGTGCGCAACACCTATATTTATCCCCCCGAGTTCTCGATGCGTATCATCGCCGACATTTTCGAGTACACCTCGAAGAATATGCCCAAGTTCAACTCGATCTCTATCTCGGGTTACCACATGCAGGAGGCTGGTGCCACGGCCGACATCGAGCTTGCTTATACGCTGGCCGACGGTCTGGAGTACCTGCGGGCCGGTGTGAATGCCGGTATGAGCATCGACCAGTTCGCACCGCGTCTGTCGTTCTTCTGGGCTATCGGTATGAACCACTTTATGGAGATCGCCAAGATGCGTGCTGCACGTATGCTTTGGGCCAAGATCGTAAAGCAGTTCAACCCCAAGAACCCCAAGTCGCTGGCCCTGCGTACCCACTCGCAGACCTCCGGCTGGTCGCTCACCGAGCAAGACCCCTTCAACAACGTCGCCCGCACCGCCATCGAGGCTATGGGCGCCGCCCTGGGTCACACCCAGTCGTTGCACACCAACGCGTTGGACGAGGCCATCGCCCTGCCCACCGACTTCTCGGCCCGTATCGCCCGTAACACGCAGATCTACATCCAGGAGGAGACCAACGTATGCCGTACGGTCGACCCGTGGGCCGGTTCTTACTATATCGAGAGCCTGACCAACGAGATCGCGCACAAGGCCTGGGAGCACATTCAGGAGATCGAGAAACTCGGCGGTATGGCCAAGGCCATCGAGACCGGTATTCCCAAGATGCGTATCGAGGAGGCTGCCGCCCGCAAGCAGGCACGTATCGACTCGGGACAGGAGAAGATCATCGGTATCAACGAGTACCGC
>CAYYUW010000057.1:0-3119 GCA_964474985.1 uncultured Alistipes sp. | reverse complement strand
CAAGACTGAGCGTCTGTACCGCGCCATCGTGTTGCAAAACCGCGACTATATGCAGCGCGAGAAGATACTGCTCGGCCAAATCAAGAGTGGCGCGAGCGCCGGGCGGCCTTCGCAAATTCCTCCCCCACCCGCAGAAAAACTCAACGAACTTATGAGCCGTTTCACGGCGGTGATGATGGAGCGGCGGCTGTTTGCAGATTCGTCGCTGACGCTGGCGACGGTGGCCGACGAACTTGGCAGCAACCGAACATATCTGTCGAAGGCCATAAACGAAATCACGGGCAAGAACTTCACGCAAGTGGTCAACGACTACCGCATTCGCGAGGCTATTGCCCAAATATCCGACACGGCGGCCGACCGTCCGCTGAAGCAGATTGCGGCCGATGTGGGGTTCAGTTCGCTGTCGACTTTTTACTCCGTTTTTCAGGCGACGACGGGTATGACTCCGGCGCGCTACCGGGCGAAACTGATGGAAATCCGCCCCTCTGCGGGCGAATAGCGAGTAGCCTTGCAGGGCAGTGCAGGGGCTTTTTTTTCGTTCTGCGTCAATATTTACGTTTTCGGAAATCATAAATATAAAAGGTGGACTTATGATTCGTCCGTTTTGTTTTTCTTTGTAATAGAAAACAACCAAAAAACGAACGATTATGAAGAATTTTCTGCTGAAATCATTTACCGCAGCCATTGCCGCCATCACTGTTTCGGCGGGTTGCACCACTGCCGACCGCCCGCTGTTGAGCGGCAAACTCGACGTGCAGGAACCGACACTGATAACGGTCGTCTACGACTACAACGGCGAGAGCGTACCCGAGGATATCGTCACTGACGCGAACGGCGAATTCGTGTTCGACTCCGACCTTGAGTGCGACAATGCCGACTTGGTAATCTATGTCGGGACAGATATCTACGGAGCATTTGTCGAGCGCGGCCATTCGGTTCGCATGACCGTCGAGGGCGGCAAGGCGACTTTCACCGGCGACAACATCGACCGCTGCAATTTCAACCATATCTACAACAGTCGTATGTCGCCGTGGCTTTTCAAGCCCTCGCACGGCCACGATTTCGATGCTGCGGAGTGGCGCACGATGCTGCAAAACGGATGCGACGAGATAGCAGCGGCACTCAGTGCGGTGACCGACAGCGAGGCGCGCGAAGGCTATGCACGCATTGCCGATGCACGGCGCAAGTATTATGAGATTATGATTCTCAATTTGGAGGATACGGACGAGGCCGAGAAGCAGTTCCACGACGCGATTGCAGCCATCGACCCCAATGCTGACGAGTCGCGCCTGAGCGGACTGCTGACCTACTGGTTGATGATGTCGGAAGATGTTCGCGGCGCAACGGTCACGTCGTCGGGCTGGGTAGATTTGTATGTCAGCCAGATGGCTGCCATAGATAACCTGCTGACAAACGAGGCCAACAAGCGATACCTCTACCACTACTTGACCGACAACTTCCTGATGTACCGTCCGTCGGCCGATGACCTTGCGAAGTTCCGCGAGGGCATTGCGCCATACGCCGAGAAAGCGCCGCGCATAATCGGCAAATTGGACAAGCAGGCCGAGCTGATAGCCAACCAGATAACCGACGGCGCGGCATTCCCGAGCGACCCGGTGCTCATCGACCGTCAGGGCAATAAGACCACGCTCTCGGCTGTAATCGGCGGCAAGACGGCCTACATCGATTTCTGGGCGACGTGGTGCGTGCCGTGCTGCAAGGAGATTCCCTACATGAAGGAGCTGGCTGCACAGTATGCCGGCGACGACCGTATAGTATTCCTCAGCATCTCGATAGACGACAACGCGGAGGCGTGGAAAAAGAAAATCGACGAGGACAAACCCCAGTGGCCCAACTACATCATCGACAAGGTGACGGGTCGCAAATTCCTCGACGCGATGGAAATCAACTCAATCCCGCGATTCATAATCGCCGGCAGCGACGGCCGCATCGTATCTGTGAAGGCCGAGCGTCCGTCGAACAAAAAGACGGCCGAGATATTGAACGAAACAATGGGACAGACAATGTAAATTCAGGCTAATAATTCAAAAAAACAGCAAGTTATGAAGCACCTTCTTTACTGTTTAGTGCTTGTGCCGGCGATGATAATGTCGCCATTCGTGACGCAGGCACAGAGCCGACGAACCGGTTCGATGACCGAGGTGGTCAAAAACATCGACAAGAAAAATGTGGTAGGCGTAGTTGTCGACGAGAACGGCGAACCGCTGATCGGAGCCTCGGTGCTGGTCGAGGGCACGAACAGAGGCACGGCAACCGATGTCGAAGGCAATTTCTCGATTTTGGTCAGCGGCAAGAACCCCGTGCTGGTATTTTCGTATTTGGGCATGGAGACCAAGTCGATGGCCATACCCGACAACGCAAAACTGTTGCGCGTGACACTCTCGCTGCAGGAGAATATGATGAACGAAGTGGTGGTGACAGGCTACCAGAACTTCAAGCGCGAAAATGCCACAGGTGCATATCAGGTGTTGGGTGCGCGGGATATGGACAAACGCTACACGGGCGATATAACGAGCAATCTCGAGGGTAAAATCCCGGGCATGGTGGTCGACCACAACCAGACGGGCGAGGCTGCAATCACCATACGCGGTATCAGTACGTTCAGCAACAACCTCAATGTACGCAAACCGTTAGTGGTGGTCGACGGACTGCCCATCGAAGGCGGCATCGAGAGCATCAACCCCTATGACATCGAGAATATCACGGTGCTGAAGGATGCGGCGGCTGTCTCGATTTACGGTGCACGCGCCACCAACGGCGTCATCGTCATAACGAGCAAACGCGCACGCGACGAGCGGCTCTCGATCGAATTCAATGCCGACGTCATCATCAGCGAACGTCAGAGTTACGACAACTACAATTGGGCCTCGGCAGCCGACCTGCTGGCGCTCGAGCAATACAACTTCGACGCCATGCTTGAGGCTGCTCCCGAGCAGATAAATATGTTGGTGAACAATATGCAGCGCGGCCGTTTCGCCTCGATGTCGCAGGCGCAGCGTATGCTGGTGCGCAACTACATGGGCGAGGTGAGCGACGAGGAACTGCGTGCCACGTTCGATCGCTGGAGCCGCAACGACTACCGCAAGGAGTACCGCAAC
>CAYYUW010000056.1:0-10227 GCA_964474985.1 uncultured Alistipes sp. | reverse complement strand
CCCATAATGTCACTCCGAGGAGCGTTTGAAAAACGCGACGTGGGAGTCTCGGCGCTCGACAGTGGGAATAATGTCCCCAACCAGATTCTCACGTCGGCCGCAAGCGGCCTCCTCAGAATGACATATCGGTGGAAATAGCCTACCAAGCACCACCCATTTTTTCGTCAAAAGGCGTCAGTTACAAGCCGCACGTGAAAAATCCGCAGATGGGCTGTACTCGGCGTACTGCCCATTTGCGGATTTGAACGAAGCGAAGGAAATGACGCCTTTTCACGGAAAAAGAGGCATTTTAAACATCGGATTCTCCGGCTCAGTATGCGACTCGCGGATGAACTCCCACATCTTGGCGACTATCTCGGGATGCTCGGAAGCAAGGTCGTGCTCCTCGTATAGGTCGGTGGTGATATCGAAGAGTTCGAGTTTGTCGTTGCCCTCCTTGACGTTGCGCAGCAGACCTTTCCACTTGCCGTAACGGACTGCGACCCAGCCCTTGCCACCGGGGAACTCCCAGTAGAGGTACTCGTGCTGCTTCTGGCGTTTCGTCTTGCCCTTAATGGTTGGCAGCAGAGATATGCCGTCGGTCGCGGGCGACTTCACCCCGGCAATGTCGCACAGCGTGGGCATCACATCGGGGAAGAAGCCGACTTGGTTACACACCTGCGGCGTGATACGGTCGCCCCAAACGACGATAAACGGTATACGTATACCGCCCTCGCGCAGCGACGCCTTGCCCCAACCCTTGCCGCTGCGGAACGGAGCCGCACTCTGGAACCACTCGGTCGACGAGCAGGAGTTGGCCGCAGGGCCGTTGTCGCTGGTGATGAATATTATGGTGTTGTCCCACAAGTCCAAGCGCTTCAACTCCTCCACAAGGCCTCCTATCTGCCGGTCGATATGCGAGATCATGGCCGCGTAGGTGGCGTGAGGCCAGCGCGAGGGGAAATAGCCCTTGCCCTCGATAGGCGACTCGTCGCCGAACTTGTTCACATAGTGCTGCACATCCTCCGCGGGCGCCTGCATAGGGCTGTGGGGGATAGGCGTAGTCCACATCAGGAAGAACGGATTGTCGCGGTTGTCGCCGACGAATTGCAGCACACGCTCGTACATCAGATCGGGGCTGTACGTATTCTGGGTATATTTGTCGTAGCTTGCCGGGTCGTTGGCATCGGCGCCTTCATCGAGCGGCGTGCCCGGCGGCAGCAGCTGGTTGTCGAGGTAGACGCGGTGGTCGTTCTCCCACAGGAAAGGAGGGTAGTAGCAGTGCGCCTGACGCTGGCAGATGCAGCCGAAATAGTAGTCGAATCCCATTTTGTTGGGTGTGCTCTCACTGCCGGGGCTGCCCACGCCCCACTTGCCGATCATGGCTGTGCGGTATCCGGCGCGTTTCATCTCGGTGCCGAGTGTCGGCGTACCGGCACGCATCGGCGCCTGACCTTCGAGCGTGGAGTCGCGCAACATCTCGGCATGGTTCCATACATCGCCGCGCCACGTCATCTCGTCGTTGGCACGTATCTGGGCATGACCGGTGTGCATACCAGTCAGCAGACCGCAGCGCGCAGGCGACGACAGAGGCGCTGCCGAATACATATCGGTGAAGCGCAGACCCTGCGAGGCCAGCGCATCGATGTTGGGAGTCTCGGTGCGAGACTGTCCGTAGCAGCCGAAATCGCCGTAACCGGCATCGTCCAACAGGATGAAAATCACGTTCGGTTTCTCGGGTTTGGCGGCCGCGGCTCCGCCGCCCGGCACAAGTGACAGAGCAGGCGCGGCGGCAGCTCCCAAGAGGAGAGCTTTGCTTAGCGAATGGTTCATTTTATTTCGTTTTATAGTAAATGTCTTGCTTTTGATACACGTTTGAGGTCGTTTCGCAATACAAATGTAATATTTTTATATCAAACTGCAAAACGATTCCTTGCACATTGCTGTCGGCAGCGATGCGGCATTGCCGTTCGGCAGCATATTTGCCGACGAATTTATCGCGCCGGGGTTGCGCATTTGACATATTTTATCTAATTTTGCAACCTGTAAACGGAGTATAACGACGATGAAGAATATTCGCAATTTCTGTATCATTGCCCATATTGACCACGGTAAGAGCACCTTGGCCGATCGTCTGTTGGAGAAGACCCATACTCTGAATCAGCGCGAGATGCAGGATCAGGTACTCGACGACATGGATCTCGAACGCGAGAAAGGCATCACGATCAAGAGTCACGCGATACAGATGGAATACTCGGCGCGCAACGGCGAGACATACACACTCAACCTTATCGACACTCCGGGGCACGTCGACTTCTCTTACGAGGTGTCGCGCGCCATAGCCTCGTGCGAGGGCGCATTGTTGGTGGTCGATGCTACGCAGGGCATACAGGCGCAGACCATATCGAACCTCTATCTGGCTTTAGGGCAGGATTTGGAGATCATACCCGTGATGAACAAGATCGACTGCGACTCGGCCATGATCGACGAGGTGCGCGATCAGATAATCGATCTTATCGGCTGCAAGGCCGAAGATATACTGTTGGCCTCGGGCAAGACGGGGCAGGGCGTGGAGGAGATTTTGGAGGCTATCATCGAACGCATTCCCGCCCCCAAGGGCGACGACGACGCGCCGTTGCAGGCGTTGATATTCGACTCGGTTTTCAACCCGTTCCGCGGCATAATAGCCTATTTCCGCATATTCAACGGCACGCTGCGCAAGGGCGAGCACGTCAAGTTCTTCAACACGGGCAACGAGTATGATGCCGACGAGGTGGGTGTCCTGAAATTGAAGATGTCGCCGCGCTCGGAGATCAAGGCGGGCGATGTGGGTTACATATGTTCGGGCATAAAGACCTCGACCGACGTCAAGGTGGGCGATACGATAACCTCCGTATCACTGCCGTGCAGCGAGGCAATAGCCGGTTTCGAGGATGTCAAGCCGATGGTTTTCGCAGGCGTATATCCCGTCGAAGCCGACCAGTATGAAGATCTGCGCGCCTCGCTCGAAAAGTTGCAACTCAACGACGCCTCGCTGACGTTCGAACCGGAAAGTTCGTTGGCCTTGGGCTTCGGATTCCGCTGCGGATTCCTCGGGCTGCTGCACATGGAGATCATACAGGAGCGGCTCTATCGCGAGTTCGATATGGACGTCATAACCACCGTGCCGAACGTGTCGTACCGGATAACGACCACCTCGGGCGAGGTATTGGAGGTGCATAACCCCTCGGGGCTGCCTGAGATAACCAAGGTGGCGAAGATCGAGGAGCCGTACATACTTGCACAGATCATCACCAAAGCCGATTTTTTAGGCAATGTAATAAAACTCTGCATCGACAAGCGCGGCGTGATGAAGAACCAGACGTTCATCACGCAGGACCGTGTCGAGGTCAATTTCGAGATGCCCCTGTCGGAGATCGTATTCGACTTCTACGACAAATTGAAGAGCATATCGAAAGGGTATGCCTCGTTCGACTATCACCGCACGGGCTACCAGCCCAGCAGACTCGCCAAGTTGGATATTCTGCTCAACAGCGAACCTGTCGATGCGCTGTCATCGCTCATATACGCCGATCACGCCTACGACTTCGGACGTCGTATGTGCGAAAAGCTCAAAGAGTTGATTCCGCGTCAGCAATTCGACATCGCCATACAGGCAGCTATCGGCGCCAAGATCATCGCGCGGGAGACGGTCAAGGCCGTGCGCAAGGATGTGACGGCCAAGTGCTACGGCGGCGATATCTCGCGCAAGCGCAAACTGCTCGAAAAGCAGAAGAAAGGCAAGAAGCGCATGCGCCAGATCGGCAACGTCGAGGTGCCGCAGTCGGCATTCCTCGCCGTGCTCAAGATGGACTGACGAAGACCTTTACGGAAAGTGCAGGCCGGACCGCGTGGTCCGGCCTGTTCGTTTGTACATGATACTTTTTCGGTCGCGAATTGCATATTATAAAAATTTTTACGAAATTGCGCCGACAAACGACAGCCTAATCTTTATCGAGATGAAAGTAATGAAGTTCGGCGGGACGTCCGTGGGTTCCGCATCGGCAATATTGAGAGTCAAACGGATAGTCGAGCAATCGACCGAAAATACCGTCGTAGTGGTTTCGGCTATGGGCGGGATAACCGACCGGCTGATACATACGGCCGCGACGGCATCACAGGGCGATGATTCGTATGCGGACGAACTGAAATACATCATCGGCCGCCACCGCGACACCATAGCCGAACTGTTGGGCAACACGCCGCTTGCCGCCAAGGTGCGTGCGAAGACCGACGCTATGCTCGACGAGCTGTCGAACATATACCGCGGCGTGCATCTTATCAAGGATCTGTCGGACAGGACCCGCGACACGATAGTCAGCTACGGCGAGCGGCTCTCGGCCACCATACTGTCGGCTGTTATCGACGGCGCCGAACTGAAGGATTCGCGCGAGTTGATCCGCACCACACGCTACTTCGACAAGCACATAGTCGATTTCGAGGAAACAACCGAATGCTTGCGCAGCGCATTCGTATTCCAGCCCCGCATCGCCGTTATGGGCGGATTCATCTCCTCGGACCGCGATACGGGCGATGTCACCAACTTGGGCCGCGGCGGGTCGGACTATACTGCGGCCATTGTAGCAGCGGTTCTGAATGCCGAAATGCTCGAGATATGGACCGATGTGGACGGATTTATGACGGCCGACCCGCGGGTGATAAACAACGCCTACGTGATCGGACACCTGACATTTGCCGAGGCCACGGAACTGTGCAACTTCGGCGCAAAGGTCGTATATCCGCCGACCATATTCCCCGTGTACCACAAGAATATCCCCATACGGATCAAGAACACCTTCAACCCCGATGCCGACGGCACCCTCATATCGAACGACTATGTTTCGGATGACCGGAGCATCAAGGGCATATCGTCGATCAACGACACTTGTCTGCTGACCATTCAGGGCTTGGGTATGGTGGGCGTTATAGGCGTGAACCACCGCATATTCCGCACATTGGCCGAAGCGGGCATAAGCGTATTCTTCGTCTCGCAGGCCGCATCGGAGAACACCACCTCGATCGGCGTGAGCGAATCCGACGCCGACAAGGCCGCGGCAGAACTCGCCCGCGAATTTGACAAAGAGATTTCACAGGGCGAGATCAACGGCATAAAGGCCGAACACGGGCTGGCCACGGTGGCCATAGTGGGCGAGAATATGAAACATACGCCGGGCATAGCCGGCCGGCTGTTCGGCACGCTCGGCCGCAACGGCATCAATGTAATCGCCTGTGCTCAGGGCGCCACCGAGACCAACATTTCGTTCGTCATACGGCTGTCGAGCCTGCGCAAGGCGCTCAATGTCATTCACGATTCGTTTTTCCTCTCGGAGTATCAAGTGCTGAATGTTTTCGTGGCCGGTATAGGACTCGTCGGCAGCGACCTGCTCGACCAGATAGCCAAGCAGCAGCAGAAGCTGGCCGAGGAAAATTCGCTTAAGATAAATGTCATCGGCATAGCCAACTCGCGCCGTATGATCATCGACCGCGAGGGCATCGATCTGCACGACTACCGCCGGCTGCTCGCCGAATCGGGCATCGAATCGTCATCGCAGAGATATGCCGACCAGATTGTGTGCACCAATATTTTCAACTCCGTATTCGTCGACTGCACCGCCAGCGCCGAAGTGGCGGCCACATACCAGCGGCTGCTCGAGGCCAACGTCTCGGTTGTGGCGGCCAACAAGATCGCGGCTTCATCCGACTACAGCAGCTACGACCGGCTGAAACAGACGGCGCGCCGTCGCGGAATCAAATTCCTGTACGAGACCAATGTGGGTGCCGGACTGCCGATAATCAACACAATAGGCGGCTTGATAAAGAGCGGCGACCGCATTCTGCGCATCGAAGCCGTAGTATCCGGAACGCTCAACTACATATTCGACGTTATGAGCGCTGAAGTGCCTCTCAGCCGCGCCATACGTATGGCCTGTGAGGCGGGATATGCCGAGCCGGACCCGCGCATCGATCTGAGCGGCAGCGATGTGGTCCGCAAGTTGGTCATTCTGTCTCGCGAGGCTGAATACCGCATCGAACAGTCCGATGTGGACAGGCGGCTGTTCATTCCCGACGAATATTTCGAAGGATCGATCGACGAGTTTTGGCGCCGCATACCGGAATTGGACGAAAAGTTCGAATCGGAGCGCCGGCGCCTCGAAGCTGAGGGCCTGCGCTGGCGGTTCGTGGCAGAGCTTGACCACGGCCGCGCATCGGTCGGGCTGAAGGAGATCGGACCAGACAATCCACTGTACAACCTCTCTGGCAGCAACAACGTCATATCGCTCACCACCGAGCGCTACAAGGAGTTCCCGATGCAGATCAAAGGCTACGGAGCGGGCGCAAGCGTCACGGCAGCGGGCGTATTCGCCGATATAATAAGCATCGCCAATATCCGCTGACGTCGGACTGTCGTTTGGCTGTACAGGGTAAAACTTGCGCCGAAAGCGTGGCAGGGGCATCATCGGCCGATCGTCAGATGCGATCGAAAACACAATAATATGCTCGTAATCAGAGTGTAATACTCGATATGCATACTCGGCTGCCGAGAATTTATCGGTTTTTATTTGGGTAATCGACTAATAATAATTACTTTTGTCCGGTTATGTGCCGTTTTGTATTATGCAACGGTACCAATGAGGAGAATGCGCCTATGGAGGCCGCAGAATTAGTTGAAACTCAGCACTATATGCCGAATTCGACGTCCCTTTGTTGTAAATATTGTGAATATGGATGGTGTAAGAGATATCAATAAGGATCCGGTATGGTTCGTTCTCCGAGTTACATATCAACGTGAGCTGCGCGCCAAAGAGTATCTCGACAGCGAGCATATCGAAAATTTCGTTCCTACTAAACTGGTTCGCAGCCGCGGACGGTTAGGCCGTTTCGTGTGGTCGCGCGAGGTCGCTCTGCACAATTACGTATTCGTCCGCTCAACCAAGAGCGTCATCGACTATCTCAAACAGTACCGGCTGCCGTGGCTGCGCTATGTAATGCGCTCCCGCGACGGTTCGAAAGAGATACTCACAGTTCCCGAAGATCAGATGCGCAACTTTATCGCCGTGGCCGGCAACACTGACGAGCAGGTGATTTTCCTTGACCCTGAGGAGATCGACCTCACGTGCGGCGACCGTGTGCGCATACTCGGCGGAGCTTTCGAAGGCGTCGAAGGCGTATTCGTGCGGATCAACAACAGTCGAGGCAAAAGGGTAGTTGTGCGCATCGACGGAGTGGCTGCAGTCGCCACCGCCTCCATCCCCCCCGCTTTAATCGAAAAACTATGAACTCGGCCCGCCGCAAAGTCTCGATAGTAGTGCCCGTTTACAACGCCGCAGCGTATTTACACAGGTGCGTCGATGGATTGCTTGCACAAACGTACCGCAATCTCGAAATAATACTCGTTGACGACGGGTCGACCGATGCCAGCGGTTCGATATGCGACAGCTATGCTCTCGGGAATCCGACGTTAAGGACATACCATATCCCCAACGGCGGAGCTTCGCTCGCCCGCAAATTCGGGCTGCAACACGCTTCGGGTGAATACGTATCTTTCGCAGACAGCGATGATTGCGTCGACCGGCGATATATTGAAACACTCTACTCGCTCATAGAGCGATACGGCACCGACATCAGCGCTTGCAACGTATTGCGCATAAACTCTGACAAAGAGATTCCAGAGCACATTGCAGGCGACGACTCGCTGCTCACATTCGACGAGTTGATGCCGCGATTCTTCAAGTACGAATTTTGGGGATTATATGCCAAATTGTACAAAAAGACAGTTTTCTCGTCGGTCCACTTCCCGAAAGCCACCTTAAGCGAGGACTATTTCGTTATGTCACAGCTGTTTTGCAACGAGCGGCAGATGGCATATACATCGGCGAGCCTGTATTACTACGAATACCATGACGGCAGCCTGTCGCACCTGAAACTTTCGGAGCGGTCGTTCGAAGAGTTCGACAATGTGAAAGCGGTTTACGATGCAATGCAGTCTAAATGTCCGCAATATGCTGCCGCCGCACTTTCGAATGTCGTCGAAACCTGCGTAAAACTGCTGAGACAGATAGACCGCGAAAACAAATTTCCCGACCGCGCCGCCGCGATGAAGCGATTTATCAAAACGAATTTTTTTAGAATTACGAATAATCGTTTCATAAGTTGGAAATTGAAAGTATCGGCAATAATTGCAGTATGTCTATGAAACGAAAGCTTCTATTCGTAAATGGGCACCTAAATGCCGGCGGTGTTGAACGGTCACTCGTAGACCTCGTCAGGCATATCGATTATGATCGATTCGATGTAGATCTTCTGCTACTTGAAGACAAGGGCGATTATATAAACGAACTTCCCTCGCAGATCAATCTAATATACTATGACACTAGGCCTGCATACGGTCCGGCTTTTAAAACCATAGTATCCAACTTACACCGTGGGAATTTTTTTTGTGTGAGATATCGTCTCACGTTGATAGCCATTCGTATGTTCGGCAAATCCGCATACAAGCGATTGCGACATATGCTAAATATAACAAAACACTACGATTGCGCCTTTGCATATAGAACAGGTGCCGTTGCCGACATTGTCGCCAATGCCGCAGTAGCCGACAAAAAAGTGTGCTGGTGGCACCACGGCTGTCTGCAGCAATCCGACGACTTGACAGCATTAAAAAAATTCGACTGCATTGCAGCTGTATCTTCAGGAGTAAAAGCTATGCTCGAACCATTTTTCTCCCGAATAGCTGTAATACCGAATATCGTAGACTCGGATAGAATCACAGAGATGGCCGGCTGTAAAAATCCTTATCCTGAGTCGGACACCCCTATTTTCATTACGGTGGGGCGTATCGCTCCTGAAAAGCATATTGAAAACGTAGTAGAGGCTGCGCGAAGATTGCAGGCAGAAGGAATTAAGTTCAAGTGGTATGTTATCGGTAACGGAGAGCTATTTGACACGATAGCCCGCGATATTCGTGATTCTAACTTGCTGGACACAGTGATTATGACCGGAAATATTGTCAATCCTTACCCCTATATCAAATACGCCGATATAATGGTACACACATCTCAAGTAGAATCTCAAGGTCTCGTCCTTCTGGAGGCTATGGCGCTCGGTACTCCCTGCGTAGTCACACGCTCGCTCGGGCCGAGCGGATTCGTAAAAAACGGCATAACCGGAATAATGGTCGAAAAAGATATAGACAGTTTAATCAGAGGAATAAAGAAGTTGTATCAAAACGAATCTTTTCGATTGGGAATTGCCACCAATGCCCAAGATATCGTCCTCGATTATGCGCCCCAAACCATAATTTCACTAATAGAACATAAACTACTATGATTATCAAATGGTTATTACGTAAACTCGGTATGATTCCCGAAGAAGATTACACAAACGTCGAGGCATACAGACGAAGGGGTGTCAAGATAGGTATAAATGTTGATATAATCAACAGCTTGATAGACGGCGCACACGGTGCTTTGATTAGTATCGGCGATAATGTAACTATTACCGGTGTCAAAATACTCGCACATGATGCAAGCACAAAAAAATTTTTGGGATACAGCAAAGTCGGTCTCGTAGAAATCGGCAACAACGTATTTATTGGACAAGGGAGTATTATACTGCCAAATACTAAAATTGGCAATAACGTTATTGTCGGCGCTGGTACGGTAATAGCAAAAGACGTGCCAGACAATTGCGTCATCGCGGGCAATCCGTGGAGAGTATTGTGTACTTTTGATGAATACATTGCAAAAAACAGAAATGCTATGAAGCATAAGCCGGTCTTCAATAAAATTTTTTACGAGAAAACACCTGAGGACTGGCAACAGATGATAGCAAAACTTAAAGAAAATGGCGGCGGAGGATTCGATCTATGAGCAAGCATTGGATATTATACGGTCATGGAGGCAGCGGCAATCACGGTTGCGAAGCCATAGTAAGGACAGTAATGAAGATATTGCAATCAAATGACGCGCAATTGCTGTCACTGAATCAATATGAAGACAACAAATACGCCTTAAACGAAATTATCAATATAAAAAGTGCAACAACTGTCAAACATAATATATTCGATCCCGATTTCATTTCGGCGTATCTGAAATTGAAAATATTCCATAAATACGAATATATCGATACGTTACCATATATACAAGCAATCGAAAAATACCCTAATTCTGCTTGCGCCTTGTCAATCGGAGGCGATAACTATTGCTACGG
>CAYYUW010000055.1:0-9030 GCA_964474985.1 uncultured Alistipes sp. | reverse complement strand
TATTTGTAGTCGGTCGATACACTGTTCAGGGCGTCCTTGTATTGCTGCAGATCGGACATGGTGCGCTTTTCGTCGCTGTAGCCCTTGCTATCCTTGCGAACAAGAACCTTCTGTCCGATAGACAGATGCGTCGGATCGAGCGACGGATTGTCCTCGATGAGCGTTGCAACAGGAACGGAGTAGAGACGCGAAATCGAATATGTCGTTTCGCCCTTGGCTACCGTATGTTCGTCGAACAGACGGTTGATTTTGCGCTGCGACATCTTCGGCAGTTCGATCCCTACGGCCGGAATCTTGAGCACCTGCCCTGCCTTCAATCCGCCGGCTATGAGCGGGTTGTAGTGGACGATTACCGCCGTAGCGACATCGTACGCCTTGGCGAGCGAATAAAGTGTTTCGCCGGCGGATACGGTGTGTACGAAATATGTGTCGCCGTCGATGCGGACGATGCTCTCCGACCGCTGCACCGTCGGGGTTTGCGCCGTCATGCCGCCCGAAAGCAGGCACAATGCTATACCTATTATTATAAGTCTTTTCATTTGGTGCCGTTTTTGTCGCGCAGGCGGATCTCGGTTATCACCTTCTTGGTGTAGAGCGGAAAGTCGCCGTTCATCATCCACGAGTAGTAACTCGGCTCCTCACGGAACACCTCGGCCACGCTGCGGCCGCGGTGCTTGCCGAATCCGAATACCTCCACGCCCTTGTCGTCGTAGAGTATCCGGCCGGCATAGTCAGCCGACTGTCCGCGCGCCGAGAACTTCGACAGAAAATCGATATCGTTCTCCAACTCGGTATAGCGATCGAGCTGAGCCATAAGCACTTCGTATGTGGCCACAGTATCAGCCTCGGCCGAGTGGGCATTGTCCAGATCCTTGCCGCAGTAGAACTTGTAAGCTGCCGTAAGCGTGCGCTGCTCCATCTTGTGGAATATGTTCTGCACGTCGACGAACTTGCGGTTCTTGAAATCCACATTCACACCCGCGCGCAGGAACTCCTCGACCAGCACCGGCACATCGAACTTGTTGGAGTTGTACCCGCCCAAGTCGCAGCCTTCGAGATATCCGGCCAGCGATTTGGCCACCGCCCTGAAGCGCGGCTCGCCAGCCACATCCTCGTCCGTGATGCCGTGGATAGCCGTAGCCGCTTCGGGAATGTGCATCTCGGGATTCAGGCGGCGCGTCTTGGTCTCGGTGTGTCCGTCTGGAAAGACCTTGACCGTTGATATTTCGACTATGCGGTCGCGCGAAGGGTCCACACCCGTAGTTTCCAGATCGAAAAATACGATCGGCTTTTTCAGATTGAGTTGCATCGCTTGTTATGCGTTAATCATCATCGGCATCAGCAGCATCAGTGTATCGCTGCTCTGCTTGTCGTCGTAAACAGGCTTGAATACGCCGGCACGGGTCGAATCGGCCAGCTCGATGACCACCGTAGGAGTCTCGATATTGGAGAGTATCTCCACGAGGAAGGTCGATTTGAAGCCGATCGTGAGCGGTTCGCCATCATAGCTGCACGAAAGCGACTCCTTGGCCGATACGGAGAAGTCGAGATCCTGCGCCGTAAGGTTTACCGTGTTGTTGGCCACATCCATACGGATAAGGTTCGTGGCCTGATTCGAACATACGGCCACGCGCTTGATGCCATTCACCAGTTCGATACGGTCGATAAGCACCTTGTTGGGGTTGGCTGAGGGAATCACCGCGTTGTAATTGGGATAGTTGCCCTCGATAAGACGGCAGACTAACGTATGGCTCCTGAGCTGGAAAATCACGTTCTTCGCATCGAAGCTGACGCTTATGGCATCCTCCTCTTTCAGCAGCACGCTCTTGAGCAGATTGGCCGGCTTCTTGGGCAGGATGAACGATGCCGATATGTCGGACTGCATTTCAGCGCAGTAGCGCACCAACTTGTGGGCATCGGTGCCTACGAATGTCGTAGATTCGGGCTGTATGTTGATATAGACGCCGTTCATCACCGGACGCAGTTCGTCGTCGGCGGTGGCGAAAATGGTTTTGTTGATACCGTTGACTAACGTATCGACATCGAACTCGATGCTCTTGTGGTCCTCGCCAAGGGCGGGCAAAGCCGGATAGCTCATACCCGATACGCCCGGGATCGACGATGTGCCGCTGTTCCAGTTGATCTTGATCTCCCACGTCGAGTCGTTGACATCGATCGTCAGAGGCATCTCGGGGAACTCTTTCAGCGAGTCGAGCATCAGACGCGCCGGAGCAGCGATGACGCCCTCGTCCTCGACATTGTCGACTTCGATGCTGCCGACGAGCGTCGTTTCCAAATCCGAAGCGGTAACCTTGAGGCGTCCGTCACGGAGTTCGAAGAGAAAATAGTCGAGAATTGGCAGTTGATTCTTATTGCTTATAACCTTGCCTGTCGTTGCCAACAGCGTCAGCAGGGCCGAACTTGATACTGAAAATTTCATATCTTTTTTGCTTATTTTGTTTTCTGTTTGTCTAATTCAGTGTCGCCAACTTGTCGAGAGCCACCTCTATCATATTTCTTACGAACGGCTTGTAGTCGGTCACGGCATCCAATGCGATGCGCTGTGCAATGATCGTACACATCGTCGCTGCACGGTGTCCCATAAGGGCTGCCAAACCGGCCAGCGCCGAGCCTTCCATCTCGAAATTGGTTATGCGGCGCCCGCCGAAGCGGAACGACTCTATCTTGGCGTTCAGATCGCGGTCTGCAGGCTCAAGACGCACCCAGCGTCCCTGCGGAGCGTAAAAGCCCGGGGCGGAGATCGTTATGCCTTCGGTGGTGCAGTCCTTGAACAGCTCGAACAGCGTCGGGTCGGCATCGATGAAGTAAGGCTTGGTGAGCAGCCCGCTCCAACCTGTATGCTGCATAAATGCCTGTTCGATCTCAAGATCGCACACCTCGTTGCGGCCCTTGTAATAGTTCAGCAGGCCGTCGAAGCCGATCGAGGTCCGCGAAAAGAGCAACGTGCCGACCTTGATGTCGGGCTGAATGGCACCCGAGGTTCCGATGCGCAGCAGCGTAAGCGTGCGCTTGTTTTCGCGCTCCTGACGTGTGGCGAAGTCGATGTTCGCCAGCGCATCCAGCTCGGTCACCACGATGTCGATGTTGTCGGTGCCGATGCCGGTGGAGATTACGGTCATACGTTTGCCTTTATAGGTTCCTGTGACGGTTGTAAATTCGCGGTTCGCAACGC
This sequence comes from uncultured Alistipes sp., assembly GCA_964474985.1. Lineage (GTDB taxonomy): Bacteria > Bacteroidota > Bacteroidia > Bacteroidales > Rikenellaceae > Alistipes. The sequence goes on along the minus strand of CAYYUW010000055.1, from coordinate 5,837 downwards.
GGCACTCGGTCTGCTCGAAGTATGAGGCCACGATATCCACGCGCGCGGGGTCGCCTACGAGGATAACGGTGTCAGCCAGCTGCTCGGGGCGCAAATGCAGGTGGAATATAGAGCCGTCTTCGTTGATAATTAGCTCTGAAGCAGGAATGGTTCTCATAATTTCATTCATATAATAATGGGTAAAAGTAGTAATTTTGTAAAAAAAAAACAAGCTGCCGGCGAATAAAATGACCGCAGGCTCGCTTTTTTGCGATTTTTAGAGTATTTTTACCGAGTCAAACAACAGTATCTATTGCATTAAAATCCATAATCGAATGACTCTAATCAAATCAATCTCAGGCATCAGAGGCACGATAGGCGGCGCTGTAGGAGACAATCTGACCCCGATCGACACCGTGAAATTCGTGACGGCATACGTGCGTTTCATTTCGTCGCAAACCGCCGGCAAACGCATAAAGATCGTTATCGGCCGCGACGCCCGTCTGTCGGGACAAATGGTCGGCGATCTGGTCGAGGGCACCCTCATAGGCTGCGGCGCTGACGTGGTGAATGTCGGGCTTTGCACCACCCCGGGCGTGGAGATGGCTGTAGTCGCCAACAAGGCCGACGGCGGCATCATCATCACTGCCTCGCACAACCCCAAGCAGTGGAATGCACTCAAGCTGCTCAATCCGCATGGCGAATTTCTCAATGCCGACGAGGGCAAACGCGTGCTTGCGCTGGCCGAGGACAGCGGGTACGAATACCCGACTATCGACGCCATAGGCAAGGTGGTTTCCCGCGAAGAGTTCAACAGCAAACATATAGAAGATGTACTCGCACTTGAGTTGGTCGACGTGAAAGCCGTGGCTGACAAGCATTTCAAGGTTGTAGTAGACGCCGTAAACTCGGTCGGCGGTATCGTCATTCCAAAGCTTTTGCGTCGTCTCGGCTGCGAGGTGGTCGAACTCAACTGCGAGCCTACCGGCAATTTCGCACACAACCCCGAACCTATACCCGAAAATCTGACGCAGATTTCGGAAGTCATAGTACGCGAGAAGGCAGATTTGGGCGTCGTTGTCGATCCCGATGTCGATCGCCTCGCATTGGTTTGCGAAACCGGCGAGATGTTCGGCGAGGAGTACACATTGGTATCGGTAGCCGACTATGTACTCTCGAAAGTCGGGGGCAACACTGCGTCGAACCTCAGCTCGTCGCGCGCTCTGCGCGATGTAACAGAACGTCACGGAGGCGCTTACGCTGCTTCGGCCGTCGGCGAGGTCAACGTTGTGGCCAAGATGAAAGAGGTCGGGGCCGTGATCGGCGGCGAAGGCAACGGCGGCGTAATCTACCCCGCACTGCACTACGGCCGCGATGCACTGGTGGGTGTAGCGCTGTTCCTGACGCATCTGGCTGCGAGCGGCAAAACTATGAGCGAGCTGAAGGCCACCTATCCGGCGTACTTCGCATCGAAGAACAAGATACAGCTTACGCCGTCGATCGACGTAGATAAACTGCTGCTTGAGATGAAGGGCCGGTACAGCTCTGAAAAAGTGACGGATATAGACGGCGTCAAGATCGATTTTGCCGATAAGTGGGTACATCTGCGCAAATCCAATACCGAGCCTATTATTCGCATTTACGCCGAGGCGCACACCAAGGCCGAAGCAGATGCACTGGCCGAGAAGACAATCGGCGAGATAAAGCAAATTTGCAACCTGTAACCGATTGATATATGGACAAAACCCTGAAGTATGTAAAGGATAACGGCAAGCGCTTCACCGACGAGCTGTTCGAGTTGCTGCGCATTCCTTCGATCAGTGCGCAGAGCGCTCACAAGGAGGATATGGTGCGCTGCGCCGAGTGGATAGCGATATCTCTTGCCAAAGCCGGAGCTGACCGTGCGGACGTAATGCCGACCGAGGGCAATCCGGTAGTATATGCGGAGAAGATCATCGATCCGGCCGCCAAAACCGTACTCGTCTACGGCCACTACGACGTTATGCCTATAGACCCTGTGGAGGAGTGGCGCACCGATCCTTTCGAGCCTGTAATAAAGGACAACCGCATTTGGGCGCGCGGAGCCAACGACGACAAGGGACAGTCGTTCATGCACGTCAAGGCATTCGAGGCGATGGTTCAGAGCGGCGAATTGCCCTGCAACGTCAAATTTATGCTCGAGGGCGAGGAGGAGATCGGCTCGGGCAGCCTGTACAAGTGGTGCCGCGACAATCGCAAACTGCTGAAAGCCGACGTGATACTCGTGTCTGATACCAGTCTTATCGGCTGGGAAACGCCCTCTATTACCTGCGGATTGCGCGGATTATGTTATATGGAGGTGGAAGTCACCGGTCCCAACAAGGACCTGCACTCGGGATTGTACGGCGGTGCCGTGGCGAATCCGGCCAATGTGCTTGCGCGGATGATAGCCTCGTTGGTGGACGACAACGGGCATATCACCATACCCGGATTTTACGACGGTGTCCGCGAGCTTACTGCCGCCGAGCGCCGCGCATTCAACAAGGCGCCTTTCTCGCTTCGGAATTACAAGAAGGCATTGGAGATCGGCGATGTCGAGGGTGAAGCCGGATATACCACAATCGAGCGCACCGGCGTCCGCCCGTCGCTCGACGTTAACGGCATCTGGGGCGGCTACACCGAGGAGGGCACGAAAACGGTAATCCCGTCGAAGGCCTCGGCCAAGATATCGATGCGACTGGTTCCCGGGCAGGACTATGTGAAGATCGGCAAGCTGTTCGCCAAGCACTTCAAAGCGATAGCTCCTAAGAGCGTCCGTGTCGAGGTGCGCGCGCTGCACGGCGGAGCACCTTACGTCGCACCGTCTGACCTGCCGGCATACAAGGCTGCAGCCAAAGCGATCGAACAGACTTTCGGCCGCAAGCCTCTGCCCTACTATTCCGGCGGTTCGATACCGATCATCAGCGGCTTCGAAAAGATTCTCGGACTGAAATCCATACTTATGGGCTTCGGATTGGACCGCGATGCCATACATTCGCCCAACGAAAGCTACGGACTGGATAACTTCTACCGCGGAATCGAAACCATTGTGCTGTTCTATAAATATTTTTCCGAGTCCAAATAACGTGTAGCTTGATATAAAACAGGCGCAGAGACGACTTGTTCGTATCTACGCCTGTTTTATTTTATTGTCGATTAGTTTTGCGGCGGTATGCTATCCGTCCCGCAGCTGCAGCGGCAATGATACATCCGCATACGATATACCACACCGTGCGGGGCGACCCAGCGGCCGGAGTATTGTTTGCGAGGAACGGATCGTCGCCGGTAAAGTACTTTCCCTCAGCAATCAACTTTAGCGTATAGTCCAAAATCGAGTCCGGACGTAAATATGCCTCCTCAAATGTTATATCGACCGGATAGTCCGGCAGCACGCCTCGACCGTAGGGAATGCGCTCGTTGGTCGTGGTATCGGCTATGACCTTCACGAGCGGCACACGCAGTTGGAAACCCGAGTTTGGCAAACGTATATCGGCGAACTTCAGGGCTGTCATATAGTGATATGCCGTAGCGGTCTCGCGACCGACGACCACACCGCGGTGGTTGCGCACTATCTCGCCCGGGAATGCAGTCGCCGCCGAGCAGGACGATGCGTTGGTGAGCACATATATGCGGCCGCGATAGTGCACCGCAGAATCAGGCTGTATGGTTTGGCTGTCAGCCGTCGAGAAGAATCCCGTCCGGCCCTCGACGGGCATATATTCGGAGAAAATATCCACCTCGTCGGTATAGTTCAGACAGCATCCCGCAAATGACGAAAAACCGCCACGCTTCTTGACCCACTGCACGGCGCCTTTGCTTCGGCTCGGTGCGTCGAGCAGGCAGGATAGAATGCGCGAGAGCACCTCGATGTCGCCTCCGCCGTTATTGCGTACGTCGACTATAAGATTGGGCACCAGTGCTATGGAGTCGATATAGTGCACTATCTCGCCGGTCTGCACCTCATTGAGATCGAAGGTCGAAATGCCAATATACGCCGTCGAGTCGTCGATCATCCGCAGACGGTAGCTGTCAGGATACCATTTGTTGACTCGCAGATACCCAATGAAAGTATCGGTGAAATCGGCCGGATCACCCATCGAACGGAAACCCTTGAACGTGCGCGTCTCTCCGTCGGCGAACTCGATACACCGATCGTATTCGTCATTGGTCACGCTTGTAGAGGAAATGGCGAGTCTTTCATCGATGACACTTCGGACCTGAGCATCGTAACCGCCAGTACGCAAGGCGTAGAGGCGGCGCGCCGAGTCAGCCGTTATCCCGTCTATTCGTGCGATCCGGCGGCCGACCATATCGGCGTGCTCCTTTTTTGCCATTGTTACGATGCAGCTGTCACCGAACCAGCCGTAGAATATCCGCGGCAAAAGCACAGTTCGCTCTCTGCCGTCGCCTTCATTGGGGTATAGCGTAAAATGCGAGTCGTGAACTATGGCGTGCAATCTCTGCAGATGCCGATACAGACTGTCGCGAGAGATACCGCCGCGCAGAGAGTCAATGGTCTCAGCCTCGAACGCATCTAACTGCTCGGGTGTGACAACATCGTCGAGCGACGGGTAAGCCTCTCTGAGCACATTCAGTATCGTAGTGAAATCCTCCATCGCTTCCTCGCCGGTAAGCTGTTTCTTGACAGCCTGTTTCGTCGGCGGAATGAATGTCGACCGCAGACCGAAAGGCGACATAGGATCGTCATTTCGGGAGTTGCGATCAGATACGCTGATGCTTAGCGACGGCTGCTTGACACCGCGGTAGCTGTAGTGCAGCGCACCGAGATATTGTCCTCGGCTGATCTTTTCGCCGGTCATGAATTTGCCGTCAAGTATCAATCCGCCGAGCCACAGCGTACGCCCGTCCGGCATGGTGATACTGATAGACCCTGTAATGTAACGGCCGTCGATGCCCTTGTCCGCCGAAGCGGCGATCTTCGCTATTTGCTCAGACATAGGGGCAATTCTATCGAATCTATATGATATTGAATATGTGAGCGTTCGCTTGTAATCTATCGATATGGATGCTATCTTTCCCTCGACAGGTGAAACGACCGTATCGCCGGCCTCTCCACCTACAAACAAGTTGCCGAAGTTGTGTTCGCCGCCGATGTGCTGCTGCGGCGAATAAAGAATGTCATCTCCAGCTGAACGCCCCTTGAGCGGCCACTGCCACTCAGGTTCCGCACCTCTGACCACCATGCCGATGACTATCGACAGAATAACAAGTAGTTTCTTCATATCATACCTCCTTTTAGTTAGATTTATAGTTGCAAAGCTACGGATAAAATATAAAAAAAGAACACCTATAATAAATATAGGTGTTCCTGTTGCATTTTGCGAAGATTTACATCATCTCCTCATAGGCATACTTTACGGCCCGATTCAGCTGCGCAAGGAAAGGCTGCGTCGTGCGGAACATTTCGACAGTCTCGGGCAGCAGGCGGCTGCTGTATAGCAGCTCGTCATCGAGCGTCCGCATAAGGCATACATCCTTGAGTTTCAGTAGTTCATCGTACGGCGTGCCGGTCGGAAATCCGGTCGGGGTGCGTTTGAGCTTGTTCGACTCGTCGATCGAAAAGCCTGCGGCATTGCGTATCGACTCTATCATCTGCTCTCCGTTGTCGAGGATCTCCTCACGGATGCTGCGCAATACGACGGGCGGAATGCACACCATACCCGACGCCAATGCGCTACTGCCGAGAAATCCGTCGCCCTTCGGTTCGACGTGTATGTAGTAGCCCGCATAACCCGACTTCTTGCCGTGGGGCACGATGAATGCGCTGAAGTAGGTTTTGTAGGGCGACTTGTCTGCCGAAAAGCGGATATCGCGATTGA
>CAYYUW010000054.1:0-2312 GCA_964474985.1 uncultured Alistipes sp. | reverse complement strand
AGGTTGAGATGCAGCACGAACCGGCCGTTGAGCACCACGAGTGCGACACCGCAGAGCGAGATGAGCGACCCGATGGCCAACCGTCGCGAGAACCGCTCGCCGCGGCTGAGAAAGTGGGCGGCAATAGCCGTGAGAAGCGGTGTGACGGCTATTATTATGGCTACATTTGAGGCGTTGGTATAGGTCAGGGCGGTGTTCTCGGCCAGAAAGTAGAGCGACCCGCCAGTGATACCGGCAGTGCACATCAGCAACTCGTCGCCTATCGACTTCGCCGTCAGCGGCTGACGTACGAATCCGACAAGTAGCAGGTATGCTATTCCAAAGCGTAGAAACATTATCTCTGCAGGTGTCAAGCCATTGGACAGCAGTATCTTCGTAGAGATGAACGTGGTGCCCCATATTGCCGCGGTGACCAGCGCAAGCAGATGATACAGAGCCGTATTGCGGGATTCCATTTTTGAAACTCGGATTAGCGTAGCGGCGCAAAGATACGGATAAGCGCGTGCAAATGCAAGTTTCCCCGATTTTTGCCGAGCACGACGGAGCCAAGTGGCCGGTGCTAAGCATATTTGGTCGTTGGAAATATTCGCCACAAGTGTTCGCGCCCGCCCTCCGCCCCTTTAGGGCGGGCGCGCGGATTGCTTTGCAATCCGATAATTTCGACACAAACTATAAATTATCGCCTCAAAGATGCGAGTTGCAGCCTGCGGAGGTGAGCATAGCGAGCCTCCGCCCGCCGGAGGCTGCGGCTCGCGCGGCTTCAAATAAGCCGCAGCTTTTCGCCGTGAATATTCCTCCAACCTCATTATATATTATAGGTATGGGTTGAATGTTGTTGTGAAACGTTGCTATCTTCGACTCGTGCAAAATGCCGTTTTGCCTGCTCGAGAAACCGCCAAAAAACGTACGCTAAAGGTAGCTGCGGCGCTCGGGTGCGTGGAAATTTTGCAGATGATGCAATATTGAGGTACAATTATTGTCGAAAATATCGATATTTATCTTAATTTTGTAAATCGATACAACCATTCAGGTGTCGCATTGTAAGTAATAAAGGAGATTTATGCTACGGTTTATTGTAATGAGTCTGATCGGAGTTTGCTTCGCGCTCACGGTCGGCGGTTGCGGCGGCCGAAAGAATCCGGCTCCGCAATTCGTGATTTTGGAAAGCGATACGTCATTTACTCGCGGGAACTGCAATTTCGAATTCAAGTATTCTTACGAACATATTGCCGATACGGGAAATTCGCGGGTGTTGGCATCGATCGAGGAACGTCTCCCGTCGATATTTTTCAGCGTGCTTGGCGACAGCGACTCGCTACCGGCCGGCGGCGATTTCGAAACACTGGCAGCGGCGTATCGCAATCGTATGGTGGATATGATGGGCGATTTAAGCAATGCAGGGTTCACGGTCGGCTGTACGGCAATCGCCTCCTCGCGTGCGAGCCTTCCCGCCGACAGTATAATGCAGTACGAGGTGAACGGTTACAGCTACACAGGCGGCGCCCATGGGATGAGTTACGATATGATATACCATTTCTCGCTCAACGACGGCCGCAACCTCGACATAAACGATTTCTACACTGCCGCACAGCTGCCCGAACTCGACAAGGCCATTCGGGCACGGCTGGCACAGCAGTACGGCGTGCCTGAGGATTCGCTGGCGACTGTCGGTTTCTTTGCGGCAGAAGTTGACGACTTGAAGCATAACGACAATTTCAGACTTACGGCGGATTCGATAACGTTCGTTTACAATCGCTACCAGATCGCTCCGTATTCTATGGGTTGTATCGAAGTGACTTTGCCTCGGGAGCTGTAATATCCTGAAAAACAATTATGGAGTCGTCCTTAATGATCCAAGGGCGGCTCCCTCCACAAGTTGTCTACTAATCCGAAGTTAATCATATGAAACGACTGTCCAGTATATTGGTTTTAATTGTACTCGTCAGTTGCTCGGGTAATACCACTTCTGTTCGGCACAAAACTCTCGATGCGGCCGAACGATTGATGCAGGCACGTCCCGACAGTGCTCTCGGCCTGCTTTGCGACGCAGACACGACAGGATTCACCCGTGCTGACCGCGCCAAATATTCACTTCTGCTTTCGCAGGCCCTCGACAAAAATTATATCGACCTGCAAAGCGATTCCATAATTAGACCTGCGGTAGAATACTACTCGCGCCACGGCCATGCGGTCGATCGTGCGTGGACATACTATTATCTCGCCCGCATACACACCAATGCCGGCAATCTCGAGGCCGCCATACGCGCATACGTCTCGGCTGAGAATTACGCCACGCGAACCGATGATTACAA
>CAYYUW010000053.1:0-6442 GCA_964474985.1 uncultured Alistipes sp. | reverse complement strand
CAGGAGGCTATGCAGCCCGACAGGACGGCTGCCGATCTGCGGCGCACAGCGGAGCTTGCGGCCCGTCTTATATGTATCGGCGAGCGGCAGAGTGCCGAAATTACGGACAAACATTAAAAATTTCCGACCCGACGGTCGCTGCGACTGCAGAAAAGGAGTATTTTTGCGTCAGCAAAATATCGTGTATATTATGGCATTCGATCGACCGGTACTTCTCGACGTACATACACATACGGTGGCTTCGGGCCACGCATTCAGCACACTGCAGGAGATGGTCCGCGCGGCGGCACAGAAAGGTCTCCGCATTCTCGGCATCACCGAACACACCTCGGGAATCCCGGGAGCGTGCAACCCGATATATTTCCGCAATCTGCACGTGGTGCCTCGCAACATCGAAGGGGTGAGGCTGCTGTTGGGCGCTGAAATAAACATCATCGACTATCGCGGCACGCTCGACCTGCCCGAGAGTTATTTTCCGATGCTCGATCTGCGCATCGCCGGCCTGCACTCGGTCTGCTACACAGCGGGGACAGTCGCACAGAACACCGATGCCGTCATAGGCGCCATATGCAATCCTGCCGTCGACATCATAAGCCACCCGGGCGACGGCACCGCCGAACTCGATTTCGAAGCGTTGGTGCTCGCCTCGCGCGAAAACCGCACGCTGCTCGAAGTAAACAACAGCTCGATGAAGCCCGCCCGACACCGCACCAGCGCCCGCGGCAACAATATGGAGATACTGCGCCTGTGCAAGCGCTACGGCGTGCCCGTAATCATCGGCAGCGATGCGCACATAAGCTACGACATAGCCGAATATCCTTACGTGCGGGAGCTGCTCGAAGCGACGGATTTCCCCGAGGAGCTGATAGTGAATTACGACGAGGAGCTGTTCCTGTCGTTTATCGACCGGAACCGATAGGGTGCGGCGTCGAAGGACCGCTGTCAGCGGTCCTCTATGATCTCCATATCGAACATCTCGTGCCGGTCCCAGTCGAGCCAGTAGCCTATGGCCAAACGGCGGACATACTGCCAGTACTCCTCGGTCAGATCGCCGTACAGCTCCACACCCCGCCGCACATCGCGGCGTATGCGGTCGGCATATTCGGGTTTCAACCTCAGCACCAACGTCTTGCCCTTGAAAGAAAATCTGGCCTCAGGGCGCGGCGGCAGGCACTCCTCGACCGAGATCAGGCCGTGACCCACCGTGGCGCCGGTGCTCACCTGCAGTCCGTCGTTCATACAGCTTACGGGCGGGCGGCTGCCGGCGTATGAGGTCACAAAGATATCATCCACGCCGATATTGAAAAACTCGCGGGCGCGAATCCCCATCTTCACGCCGACAGTGGCGTATATGCCTAAATGCCCGTGCAGCTCGTTGGCGAGCACTCCGGCGCGCCACTCGCTCGCTCCGTGGCAGTCAATGGCCCGGGCGACGGTCGGAGCGACATCGGCGGCATAAAGCACCGTGTCGGTCGGGAATCCGTAAAACACCCTGCTTTCGCTGTCGGGACGGCCGCGCAATATCTTCACCACCGCTCCGACGATCGCCGCATCATCCTTCGGGCGGCAGCATACGACTGTCGGCGTGGCCCAGCACTCCTCGAACGCCTCCGGCGCAAACAGATTCACCGCCACAAGATCATCCCACAGGTGCAGATGCCCTGTCGCAACCAAAGGCGACAGCGGCTGCGTGCGGTGCGCCTCAACGATGCGGCGGGCGTACGGCGTGCCTGTCGAGGCTATCGTGTCGAGAAGGGCGGACGTCACGACGATCGGGCGGTCGGGATTCTCCCCCACCACCGTCACAGGGATCCCGCTCCCGAGCACCTGCCGCACCGACAGGCTATCCGTCAGGCAGTTGGCGCCGCTCGGCGGCTGTGCAACGCCGTCGTACCATACTATCCGGTCGATTCGGCTGCTTAGCGACGGATCGAATGCCAAGGCGTCGGCTATGCTCGTCAGCGGACCCAAGGCTACGAACACCACCTTCTCAGGCTCTCCTACTATTGTCTCGGCAATAACGTCGACAGCCTCGCGCGCACCGGAGCCGCCGGAAGCATCGCCCCAGCGCACCCGCTGCGAAACACCACGCCACTCGGGAGCGGGCGCCTCGACGCTGCGGCCGACGCCTACGGGGATACCCTCATGGTAAAGGCCGGCGAGCAGAGCCGACACAGCCGAAGCGGCATCAGCAGGGGTCTGCGCTCCCTCGGAGGTCGTTATGGCAAGCACCTCGACTTCGCGATTGCCTAACAGCATACATATCGCGCGCAGGTCATCGGCCGCGCCATCGGTGTCTATGACCACGTGCATACGCGCCTTGCCCGAGTGGGCGAAACAGTTGGTGGTGCAGCAGCTTACTATCGCTGCAAGCAGTAATCCGTATATCTTCATTGCCTCAGAATTGCACGTTCACGCCGCCCGTAACCGTCGCACGCGGCATAGGATACCCCAAATTGATCTGGTAACGCTGCGCGAGCAGGTTTTCACCGCGGGCATACAGATTCACACCGCGGGCTATGCGGAACGACAGGTCGAGATCCCACAGAACGAAGCTCTCCACCACTTTCGGCGCTACCGACGTATACAGGCCGCTAATATACTGTATTCCAGTCGAAACGCTCCAGCGGCGGAAAGTCCACGCCGCACCGCCGTAGAGCTTGTGCTCGGGCGCGGCCACGACGGGATATTTCATATCGAGCCAACTGTAATTCGACTCCACCGACCAAGCATCGCCGATGCGGTACGACATTTCGCACTCGATGCCGCAGTTGCGCACCTCGGCGATATTGACATATTTCGGCCGGCCGTCGATCAGCTGTCGGGTTATCATATTCTTACCTTTTATATAATAGACACAGACGCTGTACGACAGCGCACCGCCCGCCAGACGCTGTGAGAACGACAGTTCGTAGTTCATCAGCCTCTCGGGTTTCAGGTCGGGATTCTGCGGCGGGAACATATACATTTCGCGAATCGTCGGAAACCGGAATCCCTTGCTCGCCATAGCCTTGAGTTCGGCATTTCGGGCAACGCGGACCGTAACTCCGGCCTGCGGAACCCACTCCGTCCCCACGTGGCTGTGGTGATCGACGCGCAGCCCTGCATCCAATGTGAGCCAGCGCCCGAACGACTGGCGCAGATCGATGTAACCGGCTATCTCGTTCTGCGTCTTGTCGGCCGACAGACGATCTTCGCCCGTAGAGAGATAGCGGTTCCACGCCCGCCCCCCGAAGTGCAGGAAATCCACGCCTGCAGTCAGCCGGTTGCCGGTGAACAACTCCACGCTCTGGTACCATGTGACGCCGAGCATACGGTCACGCGAGTTGAAGCGGTAATCGAGCGGCTGCTCGCCGGCCGAGTAGCCGTCGTTTATCTTGTGGCGGCCCCAGTTGCAGAAGAGGTTCAACACGCCCGAGCTGCGCTCGTATTCATTGCGCAGCGACAGGGCAGCCTTTCCGCGGGTAATGTGCGAATCGTTGTCGATAATGGGAGCAGTAACGGGACCCGCATTCGAAGCGTCGAAATGGGTAATGTTGGCATCGGCCGCAATGCTCCAAGCCTTGGATATGTCGCAACCCAACTTGACCATACCGCCGTACTGCCCGAAACCCATATTCGGCCGGTTGCCGTCCGAACGGTCGTAGGAGCCTGTTACGATGCTGTAAAACCGCCCCGCCCGCACACGGTTCGACGCCTCGGCGTGCAGAGTGTTGTACGATCCGTAAGCCGCCTTCAGATCGGTCTTTACGCCGTCCTCACGCATTTTGCGCGTGACGATGTTTATGACACCGCCCATAGCATTAGATCCGTACAGCACCGACGCCGGTCCGCGCACGACCTCGACCCGCTCGGCAAGCATCGACTGGTAGGCATCGGCTATCGGATGTCCCATAAGCCCCATATACTGAGGGTTGCCGTCGATAAGCACCAACATACCGGTAGTCGGCGTACCCTGCGTGCCATTGCCGATTCCGCGCATCGTCATCGCACCCGAGGAGCCTGTCGAAACGCCGTAGCCCATCGTGCTGCGGCCGGTGATGAACAGCCCGGGAACCTGCCGCGCAAGTGTCGGCAACAGCGACGGCTGGCGGTCGCTCTCAATTTTTCGGCGGTCGACCACCGAAATGGTCATCGGCAGCTGCCGGATATCCGTGCCGGCGCGCGTGCCGGTAACCACGACCGTGCCGATCGGATTGATCCGGTCGGTTTGCAGCGTATCCCGCGACGGAGTCTCGGAGCGGGCTGCGACAGATGCACATACAAGTGTGAGGGTAAGGATGGGAGCTGTTTTCATAATTCCGATATTAGAGTGTTTGCACTGAAATATCGGCAAAGAATCAAATTGAGTGCCAAACGGCAGCAAAAGAAAGAGCCGCCTTTCGAAGGGCGGCTCTCAATCTCGGAGCGGGGAGGCGATTTCTGAAAAACCCGTTCGGGCCTCACCTGCAAAATCGCACTCGGAACGGCGGCACACTCTGGCTGCACATCCTCGAATCCTCTCTCCTTTACATTCTTACACGTCTACTCCTCGTCGGTAGTCGAATCGTGGTAGAAGAGTTTACCTGCGAGGAACTCCTCGGTGGCGATGATCGTCGGTTTGGGCAGACGTTCGTAGTAGCGCGAGATTTCGATCTGTTCGCGGTTTTCGAAAGTCTCCTCCAACGTGTCGCTGCTGGTCGAGAAATCGGCCAGTTTGCGGGTAAGCTCCTGCTTCATCTCTGCGGCAATCTGGTTTGCCCGACGCGCAATGATGTTGAGCGACTTGTAGACATTGCCCGTAGGACGGTCGACATCGACCAGCTTGCGGGTTTTCGTGTTGTTTGGAATGTTGTTTAATTTGAGATCCATTTTCCGATTTTCAATTAATCGTTGTTATCGTTTTCGGCGTCGGTCTCATCGGCACCGTATTTTGCCAAATATTTCTTCGCCTCCTCCTGCATACGGCTCAGCTCCTTCACATACTTGCTGTCGGGGAACTCGGCCACGAACGAGTAATATGAATCCATCATACTCAGGTAGCGATCGCGCTGCAGGGACTCTATCGAATTGTGTGCCAGCTCATAGGACGACTTGACGATCAAGTACATAATCTCCTCGCGATGATTCGATTCGGGATACTTCTTCAGGGCGTTCTTCAGCGCGGGCACCGCCGACTTGTAACGGCCGATGTTGTAATATGTCTTGGCGTTGAGATAGACCTTGTCGTACTGCTTCTGCGTCAGCTCGCGGACCATCTGCTCGAATGCGGCACGGCGGGTAGAGTTGGGATAACGGCCGATGAACTCCTGTATTGCACTGAGAGCCATACTGGTAGTGGTCTGGTCGCGTTCCGGCTCGGGCGAGAGGTAGTAGTAGCTCAGGGCGTACATACCTTCGACATCCTCGATGAACGGGCTGCGGCCGTACTTGTGGCGGAAATCGTCGAAAAGGGTCGAGCTGGTCGAGAAGTCGTTCTGCTTGAAGTAGGAGCGGGCGGTATAGTATGCGAGAGTATCTTCGCGCATCGTACCCACGAAGTATGGTTGCACCTGCTCGAAACAGGTAATGGCGCGACTATATTTGGCCTCATCGAAATATTCGAGTCCGCGTGCGTAAATCCGCTCGTTGTCGCCGCTTTTCAGCAGTTTGTTGAATTCTCCGCAGCCGGTCGTCATCGAAACCGTCAGCGCGGCGAGCAGAAAGAGGATCGTTTTTCTCATCGTTTCAAAAATTTCGGCGCAATTGCAATCGCGCAAAGTTATGAATTTTTAACGAGCCAAACAAAAATATATTGCCTTGTTCGGATATTTTGTGTGCGTCGGGTTTTGCAGCGGCGGCCGGCCTATGGGTATAAATACTTATTTACGGACTGTTTTGTCATTTTAATGTTCAGAATAGCGCGGAAATGTCGTAAATTTGTGATGCTTATTTCGGGCTGTCCGGCCCGAGCTGGAGCAAATGAAAAAAACTAAACCTTAAATTTATAGCAAAACAATGACTGATATTTTCGAACGTCTGAAGAAAAACGCCGGCGGCCCGATCGGTATGTACCAGAAGTACTCGCACGGTTATTTCTCGTTCCCCAAACTCGAAGGACCTATCGGCCCCCATATGAAGTTCCGCGGCAAGGAGATGCTCAACTGGAGCCTCAACAACTACCTCGGTCTGGCCAACCACCCCGAGGTGCGTGAAGCCGACGCCAAAGGCGCCGCCGACTTCGGTATGGCAGCCCCGATGGGCGCGCGTATGATGAGCGGACAGACCATTTACCACGAGCAGCTCGAACGCGAACTGGCTGCATTCGTCGGCAAGGAGGATGCCTTCCTGCTCAACTACGGCTATCAGGGTATGATCTCGATCATCGACTGCCTGCTCACCCCCCGCGACGTGGTGGTATACGATGCCGAGGCGCACGCCTGCATCATCGATTGAGGTTTGAAATCAATAAGGTAGAAACTAG
>CAYYUW010000052.1:0-4481 GCA_964474985.1 uncultured Alistipes sp. | reverse complement strand
CGCTATATCAACCGCACGCAGGGCGATCCAATTCCCGAGTCGATCCTCCAGAAAGAGCCTTCGTCGGAACTGCATCCCAACCAAAAAGACTCCGACCTGCTACCCACGTACGAGGTGGTCGACGCCATTCTCTACCGCATGATCGAGGAGGGCCAGCACCGCGAGGAGATCATCAACGCCGGTTTCGACGGGCAGGTGGTCGAGAAGATCCACCGGATGATCATGCACAACGAGAAAAAACGGTCGCAATTCCCGCCCGTTCTGCGTCTTTCGTCGTGTGCCTTCGGCCACGAACGGTTGATGCCTCTGACCAACAAATACGGCGACTAACCTACCCGAACACTTGGAACGCATCGAACATACAGGCACAGTCGAGGAGGTCTCGGACAAGACAGTGACGGTCAAGATCGTCGCGTCGGGCGCGTGTGCGCAATGCCGTGCGCGCGAGGCTTGCGGCATGGGCGAGAGCAGCGACAAGATCATTGTCGTACCGACCGCCGACGCCGCCTCCTACCACAGGGGGGAGCAGGTGCGCGTCTCGGTTTCACGTGCGGCGGGGCTGACGGCCGTGGCTGTCGGCTATGTGGGTGCGTTAGTAGTGCTGGTGGTGGCCATCGTGATAGGGACAAGCGTCGCGGGCTGGAGCGAAGGGCTCTCGGCATTGGCGGGCTTGGGCGCGGTCGCTATATATTATATTGGTGTCTGGCTCGTTCGCGGCCGCATCGAAAAGAAAATACGATTTACAATAACTAAACAATAACTCAAATCATTTATGGACATTTTACTTTACACAATCGGAACGCTCTGCGCGATCGGTGTTATCGCCGCCGTGGTGCTCTACTTCGTAGCGCAGAAATTCCGTGTCGAAGAAGACCCGCGAATCGACGAGGTGGAGAAGATGCTGCCCGGTGCAAACTGCGGCGGTTGCGGCTTCGCCGGCTGTCGCGCGATGTCCGAAGCGCTCGTAAAGCGTGACGACATCGCGTCGCTGTACTGTCCCGTGGGCGGCGGCGACTGTATGAAGAAGGTCGCCTCGTATTTAGGCAAAGCAGCCCCCGAGAAAGAGCCGCAAGTGGCCACGGTACGCTGCGGCGGCACGTGCGAGAAACGCCCCCGCACCAACACGTGGAACGGTGCGCAGTCGTGTGCCGTAGCCTCGTCGCTCTATGTGGGCGAAACGGCCTGCGCTTTCGGCTGTTTGGGTTACGGCGACTGCGCGGAGGCCTGCGCCTTCGACGCCATCCGCATCAATCCCCAAACGGGTCTGGCCGAGGTCGACGCCGAGAAGTGTACGGCTTGCGGCGCCTGCGTCAAGGCCTGCCCGCGTCACATCATCGAGCTGCGCAAGAAGTGGCCGAAGAACCGCGCCGTATACGTCGGCTGCGTGTCGAAAGACAAGGGCGCTGTGGTGATGAAGGCCTGCAAGGCGGGTTGCATCGGTTGCGGCAAGTGCGAGAAAGTCTGCGCATTCGGTGCTATCACCGTCGAGAACAACCTCGCCTACATCGACCCCGCCAAGTGCAAGCTGTGCCGCAAGTGCGTCAACGAGTGCCCCACAGGCGCCATTAAGCTCGTGGGCATGGAGCCGCTGCCCAAAGAGCCCAAAGCCGCTCCCGCCAAGCCCGCAGCAGCTGCCGCACCCGCTGCCGCCGCTGCACCTGCCGCCGCACCTGCGGCCAAACCCGTAGCCAAGCCCGCGGCCGCCCCAAAGGCTGAACCCGCCGCTGCTCCGAAATCTGCGCCCGTGACAAAGGCGGAGACCGCTCCGTCCGAACGGAAGCCCGGGCTGGAATCCGTGGATAATCTTGAAAAATAATTAAACGGTATGAAGAACTTTCAAAATAGCAGAATCATCTGCTTTATTCTCAGCCTGCTATCCTTGCTGATATTCGCCGTATTTGAACTTACCAACGAGGGATTTACTGGATTCGAAGAGGGATATACGGGATTCGAATTATGCGATAGGATAAGCGACTTGGCTGATGCTTTCCGCGTTGACCTTAATTTCCCCTCCTATTGTGTCATTTTCGGGATTTATCCTGTAGTGATTTCAGGGTTGGTCATTTTGTTTCTTGTAAATGACCATTCTCGTATTAGTGTACGGCGCAACTCCTTTGCTGTCGGCGGAATTCTCGCAGCGCTTTCGCTGATAGCGATGTGTGTTGCAATAAGCGAATACACTAACGATACCACAACTCCTACTTTTTGGTTTTATTTACTGATCGCAGTTTTGTTGGCCGATACCATCATTGCTCTGAAACAAGGCTTCGGCCCGACCGACAATTGCTACGAAGTTCTGACGTTCCCGCAGGGAGGTGTTCATCCGTGGGAAAATAAACTGAGCCGCGGCAAGAAGATCGAAGTTCTGCCGCTGCCCGAAGTGGTTTCGATTCCGCTTGCGCAGCATATCGGCGCTCCGGCCGTTGCCAAGGTGGCCAAAGGCGACAAGGTGGTGACCGGACAGTTGATTGCCGAGACGGGCGGTTTTATGTCCGCCAACATCCACAGCCCGATTTCGGGTACAGTGACCGCCGTAGAACCCACCCCCAACGGTCAGGGTCTGCGTCAGCCCATGATTATCATCAAGCGCGAAGGCGACGAGTGGGCCGAGGGTATCGACCGCTCGACGACGCTCAAGAAGGAGTGCACGTTAGAGCCCAAGGAGATCATCGAGAAGATCAAAGCCGCCGGCATCGTCGGCATGGGCGGCGCTACGTTCCCCGCGCATGTCAAACTCTCCGTGCCTCCCGGAAAGAAGGCCGAATTCCTGATTATCAACGGCGTGGAGTGCGAGCCGTACCTCACGTCCGACCACCGCACGATGCTTGAGCGCGGCGAGGAACTGCTCGTCGGCGTTACGATCCTCAAACGCGCCTTGGGCGTCGACAAAGCTTTCGTCGGCATCGAGAACAACAAGCCCGATGCGATCGAACACCTGACGCAGCTGGCCAAACAGTATGCCGGTATCGAAATAGTTCCCTTGAAGGTGCAATACCCGCAAGGCGGTGAGAAGCAGTTGATTGCCGCCGTCACGGGTCGCCAGGTGCCCCCTCCCCCGGGACTTCCGATCGACGTAGGCGCTGTGGTCTGCAACGCATCGACGACCGTAGCCGTCTACGAGGCCGTGCAGAAGAACAAGCCTCTTATTGAGCGCGTTGTGACCATCACCGGCAAGAGTCTGAAACAGCCCAAGAACCTACTGACCCGTATGGGTACGCCGATCCAGACGTTGATCGACGCGGCGGGCGGTCTGCCCGTGGATACGGGCAAGGTGATCAACGGCGGCCCGATGATGGGTCGTGCGATGGTCAACCTCCAGTCGCCCGTGACGAAGGGTTGCTCGGGCATCACGGTGCTGGGCGAGAAAGAGGCAACGCGCGGCGAGGCTTCGGCCTGTCTGAAGTGCGCCAAGTGTGTCGCTGCCTGCCCGATGGGGCTCGAACCGTTCCTGATCTCTAAACTTTCGCGCAAAAAGCCGTGCGAGCGGGTTGAAGGAGAACGGATCACCGATTGCATCGAGTGCGGCTGCTGCCAGTTCACCTGTCCGGCCAACATTCCGCTGCTGGACTACATCCGTCTGGGCAAACAGACCGTGATGGGCATTATCCGTGCCCGTGCGGCCGCCAATGCGCCTAAAAAGTAACCGATAAAAATGAAGAAGTAATATGGCAAAACAATTAACTGTCGCCCCCTCGCCGCACGTCCACGGCTCGGAATCGACCCAAAAGATCATGCGCGACGTGATTATCGCACTCGTGCCCGCGCTGGTCGTCTCGACGGTCGTCTTCGGCTGGAGCGTGCTGGGTATCACCGCACTGGCCGTAGCCTCGTGCGTAGGGTTCGAATATCTCATCCAGCGCTATTTGATCGGCGGCCCTTGCACGGTCTGCAACCTGTCGGCCGTCGTTACGGGTATGCTGCTGGCATTCAACGTCCCCTCCTCCCTGCCGTGGTGGATCGTCGTGATCGGTTCGCTCGTCGCAATCGGCGTAGCGAAGATGACCTTCGGCGGTTTGGGCAAGAATATCTGGAATCCCGCTTTGGTGGGCCGTGTCTTCCTCTTGATCGCCTACCCCGTGCAGATGACCTCGTTCCCCGAGGTCGACGGCTTCACGGGCGCAACGCCGCTGGCAGCCGCCAAGATGGGGGATTTCGCCCAAATGTCGGTCAACTACCAGGATATGCTGCTCGGTAACATCCCGGGTTCGATGGGTGAGGTCGCCGCCGCAGCCCTTCTGTTGGGCTTCGTCTACCTGCTCTGGCGCAAAGTCATCTCGTGGCATATTCCCGTCGTGGTTCTGGCTACGATGGCTGTATTCGCCGCCGCTGTGGCCGCCGCACGCGGTATGTCGGGCGCTGACATCGCCTTGTTCCCCCTGTTCCACCTGCTGGCCGGCGGTGCAATCCTCGGCGCTGTCTTCATGGCAACCGACTACGCCACCTCGCCGATGACCAAAAAGGGTATGGTGATCTACGCCGTC
>CAYYUW010000051.1:0-21141 GCA_964474985.1 uncultured Alistipes sp. | reverse complement strand
CTCGGGCTTTTCGTTTGTTTGGCTTTATGGTTACTTCAGCCGCTCGCGGATCGCCTTGCCGGCCTCCTCGTACCCGGGCTTGTCGAGCAGGGCGAACATATTCTTCTTGTAGGCCTCGACACCCGGCTGGTTGAACGGGTTGACCCCGAGGATGTAGCCGCTGATGCCGCAGGCACGCTCGAAGAAGTAGAGCAGCGCTCCGATATGATACTCGTCAATGCGCGGCAGCTCGATGCGGATGTTGGGCACGCCGCCGTCGGTATGGGCCAGCTGAACGCCTAACTCGGCCATACGGTTCACCTCCGAGATGCGCTTGCCTGCGAGGAAGTTCAGCCCGTCGAGGTTGGCTCCGTCGCTCTCGATGACTATCTTGTGCGCTGGCTCGGCTACCGAAATCACGGTCTCCATAAGCATACGCTGTCCCTCCTGAATGTACTGGCCCATCGAGTGAAGGTCGGCCGTGAGCGTTACGCTCGCGGGGAAGATGCCCTTGCCGTCCTTGCCCTCGCTCTCGCCGTAAAGCTGTTTCCACCACTCGGCCACATACTGGAGCTTCGGCTCGTAGCTGGCTAAAATCTCTATGCGCTTGCCGCTGTCGTACAGTGCGTTGCGTGTAGCGGCATATATGGCTGCAGGGTTCTCGTCGAAGGGGACGTCGTCGGCTGTGGCGCGCTCCATATCCTGTGCGCCGCGAATCAGCTGGTCGATGTCGACGCCTGCCGCTGCGAGCGGCAGAAGTCCCACCGGCGTGAGCACGGAGAAACGGCCGCCCACATCGTCGGGAATGACGAAGGTTTCGTAGCCCTCCTGAGTGGCGAGGGTCTTGAGTGCGCCGCGTGCGGCATCGGTCACGGCGACGATGCGCTCGGCGGCCTCGGCCTTGCCGTAGCGCTTTTCGATCTCGGCCTTCAATATGCGGAATGCAATGGCCGGCTCGGTGGTGGTGCCCGATTTAGAAATTACGATGACGGCTATCGAACGGTCGCGAATGGCCTCGAGCAGCTCGTAGGTGTAATCTTCGCTGATGTTCTGACCGGCGAAAAGCACTGTCGGCTCCTTGCGGTCGCGGCGGAGCAGCGAGAAGGAGTCGCTCATAGCCTCGAGTACCGCCTTGGCTCCCAGATAGGAGCCGCCGATACCGATGCAGATGATCACCTCGGCTTTCGAGCGCAGACGCTCGGCAGCCTTGCGGACGGCTGCCAGCTGTGCGGCATCTGTCGAGGAGGGCAGCGATACCCATCCTAAAAAATCGTTGCCGGCGCCCGTGCGGGTGCGCAGCATCCTGTTGCTTTCTACTGCGCGCGCCTTCTGCTCGGCGGTCAGTGCGACCGAAGTCTTGGAAATGTCCAGTTTGATAATTGCCATAGTTATATCAGTTTTATTGTCAATTGTTTCATTGCTTTGTCCGCCCTCGCGCCGCGATAGAGTATATCGTACACGGTGTCGGCTATCGGCATCGCGATGCCGAGGCGGCCGTTGATGTGGCGGATGCACTCCGAGGCGAAATAGCCCTCGGCAACCATACCGAGCTGCAGCTGCGCTGCCTCGACCGAGTGGCCGCGTCCGATCATCATTCCGAAGCGGCGGTTGCGGCTGAAGAGGGAGTATCCGGTTACTAACAGATCGCCCAAATATGCCGACGCTCCGGTCTGACGCTCGGCGGGATAGCTCTCGGCGAGAAACCGTTCCAGCTCGATAGCGCAGTTGGCTATCAGCACGGCCGTGAAGTTGTCGCCGTAGCCCAATCCCGAGGCGATGCCTACGGCGATAGCGTATATGTTTTTTAGCACGGTCGCATATTCGATGCCGTAGATGTCGGTCGAGGTGACGGTGCGTATGTAGTCCGTCGTGAATTTGCGGCGCAACACCTCGGCATCGTCCGGATCGCTGCATACGACGGTGAGATAGGAGAGGCGTTCGAGAGCCACCTCCTCGGCGTGGCAGGGACCTGTGACGATTCCTATGCGGCTGAACGGCAGCCCGTAGCGGTTGTGTATGTACTCCGCAACGGTGACGTACTCGTCGGGGACGATGCCCTTTATGGCCGAGACGACGAACTTGTCGTCGAGGGCGACCCCGAGCGGCGCGAGCGTCTTTTTGAGGTATGCCGACGGGGCGGCGAGAATGACGATTCCCGCCTCGGCGACAGCCTCGTTCAGATCCTCGCAGACGACGATGCGGTCTGCGGGCAGCTCCACGTCCGTAAGGTACTTCGGATTGTGACCGGTGCGCCGCAATGCCTCGGCTACTGCCGGATTGGCTACGTACCAATGTACCGACGTCTCGTTCTCGGCGAGTATCTTCACCAAAGCCGTCGCCCAGCTTCCGTAGCCGACCACTGCGCATCCGGCGCCGGTATCCAATTTCAAATTCATTATAAGTTCAGTTCGAAATGTGCAGCAAAAATAGATAAAATTTGACAAAAGCATATAAAAATTCGCCGACTTTTTTCTACCTTTGTCCGGTATAACTAACTGAAAAAGGGGGTTAATAGTGAAACGCATTAAAAGTGCTTTGATTTCCGTCTTTTACAAGGACGGACTCGATGAAATTGTGAAGACTCTCGCCGCGGGCGGCGTGAAAATATATTCGACCGGAGGTACTCTCAAGTTCGTGCAGTCGCTCGGCGTCGAAGCTACGGCGGTTGAGGACCTTACCGGCTACCCGTCGATTCTCGGCGGCCGTGTCAAGACGCTCCACCCGAGCGTATTCGGCGGCATCCTCGCGCGCCGCGACAACGCAGGCGATCTGGAACAGATGGCTCGCTACGGAATACCCGAGATCGATCTGGTCATAGTCGACCTCTATCCTTTCGAGGCAACCGTGGCAAGCGGCGCTCCGGAGCAGGATATCATCGAAAAAATCGACATCGGCGGCATCTCGCTTATCCGCGCAGCCGCCAAGAACTACAAGGATACGCTTATCGTGCCGTCGGTCGGGCAGTACGGCGAACTGCTTAAGCTGCTGCGCGAGCAGGATTGTTCGACCACGCTCGAGCAGCGCCGCCGCTTCGCCGCGCTGGCTTTCGGTGTCAGCTCGCACTACGACAGCGCGATATTCAACTACTTCAACCGCGCGGAGAACATTCCCGCGCTGCGTCTGAGCCTTAACGGCGGCATGGCGCTGCGCTACGGGGAGAATCCGCACCAGCAGGCGGCGTTTTACGGCGATGCCGACAGGATGTTCCGCAAACTGCACGGCAAGGAGATCTCGTACAACAATATGCTCGACATCGATGCGGCGCTGGGGCTTATGGGCGAGTTTTGGGACGGCGATCCCACTTTCGCCATTCTCAAGCACAACAACGCCTGCGGTGTGGCTACGCGCCCGACTCTCAAGGAGGCGTGGGAGGCTGCGCTGGCCTGCGATCCGGTATCGGCGTTCGGCGGCGTGCTGATCTGCAACCGCAAGGTGGATGCCGCCTCGGCCGAGGAGATAAACAAGCTCTTCTGCGAGGTGCTGCTGGCACCCGGTTTCGAGCAGGGCGCCTTCGAGATTCTGTGCAGCAAGAAGAACCGCATACTGCTCGAGCTTGCTGACGTCACGCGTCCCGACAGGCAGTACCGCTCGATGCTCAACGGCGTGGCCGTGCAGCAGCGCGATACCAAGGTCGGCGGCGTGGACAGCGAAGCCGTGCAGAAGACCGAGCGCGGCGTGACGCCCGAGCAGATGTCCGACCTCATCTTCGCCAACAAGATCGTCAAGCACTCCAAGTCGAACGCTATCGTGCTGGCCAAGGGCCGTCAGCTTTGCGCCAGCGGCATCGGTCAGACTTCGCGGGTGGACTCTCTGCGTCAGGCTATAGAGAAGGCCCGTTCGTTCGGGTTCGACCTGCACGGGGCGGTTATGGCCAGCGATGCCTTCTTCCCCTTCGCCGACTGCGTGGAGATTGCGCACAAGGAGGGTATCGACGCGGTGATCCAGCCCGGCGGCTCGGTGCGCGACGGGGAGAGCATAGATTACTGCAATGCCAACGGCGTGGCCATGCTGTTTACCGGCCTTCGCCACTTCAAACACTGAAATTAATAAAAAATAGATATGGGACTGTTTTCACTCACTCAGGAATTGGCTATGGATTTGGGTACGGCCAATACCCTGATAATACATAATGGCAAGGTCGTGGTGGACGAACCGTCGATCGTGGCCATAGACGTGCACACCAACAAGGTTATGGCCGTAGGTATGGCCGCCAAGCTGATGCACGAACGTACCAATCCGAATATCCGTACGATCCGCCCGCTCAAGGACGGCGTGATAGCCGATTTCACCGCAGCCGAGATGATGATGCGCGGCCTTATCAACAAGGTCAAGGCCAACGGCCACCTCTTCGCCCCGTCGCTGAAGATGGTTATCGGCATCCCGTCCGGTTCGACCAACGTCGAGATACGCGCCGTGCGCGACTCGGCCGACAGGGCCGGCGGACGCGAGGTTTATTTGATTTTCGAGCCGATGGCCGCAGCGCTCGGTGCCGGTCTGGATGTCGAGGCTCCTATGGGCAATATGGTGATCGATATCGGCGGCGGAACCTCCGAGATAGCCTGCATCTCGCTGGGCGGTTTGGTATGCTCGGAGAGCATCAACGTCGCCGGCGATGTCTTTACGGCCGACATTCAGTCGTATGTGCGCCAGCAGCACAACATCCGTATCGGCGAGCGTACCGCCGAGGAGATCAAGTGCGCTATCGGCGCGGCCGTACCCGAACTGGATGAGGAGCCTGACGATATGGAAGTGACAGGTCCCGATATCCTGACTTCGCTGCCGCGTGAAGTGAAGCTGAACTACAAGGAGATAGCTTACGCATTGGAAAAGTCGCTGGTCAAGTTGGATGCGGCGCTTATGAAGGTGCTCGAGGAGATGCCGCCCGAGCTGTACGGCGATATCGTTAAGAACGGCATATACCTGACTGGCGGCGGTGCGTTGATCAAGGGTTTGGCCAAGCGACTCAACAGCAAGACGAAGATCCCGTTCATCGTGGCCGAGGATCCGCTGCGCGCCGTAGTGCGCGGAACCGGCATCGCGTTGAAGAACGTGAACCGCTTCTCTTTCCTGATGAGAGGATAGGTTCATCTGCGGAGAGTGGGACAGGTGCGCTGGTTTGTGCGCCTGTTCTGATTTGAACCCTGCGGTGGAGGGGTGCAGTTCGCCGCAGTATATGAGTATATCGCGTTATGTTGAAACTGGTTGAATTTTTAAAGAGGGTATATCTGCCGCTGCTGTTCATCGTTTTGGAGACGGTGGCGGTACACTATTATGCCAATTCGAGCAGTTACACCGAGGCCCGACTGCTGGCCGCCTCGAACCGTTTGGTGGGAGGTGTCTACGGTTCGATTTCGGGTGTGGGCGAATATTTCGGGCTGCGCAAACGCAACAGGGTGCTGTCCGACGAAGTGGCGAGGCTGCAGAACGAACTGACCCGCTATCGTGAAAACGAAGCCTATCGCCAGCTGGACTCTTTGGCCGAGGAGATCGAAACGAAATATACCTATATGACTGCGCGGGTAATTCGCAGTACCGTGAGCCGGCAGCACAACTTCCTGACGCTCAATCGGGGCCTGCTGGACGGTGTCGAGGCCGATATGGCCGTGCTTACGCCCGACGGCGCAATGTTGGGGTATGTGGTCAGCTGCTCGGAGCGCTATGCAGTCTGCATATCGATACTGAATACCGGCTTCAACGCCAGCGGCAAACTGGCAGGCGACGGGCATTCCGGTTCGATATATTGGAACGGCAGCGACGCGCACCGCATACAGATGCGCGAACTGTCGAAGTATGCGCCGGTCGAGGTCGGCGATACGGTAGTATCGACCGGATTCTCGCACTTCTTCCCCGAAGGCGTATGTATAGGCTATGTCGAGGCGATCGAGGAGGACGAACCTACCTCGTCGCTCAATCTCACTCTGCGTCTGGCCGCCGATATGTCGCGGCTGAAAGACGTGCTGCTTGTCAAGAATATCGATTTGTACGAAATACAGGCGTTGGAGGCTGAGGCCGACTCGCTTTACAGATTCTGAAACGACATGATGCGACAAATTGTGGATTATGCCCTGTTGCTGGTAGCGGTTATCGTGCTGCAGGTGTTCCTGTTCGATAACATCGAAATAGGCGTGTATCTTAATCCGTTGATATACATAACTTTTATTTTGCTGCTGCCGATCGAGACAGCTCCCCTGACGGTGCTGCTTCTCGGTTTGTTCACCGGTGTGACGATGGATGTGGCGACAGGTGCGGCGGGATTGAATACGCTGTCGACACTGCCTGTGGCATTCCTGCGCGGCGGTCTGCTGCGCCTTACCTGCCCGAAAGATGCCGTTACGGACGGCGGCCTGCCCTCGGAGCGGCGGCTCGGACGTGTCGGCTTCGTGCGCTATGTCGCGCTGGCTGTGCTGCTGCATTCGATCGTCTACTTTACGATGGAGCGTGCCACGTTCGACTACTTCCACCTGACGCTGTTGCGCACGCTGCTCAGCGGCGCTGCGACCGTGGCGTTCGTATGGTTCGCATCGTACATTTTCACCTCTCAGGTTTCACGCGGAGTATGAGCGGCTCGGGCGAAGGTTATATGAGGGTCAAGGCCTTGCAGGTTATCGTGCTGCTGATTGTCGGCACGATGCTCGGCCGTCTGTTCTACATTCAGGTGATCGACGGCCGCTACAAGGAAATGGCCGCCAACAATGCCCTGCGGCATGAGGTACAGTATCCGCCGCGCGGTGAGGTGCGCGACCGCAACGGCGAGTTCATCGTCCAGAGCCGCGATTCATATGATCTTATGGTCATCGCCCGTGAACTGCCCAAAGAGGGTTTCGACACGATGCGCCTGTGCCGTGTGGTCGGTATTGGCAAGGAGCAGTTAGTGGAGCAGCTGCATAAGGCTGCGACCCGTTCGCGCGTGCCGTTTATGATTACCAACCAGCTCTCGAAGGAGGTCAAGCTGCGTTTCGACGAGTGCAACTTCCGCGGATTCTATACAGTATATCGCACTATCCGCTCCTATCCGCGCAAGATAGGCGGCAACCTTATGGGGTATGTCGGCGAGATCAATGCCGAGATGCTGCGAACACATCCCGACTACCGTGCGGGCGACTATATCGGCATCAGCGGTTTGGAGTCAGCTTACGAGGAGGTACTGCGCGGCAAGAAAGGCGTGAAGATCAACGAGGTGGATACGCACGGCGCAGTCAAGGGATCGTACCGCAACGGTATGTACGACTCGCTGCCTGTGCCCGGGCGGTCGATCGTCTGCACGATAGATGCCAAGCTGCAGGCTTTGGCCGAGGAGCTTATGGAGGGCAAGGTGGGCAGCGTGGTGGCTATCGAACCCTCGACGGGCGAAATACTGCTGATGGTCTCGTCGCCGACGTACGATCCGGACGAACTGGTGGGCAAGAATCTGCGCACCAATTATGTGAAGCTGCTGCACGATCCGCGGCGGCCGCTCTACAATCGTGCCGTGTCGTCGCACTATCCCCCGGGTTCCACATTCAAGTTGGTGCAGGGCCTTATCGGCTTGCAGGAGGGTGTCCTGCGTCCCGAGACGCGCTACCCCTGCTACGGCGGATACTCCTACGGCAACAAGAAGATGAAGTGCCACGCCCATGCCTCGCCGCTCGATCTGCGCGGTGCCGTGGCCAACTCCTGCAATGCCTATTTCTGCTACGTATTTCGCAACATCATAGACAATGACCGCTACGGCAGCGTCAAGGAGGGGCTGGACGTGTGGGCCGATTATGTCCGCAGTTTCGGCTACGGCCGCAGGCTCGACTCGGACTTCGCCAACGAGACGCGCGGATATGTCCCCACCTCGGAACGGTACGATCGGGTGTACCACAATTCGTGGCGGTCGCAGACCATAATATCGCTTTCGATCGGTCAGGGCGAGTTGGGGTGTACGCCGCTGCAGATGGCCAACTTCGCCGCCATACTCGCCAATCGCGGCTACTACTACATTCCGCATATCGTGCGGTCGGTCGAGGGACAGGATTCGCTCGAGCACCGCTTTTACGAGCGGCAGTACACCAAGGTCGACTCGGTGCATTTCGTTCCGATAGTCGAGGGTATGTGGCAGGGCGTGAATGTGGCCGGTACGTCGTGGCGGGCGGCGGTGCCCGGGTTGGACATCTGCGGAAAGACCGGCACGGCGCAGAATCCGCACGGCCGCGACCATTCGACATTCCTCAGCTTCGCCCCCAAGGACGACCCGAAGATAGCCATTTCGGTATATGTCGAGAACGGCGGCTTCGGCGCGACCATTGCGCTGCCGATAGCCAGCCTGCTGATCGAGCAGTATCTGACGGACACGATAACCCGTCCGGCGATGGTGGAACAGGTAAAACAGATGCAAATTTATTATCCAGCCTATGCCAAGAAACAATAAAGCAATATTTTCAGGCAGCGTCGACTGGATAGCCATTCTGCTCTACGTCGGACTTGTAGCCGTGGGATGGATCAGTATCTGCGCTGCGACCTTCGACGAGACGTCGGTGGACATATTTTCATTCAGCCATTATTATATAAAGCAGACGTTGTGGATCGGACTGTCGGCGGTGCTGGCCATATTCGTGATGCTGCTCGACGACAAGTACTACCACATGCTGGCCTATCCTGCCTATATAGCAGGTATATTGATACTTATCGGGACGCTGCTGTTCGGCAAGACGGTGAACGGCGCCAAGGCGTGGATCGAAGTGGGATTCTTCAGCATCCAGCCCGTGGAGTTGACCAAGATAGCGACCTCGCTGGCACTGGCGCGCGTGATGAGTTCCTATTCATTCTCCATACACAAGGCAGGCGATCTGCTGCGCGTCGCGGCGATAATCGGACTGCCGCTGGCGATCATAATATTGCAGAACGACACCGGCTCGGGCATCGTACTCTGCTCGTTCATATTCGTGCTCTACCGAGAGGGGCTGAACAAGTGGCTGTGCATTCCGGCGCTGCTGATCGCCGCGCTGTTCATCGGTTCGTTCGTCTTCACCCGTATGACGATGTTGGTGCTGCTGATACTTATCTGCGTGGTGAGCGAGGCGGCGATGAACGGACTGTGGCGCTCGCGCATCATCTATCTCGCCGCGTTGGCTTTGGGTGCTGCGGTGCTCTATCTGACGGTCAACTTTCTGTTCGGTGTCGCCTTTTCGGCATATTGGTCGCTGCTGACTGTGACTCTGCTGTCGCTCGTCTGGGTGGTGATTTATGCCTTCAGAGCCAACCTGCGGAACATATTCATATCGGTGGCGATGTTCGTCGGCGCTATGGTGTTCCTGCCCACGACCGACTATATTTTCAACCGCATACTCAAGGATCACCAGCAGGATAGAATATACAGCTTCCTCGGAATCAAGAACGATCCTTTGGGCATCGACTTCAATGTCAACCAGTCGAAGATAGCGATCGGCTCGGGCGGCCTTACGGGCAAGGGCTTTTTAGGCAGCACGCAGGTCAAGTACAACTTCGTGCCGGAGAAACATACCGACTTCATTTTCTGTACGGTGGGCGAAGAGTGGGGGTTCATCGGCTGTCTGCTGGTTCTGAGTATGTACTGCATATTGATTCTGCGGTTGATGCGTATGGGCGAGAAGCTCGATGAGCCGTTCTGCCGGATATACTGCTACTGCGTGGCGGCCATTCTGCTGTTCCACCTGCTGGTCAATGTGGGTATGACGATCGGTTTGATGCCCGTGATGGGCATTCCGCTGCCGTTTATGAGCTACGGCGGATCGTCGCTTATGGCTTTCACGCTGCTGCTGTTCATCGCTATCCGCTTGGATGCCTCGCGCCGGCGGTTCGGTGTCGAATGATATGTTAAGAATAGGTTACAAAAAAAGCATTCAAATGTGGCGGTTTGTCTTGTGCTGCCATTTGCGCTATTTTTGCAGTTCGATATTTCTGAAATTTGAAACATGGAACAATACGATTATAAAGGATTGACTTCGCAGCAGGTGGCGGAGAGCCGCCGCCTGCACGGCGCCAACGTTATGACCCCTCCGGAGAAGGAGTCGGTGTGGCGTCTTTTCATCGAGAAGTTCGATGACCCCATAATACGTGTGCTGTTGGTGGCGGCTGTGCTGTCGCTTGTTGTGGTGGCGGTGGACAAGGAGTCGAGCATAACCGAGTCGCTGGGCATCTTCTGTGCGATACTCCTTTCGACGGGCGTAGGCTTCCTGTTCGAGTACGACGCTATGCGGCGTTTCCGCAAGCTCAATCGCGAGGGCGACGACTCGGAGGTCACCGTGGTGCGCGACGGTGCCGTGACGCGCATACGCCGCAGCGAGGTGGTCGTGGGCGATGTCGTGTTCATTGAGAACGGTCAGACGGTGCCCGCGGACGGCCGTCTTCTGGAGGCTGTGTCGCTCAGTGTGAATGAATCGACACTCACAGGCGAGCCGCACACGGAGAAGACGGTCGATCCGGCGCATTTCGACAGCGAGGCGACGTATGCTTCGAATATGGTGATGTGCGGCACTACGGTGGTGGACGGATACGGTATGATGGAGGTGACGGCCGTGGGCGACAGCACCGAGTTCGGCCGCGTGGCCGAGCAGTCGACAATCGACAGCGATGAGCGTACGCCCCTGTCGATCCAGTTGGAGGATCTGTCGCGCAAGATAGGCCGCGTCGGGTTGGCGCTCTCAATAACCATTGCGGTGGTGCTGCTTGTGAAGGCTGCCGTATGGGGCGGGTTGTTCGCCTCGGGGTGGCTGCATGCTGTGGGCGGAATATTGCAGATATTTATGATCGCCGTGGCGATGATCGTTATGGCTATGCCCGAGGGGTTGCCGATGAGCATAACCCTCAGCTTGGCGCTGAGTATGCGGCGTATGCTGCGCACCAACAACCTTGTGCGCCGTATGCACGCCTGCGAAACGATGGGCGCGGCGACGGTGATATGCACTGACAAGACCGGTACGCTGACACAGAACCGTATGCGGGTCGAAGAGATGGTGGACTATGCCGGTGTCGGCGTCGATGCGCTGTCGGAGATGATAGCATCGAATACCACGGCGTTTCTCGATGCCGCGGGCGCCCCGATAGGCAATCCCACCGAGGGGGCGCTGCTCCTTTGGCTGCGGGAGCAGGGCATCGACTACGCCGTCGAGCGCTCGCGGGTGAGGATTGTCGACCGGCTGACTTTCACCACCGAGCGCAAGTATATGGCGACGGTGGTCGAGACCGATAGGGGCCGGCTGTTGCTGGTGAAGGGCGCTCCGGAGATTGTGCGCGCATTGTGCTGTCCGGACGGACTGGACGAACGTGTGGCGGCTGATCTGCAGCGTATGCAGAATGAGGCCAAGCGGACGCTGGGTTTCGCCATCGCCGAGACGGAGTGCGACGATTGCAGTGCGGCGATCGAACGCTCGGAGCTGCGCTTCGCGGCGGTGGCTGCGATAGCAGATCCGGTGCGTGAGGATGTGCCCGAAGCCGTGGGCGAATGTATGGCGGCGGAGATAGCGGTAAAGATCGTTACGGGAGATACGCCGGCGACAGCACGCGAGATAGCGCGGCAGATAGGTCTGTGGAATGACGATGCGGACGGACCCCGCAACGAGATCACCGGTGCCGAGTTCGCCGCGATGAGCGACGAGGAACTGATAGACAGGGTGTGCGACATCAAGATTATGGCGCGGGCGCGGCCGCTCGACAAGCAGCGGTTGGTGCGGCTGCTGCAGCGCAACGGCGAGGTGGTGGCCGTTACCGGCGACGGAACCAACGATGCTCCGGCGCTCAACTTCGCCAATGTGGGGCTGTCGATGGGCACCGGAACATCCGTGGCAAAGCAGGCCAGCGACATAACGCTGCTCGACGATTCGTTCCGCAGCATAGCCACCGCAGTAATGTGGGGCCGCTCGCTGTACGACAACATACGCCGTTTCGTTATGTTCCAGCTGACGATCAACTTTGCCGCCATTACGACCGTTTTCGTCGGGGCACTGACCGGCGACGAGCTGCCGCTGACGGTGACGCAGATATTGTGGGTCAACTTGATTATGGACACCTTCGCGGCG
Source organism: uncultured Alistipes sp. (assembly GCA_964474985.1). Classification (GTDB taxonomy): domain Bacteria; phylum Bacteroidota; class Bacteroidia; order Bacteroidales; family Rikenellaceae; genus Alistipes. The sequence continues at coordinate 9,145 of CAYYUW010000051.1, read as the reverse complement.
ATGGCTATGGCGTCGCTGCCGCCGCGCCGCGAGGTTATGATGCGCGCTCCGCGACGCCGCGGCGAGAGCATCGTGTCGGGCAGTATGTTCCGTACGATTCTCTTTACCGCGGGGATTATCGCGGCGGTGCTTATCGTTCTTATGGCGCTGTGGCGCGAGGAGGACGGTTCGATCAGCATATATCATCTGACATTGATATTTACAGCGTTCGTCTTTATGCAGTTCTGGAATATGTTAAACGTCAAGGGTATCGGCACCGAAGGCTCACCGCTGAAGGGGCTGCGGAAATGCGGCGTGTTCCTGCTGGTTATGGCGTTGATCGCCGTCGGGCAGGTGGCTATAGTGGAGCTTGGCGGAGAGGTATTCCGCACTGTGCCGCTCTCGGCGGGCGACTGGGCGCTGCTGTTCGCCGCTACATCGCCAATACTTTGGGGCGGCGAGGCGGTCCGTATCGCAAGGGAGAGGCGCCGGAGGAAAAACTCGAAAAAATTGCGCAAATAACGCTTTTTTGTTGAGTAATATTTGTAAGTATAACTTTTTTACGTACCTTTGCACCGCTAAAAATCATCGTATGCAGATGAAAGTATGGCACGATGGCCCATTCGTCTATCGGCTAGGACGCAAGATTTTCATTCTTGAAAGAGGAGTTCGATTCTCCTATGGGCTACTTTGGAAAAGTAAGAATTAAAAATACAAACTACATTATGGCAAACCATAAGTCATCGGAAAAAAGAATTCGTCAGACTGCTACCAAGCGCGCACACAACCGTCTCTACCACAAGACCACTCGTAATGCTGTGAAGGCATTGCGCAATACGACTGAGAAGAGCGCTGCCGAGGCCCTGCTGCCCAAGGTAAGTTCGATGCTGGATAAGCTGGCAAAGCTCCACATTATCCACAAGAACAAGGCCGGCAACCTCAAGAGCAGCATTCAGCTTCACGTAAACTCGCTGTAAGCGGATCGCGGCTCGCCCGCTTTCGACCGGTGCGGACGACGAATTTCAATTTAGGGTGTCTGTTGCAGACACCCTTGTTTTGCTTGTATATATATGAATCAGAATACAGAGACTTTTTCTTCACTCGGACTCGACGAGCAGATGCTTCGTGCGGTAGAGTCCAAAGGCTTCGAAACGCCGTCGCCGATACAAAAACTTACTATCCCCGTTCTGTTGAGCGGATCGAACGATATAATAGCTCAGGCCCAGACCGGTACGGGCAAGACCGCCGCTTTCGGCCTGCCCCTTTTGCAGCTGTTGCAGCCCAAGGCCGGATATGTGCAGGCCATAATACTCGTGCCCACACGTGAACTGGCCCTGCAGGTATGCGAGGAGCTTCTGTCGCTGAATCACGAAAAAAGGCTTTCGATAACGGCCATTTACGGCGGAGCATCGATAAGCGAGCAGCTGCGGCGCCTGTCGCGCGGTGTCGACATCGTCGTCGGCACCCCCGGGCGTGTGCTGGATCATATAGGCCGCGGGTCATTGGATCTGAGCCGCATAGGATATATGGTACTGGACGAGGCGGACGAGATGCTCAATATGGGCTTCATCGAGGATATCGAGCAGATAATGTCGGCGATGTGCCCCGAGCGGCGCGTACTGCTCTTTTCGGCGACCATTCCCGAACGCATCGTGCGGCTGTCGCAGTCGTACATGCACGACACGGAGGTGCTGAAGGTCCCTTCGCAACAGATTACGGCCGATCTGACAGATCAGATATATTTCGAGGTACGCGAAAGCGACAAGTTCGACGCCCTGACACGCATAATCGACATTCAGCCCGAATTTTACGGCATCGTCTTCTGCCGCACCAAGGTGGCCGTGGACGAGATTGCGCAAAGGCTTCAGGGACGCGGCTATGCAGCCGAAGGTCTGCACGGTGACGTGTCGCAGGCCCAGCGCGAGAAGATACTGCGCCGGTTCCGGCAGAAGCAGGTCAACATATTGGTGGCTACGGATGTCGCGGCGCGCGGAATCGACATAGTGAATTTGACCCATGTAATCAACTACTCGCTGCCGCAGGATTCCGAGAGCTATGTACACCGCATCGGCCGTACGGGCCGTGCCGGAAATCAGGGTACGGCTATTACGTTCCTGTCGAACTCCGAGTTCAGACAGTTCGGCTACCTCAAGCGCGACATCAAGGCGGAGATCAAGCGCGAGAAGCTGCCCTCGCCGCAGGATATCGTGGCGACCAAGCGCAAGCGTATCAAGGACGAACTGGCCGAGGTGGTGGAGAGTGAGGGCTATCTGACCTACACCGATATGGCCGCCGAACTGCTGGCCGACTATGCACCTGAGACGGCTATGGCGGCCCTGTTGCGTATGGCATTCAAGAACGAACTGGACGAGAAGCAGTATCCCGAGATCCGGTCGTTCTCGGTCGATCGCAAGGGTACGGCGCGGCTGTTCCTCTCTATCGGGCGTCGCGACGGCTTCGACGGCCGCAAGTTAGTCGGCTTGCTGAAACGTGAATGCGGCCTGACCGAGCAGAAGATCAACGATCTGAAGCTGACCGAGTGCTATTCATTCGTGAGCGTGCCGTTTGCCGATGCCGAGGAGGTCGTGCGCCGGCTCAATGCGCTGCGCAAGGGAGGTCGTCCCGTTGCCGAGATCTCGGGCGAGAAGGGGACGGATCGCGGTCGTGCACCCGAGAAGCGCCGCCGCGAGCGGCCCTCGGCGGAGCGTGCCGCAACCGAGGCCTTCGCCGAGCGTAAGACGGCAAAGCGCAGTGACAGACGTACTGCCGCATCGCGTGACAACGCCACCTTCGACTGGAGCTTTTTCGAGCGGGGAGGCAACAGCTGGGGAGCAGACCGGCACGGCAAGCAGGGCAAGGGCGGTAAGAAAGGTTCGCGCGAGTGACAAAGTGTCAGCCGAAGTGACATAATGGTGGCGGCTGCGTGGTGCGGCTGTCACCTTTTTGGCATATATGGGTGTCAAAATTCGTTTGGCACATCGATTGATAGGTTACCGCTCGGAATTTATTCCGCAAACAATGCAAACATCTAAAAATATACGACAATGAATGTAAAACCGTTATCAGACAGAGTTCTCATTCTGCCCAATCCGGCTGAAGAGAAGACGGCGGGCGGGTTGTTTATTCCCGATACCGCTAAGGAAAAACCACTTGCAGGCAAGGTTATCGCCGTAGGCCCCGGCACTTCGGAGGTCAAGATGGAGGTCAAGGCAGGCGACGAAGTCCTCTACGGCAAGTACGCCGGCACCGAGATCCAAATCGAGGGCGAAAGCTATATCATTATGCGTCAGAGCGATATTCTGGCAATCATCTAATTCGAACGATTAAACGGAACTTACAACTATGGCAAAGGAAATCAAATATAACGTTGAGGCTCGCGAGATGCTCAAGGAGGGTGTCGATGCGCTGAGCAATGCAGTGAAGGTTACGCTCGGTCCCAAGGGCCGCAATGTGATCATCGACAAGAAATTCGGTGCTCCGCAGGTAACCAAGGACGGTGTTACGGTAGCCAAAGAGGTGGAACTCGAGGACGCATTCGCCAATATGGGCGCGCAGATGGTCAAGGAGGTTGCTTCGAAGACCAATGACGACGCCGGCGACGGTACCACCACCGCAACGGTGCTGGCACAGTCGATCATCGGCGTAGGTCTGAAGAACGTTACCGCAGGCGCCAACCCGATGGATCTGAAACGCGGTATCGACAAGGCCGTGGCTGCCGTGGTCGGTTCGCTCAAGGAGCAGAGCCAGACCGTAGGCACCGACTTCGCCAAGATCGAGCAGGTGGCTACCATTTCGGCCAACAAAGAAGCCAACATCGGCAAGCTTATCGCCGAGGCTATGGGCAAGGTCAACAAGGAGGGTGTGATCACCGTCGAGGAGGCCAAGGGTACCGATACCCACGTCGAGGTCGTTGAGGGTATGCAGTTCGACCGCGGCTATATCTCGGCATACTTCATTACCGATACAGAGAAGATGGAGGCAGTGCTCGACAAGCCTTACGTGCTCGTTACCGACAAGAAGGTGTCGACGATGAAGGAGCTTATGGGCATTTTGGAGCCTGTGGCTCAGAGCGGCCGTTCGCTGTTGATCATTGCCGAGGATGTCGACGGCGAGGCTCTGTCGGCACTGGTCGTTAACAAGTTGCGCGGTACTCTGAAGATCGCTGCCTGCAAGGCCCCGGGCTTCGGCGACCGCCGCAAGGAGATGCTCGAGGATATCGCCGTGCTGACCGGCGGTACGGTCATCTCGACCGACAAGGGTATGAAGATCGAGGATGCTACGCTGGATATGCTGGGCAGCGCCGAGAAGGTAACCCTGAACAAGGAGAACACCACGATCGTCAATGGCGACGGCGGCAAGGAGGCTATTGCAGCCCGCGTGGCTCAGATTCGCGCCGCTATCGAGAAGTCGACCTCCGACTACGACAAGGAGAAGCTTCAGGAGCGTTTGGCCAAGCTGGCCGGCGGTGTGGCCGTGCTCTATGTCGGTGCCGCTACCGAGGTGGAGATGAAGGAAAAGAAGGATCGCGTCGACGACGCTTTGGCTGCAACCCGTGCTGCCGTGGAGGAGGGTATCGTCCCGGGTGGCGGTGTAGCCTACATCCGTGCCACCGCTGCACTGGAGAACCTGAAGGGCGACAACGAGGATCAGACGACCGGTATCAATATCGTAAAGCGTGCTATCGAGGAGCCTCTGCGTCAGATCGTGGCCAACGCCGGCGGTGAAGGTTCGGTAGTCGTTAACAAGGTCAAGGAGGGTTGCGGTGCATTCGGATACAATGCTCGTGACGACCGTTACGAAGACCTGTTCGCTGCCGGTATCATCGACCCGACCAAGGTTTCGCGTGTAGCTTTGGAGAATGCTGCTTCGATCGCATCGATGTTCCTGACCACCGAATGCGTATTGGCTGAGAAGAAAGAGGAGCACCCCGTTCCCCCGATGCCCGCAGGCGGTATGGGCGGAATGATGTAGTGCGACTGCCCGTTACAATGAAAGCCGAGACCTGAAACAGGGTCTCGGCTTTTTTTGTTTGTACTTGGTTGTGGTCCAACGGAATAAAGACGTCCGGCCCCGCGAGAGGTCGGACGTAAATTAAGCGTTGGACTTTCGGTTAGAAGCCTTTGCCGATAGCGAGGAAGTCCTCGGCCTTGAGGGCTGCGCCGCCGATCAGACCGCCGTCGACATCCTCCTTGGCGAAGATCTCCTTGGCGTTCGAAGGCTTGCACGAACCGCCGTAGAGTATTACGGTGTTCTCGGCCGCTGCGCCGAACTTGTCGGCCAGAACCTTGCGGATGTAGGCGTGGATCTCCTGTGCCTGCTCTGCAGTAGCTGTCTTGCCGGTGCCGATTGCCCAAACAGGCTCGTAAGCGATCACCAACTTGGCGAACTGCTCGGCCGAAAGGTTGTAAACAACCTCCTCGATCTGAGCCTTCACGACATCGAAGTGCTTGCCTGCCTCACGTTCGGCGAGGTTCTCGCCTACGCAGTAGATCGGGGTGAGGTTGTTGGCGTAAGCCTGCGCCATCTTTTTGTTGAGGGTTTCGGAGGTTTCGCCGTAGTACTGGCGGCGCTCCGAGTGGCCCAAGATCACGTATTCGCAGCCGAGCGATGCGATCATCGCTGCCGATACCTCGCCGGTGTAGGCGCCCTTGGCCTCGGCTGCGCAGTTCTGTGCGCCTACGGCCACGCCTGTGCCGCGCATTACCTTGATTACTTCGCTCAGGTGAGTGAACGGGGGGCATACGATGAAGTTTACGCACTCGCAAACTTCGCCCTTGCCGGCTACGATGTTCTTGGCCAGCTCGACGCCTTCGACGGGAGTGGTGTTCATCTTCCAGTTTCCGGCTACAATCTTCTTTCTCATAACAGTATTTTTATATCGTTAAAGACTTATTTCCTTGGGTTATCTATTGTTCGCACCAGCGCTTCACCTCCTCGATCGAGGGGGCCTTCAGTCCGAGCTTGTTCTTCTTGTTGTAACCGCACAGGTCGTTGAAGAACTTGCCGGCTGCGAGCTTGCGGAGCGAGTCGACAGTGATATACCCCATCTTCTGTATGACGGGAATCCACTCGGCCGGTATGCCTATCTCGAGGTACTTCTCGTCGGCATCGCGCTGCGGCTTCTTCTCGGGGCGCATTGTGGGGAAGAACAGCACATCCTGTATGGCGGGCTGGTCGGTCATAAACATCGTGAGACGGTCGATGCCCATACCCATACCCGAGCAGGTGGGCATACCGTATTCCAATGCACGGACGAAATCCATATCGATGAACATAGCTTCGTCGTCGCCGCGCTCCGAGAGACGCAGCTGCTCCTGAAAGCGTTCGTACTGGTCGATCGGGTCGTTTAGCTCGGAGTAGGCGTTGCACAGCTCCTTGCCGTTGACGAACAAATCGAAACGCTCCGTCAGATCACGGTTCGAGCGGTGGCGCTTGCAAAGCGGCGACATCTCGATCGGGTAGTCGCAGACGAATGTGGGCTGTATCAAATCCTCCTCGCAGTATTGCCCGAAAATGGCGTCGATCAACTTGCCCTTGCCCATGGTGTCGTCCACCTCCACGTTCAGACGCTTGCACGCCTCGCGCAGCTGCTCCTCGCTCTGGCCGGTGATGTCGTAGCCGGTCTTTTCGCGAATGGCGTCGGTCATCGTGAGACGGCGGAACGGAGCCTTGAAAGAGATCTGTTTGTCGCCGATCGTCAGCTCGGTGGTGCCGTTGGTGGCCAAGGCCACGCGCTCGAGCATCCTCTCGGTGAAGCCCATCATCCAAATGTAGTCTTTGTAGGCCACATAGATCTCCATACAGGTGAACTCGGGGTTGTGCGTGCGGTCCATACCCTCGTTGCGGAAGTTCTTGCCGAACTCGTACACGCCGCTGAAGCCGCCGACGATCAAACGCTTGAGGTACAGCTCGGTGGCTATGCGCATATAGAAGTCGGTGTCGAGAGCATTGTGGTGCGTGACGAACGGACGTGCGGAGGCGCCGCCCGGGATCGGCTGCAGAATGGGGGTTTCGACCTCCAAGCAGCCCTGCTCGTTGAAGAACTCGCGCATCGTCTGCATGATGCGGGCGCGCTTGACGAACACGTCGCGAACGGACGGATTGACAGCCAGATCGACATAACGCTGGCGGTAGCGCATCTCGGGATCAGTCAGTGCGTCGTACACCTGTCCGTCCTTCTCCTTGACGATCGGCAGCGGGCGCAGCGACTTGCTGAGCAGCTTGAAGCGGCGGCAGTGTACCGACAGCTCGCCGGTCTTGGTGATGAATGCGAAGCCCTCGATGCCGACGAAGTCGCCTATGTCCAACAGCTTTTTGAATACGGTGTTGTAGAGCGTGGTGTCTTCGCCGTCGCACACGTCGTCACGGCGGATGTAGATCTGCAGGCGTCCGGTGTGGTCCTGAATTTCGAAGAAGGAGGCGCTGCCCATAATGCGGCGGCTCATGATGCGGCCGGCGACCCGAATATCTTGGTAATTGTTCTTCTCCGGATCGAAATTCTGTCGTATCTCTGCGGCTGTCGCCGTTACGTCGAACATCTCGGCGGGGTAGGGATCGATGCCCAACTCACGCAGCTGGGCGAGCGAATTGCGTCGCAACTGTTCCTGTTCGCTGAGTTCTATTGCCATATATAAATCTTATTTATTCGTTTCGAATGGGCAAAGATACGAATAAGCGAGCGCAAAAACAAGTTTACTTGATTTTTGCCGAGCGAGAGTATCTTGGGCGAAGCCAATGTACGAATAAGCGAGCGCAATGCCAAATTTATTTGAGCATTGCCGAGCGCCGCGCCGAGCCGGCACCGGAAATTACCGGGCTACACGACCCCCCCCCCACACGGATTCAGGCATCATCCTTCACCCACCGGCCAGTTTTGTCGATATAGCCGTATTTTCCGTCCTTCTCGACCCTTGCCAAGCCTTCACAGAAAGGCGTTACATAATCATAGGCAAAAGGGATCAAAAGTTCGTTATTCTCGCTGTCTAAAAATCCGTATAAGCCATTATCTTCAATTGACTCGAATCGCTCGTCGGGCAGTTGCATCAGATAGGCTTCGCGGCGCATCTGTTTCTCCTCCTCGGCGCGGGCTGCGGCTTCGCGATCCTCGCGCAGCCGTTTGACGGGCAGCAGCGCCACCCTGTACAGCTCCTCAACATCCTTCTCGATGTGCAACGTATCCTCAACAGTATCGGCGGGGTTTTCGACGCTAAGGAACTGCAGAATATAGCTCCCGCCACGCAGCGGCAAGCGGAATAGCCGACCCGTATGAGCAACGCCCCGCTCCTCGTAGTCGACCAAGATGCGGCAGTCCATGTCACACTGAATCTTGAGTATCGAACTTCCGGCAACCCAGCCGGAAGATGCCGCACTCTGCCGCTTAGTCGGACGAGAATCGAGAAAAAAGCGCAACAGTTTATCATAGAAGATGTCGAAATCGCACTTGTCGTACTTCGGGCCGTTCTTGCGTATAACGGCGGCGATATCGGCAGGCAGATTCTCGGGAAACTCAGTGAAGCCGCTCAACATCACGGGTATGACGTTCTTGCCCTTCTCGAGGGCGTAGGCCAGCTCGATACGTATCCAGTCCTTGTTGCGGTCGAAGGTAGGATCGAGTGTGCAGTCGAACGCCTCTCTGTCGAGTATCAGGATAAAGTCTGTGCACTGGTTGATGCGCTGCAGCAGTGTAGTGTCGAAGTCACCCGAACGCAACGTATCAATATCGAAACTGACGTTGTAGCCGTCGCGCGTCAGCGAATCGTAAAGATGCTTCGCAGTATCGAAGCCGTCCTGACGGCGGTAACTCAGAAAAATGTCGTATCGGTCGGTATCCATGGGTCAGATATAAACTATTTGCCAAACAGTCAACAAAGGTAATAAAAAATTCCGTTCCGGCAAGCGCAGCCCCAAACTAACCGATGCACCCTACTCTCAACAAGTAAATGCAAGTTTACTTGATTTTTGCCGAGCGGGTGAAGCCAACCAGCAAATGCGTAAAGCATTTCTTATGGGTTCAACGGTCGGCGGTTCGGGAATAACCGCTTCCCCTTTGTCTCGAATATTCGCGCCCGCCCTCCGCCCCCTTTAGGGCGGGCGCGCGGATTGCTGAGCAATCCGATCTATTCGTCAAAAAACATCGCACAGCAAATGTTATGTCGATTATAGTTAA
>CAYYUW010000050.1:0-25595 GCA_964474985.1 uncultured Alistipes sp. | reverse complement strand
ATAAGTTCGATGCATTCAAATTAAACGCTGAGGATTATCCCATAATTAAAGAGAGTGCCGAAATATTCGAAAATGAGTTGACTGCGAGTCCTCGACATATCCCCACATACGGCAAAAATCCGCATGCTAAAATTGAAGAATGGACATACAGGATTCCATCCAGTTTTACGGTAACCACATCAACAGAAGAAAGAGCCAAACTTGTATTTGATTCTAAATACCGTTTCTTTAAAATGGAATTGATTGATAAATACGATGAAATATGGAAGAAGTATGCAGGGAAACCAAAAACTAGTTAGTTCGTTTTATCACTATCGGATTTTGACTTCCTATAATCTTTGAATTGTATTCTGTGATGTCGGCACCATTATTTGTTGTACTCAATTTGCTTTTTATAGTCAATATCATTATAGCCATGACGCTCTAAAAGATGACATAGTAAATGATTTTGTAATTATCTTTTGGCTATAATTACTATGTTATCGTTTTATATTCCAAGAAATACAATTCAATGCACCTCCATCTTCAACAATTTCAGGACAAGATACTTGAATAATTTCGCAACCTGTAAAAAGGCTCTGAAATTGCTCAAATGCTAAATCATCTTCCTCAATATGTGAATAATACCATTTTCGTATCCGTTTGTTATTGCCTCCAATCGGAGGACATGCTGCGCAACTGGGAGGGGAGTAATTAACATAACTCAACTGTGGCAGAAAGAGCTTATTACCAACTCGCAAATAGTTGATGTAACACCAATTATATTTGCATAGCTTTTCGACATTGTAGTCGAGAACTTCAACATCAAAATGGTTGGATAAGATTTTTAAGAACTTGCCGAAAAAGGTCTTGTCATACTGATGATAATTTGTCATCAACACTCTACCCTTGTCGATTTCCCGTACTATGCCGTCGGCATGACCGTACTTTTCTCCCTTATCCCATGGTAAAAAGATAATTTCGTCATTGAAAAATGTTTCAAGACGGTAGACTAATTGAGCTTTGGGAATATGACTATTTTCCTTAAAAACCTTGTCGACCATAATGATTCCTCGACTTGTCTTTACAACGTTGCCTCCGTCGAGTATTATGCCACTTTGTGTCACGTCAAGTCCTAATTCACGAATGATTCGTGCCGGATTAGTTTGAGAAGCAGCGTAAATGGGGTGGTTTAGGTAATCGGGAACATATTCATAGCCGACAAACGTATTTTCCGCAATTTGTATGGGCATGTAATCACGGCACCAAATATCGCGTGTGCCGTCAAGGAACTTTACATTTACACCATGATTCATTATCCGGCCTACGATCTCCATTCCAGATAATCGTTCCAATAATAGACGGGAAAAGTAGCAGGTATTCGTTTGGTAATCTAATATTCTTTTTGTCATCTCTTGTATATGTTTGTGGTTCTTATTCAGCTGCAAAATTACGATGCCATTGTTTCAAATCATGGTACAATATGAAATATTTCGTATCTTTGCAACCCAATCAAATTAGTTCTGATGAGACATAAAGACCTGTTCAAGACATATATTTGGCTGATTGAAACAATCCACCGCTTCGGTGCGCTGACACTTTCCGAATTAGGAGACCTTTGGCTGAAATCTATAATTTCAGAAGGAGTTCCGATATCTCGCACCTCATTCAACCGTTACCGTCAGGAAATCGAAGATATTTTCGGTATAAGGATTATTTGTTCTCGAAGCAATGGGAACAAGTATAGCATTGAAAATGCCGATGCTTTGGATTACGACTCTGTTGAAAATTGGATGGCTAACACCATTTCAATAAATAATATTATTGTTGAGAACCGTTCGGTCAGCGATCGAATACTCCTTGAATCAATTCCTTCCGAAGGTGATAACTTGCAAGCTGCGATAGAGGCCATGCGCAAGAGCCATAAATTAGAATTTGATTACAAAAAATATTACGCCTCAGAAACTAAACATTATATGATAGAGCCATATTGCGTTAAACTATATCATCGCCGGTGGTATCTATTAGGAATGTATTCCGACACTAAGGAGTTTAGGCTTTTTGCATTTGACAGGATTTCAAATGCTCTCATATCTTCCGAAAAGTTCAAGATTTCAGCTTCGTTTAATACTTCTGAATACTTTAAAGAGTGTTTCGGCGTTGCTCTCAACACAGCAGTTCCTGTTCAAAAAGTCATAGTACGCGCTTATATTAATGAACGTTACTATTTGCGCGATTTGCCTTTACACCCTTCGCAACGTCTCGTTGGCGAAGGTAAGGACTATTTCGACTACGAAATTACCTTACGACCATCCGAAGATTTCCTCGGCTATCTTCTATCTCGCTCCAACTTCGTTAAAATTATCTCGCCTGAATATTTAGCGAATCAGCTCAAAGAAATGGCACAATCAATATTGGACAGATATAAATGAATTTGCGACATTGCCGCCGCCATCTTCACGGCGACACGGTATGTCATTTTCTTGGTCGCCATTTTCTTCGGGCGACAGCCCTTGTTGCGTCTCTAATCTTCCTGATGTACCATTCTTCAAGTGTTGCTATTGTAGTTAATGTATAGATCAACGGGGTGCCACTTCCCGCGGTTCGGGGAGTGGGGAGCAGGAAGTTTCGGTGCACCCGAAACACAAACTTGCTACCCCCCCACTATCCCCTGAGGATGAATTTCGAGCATCTCCCGTTTTTTCATTCTTGATGTCAAAATCCCAACCTTTTTTCTTTCCACAGCCGGCAACTTGCAAATATCCTGTTTTATTCGTTTATTCGGGAGATTATTTGTAACTTTGCCGGCTGGTACATAAAATGTTTACGATGAGTATACGCTATTTCACCATACCAAACCTGCTCACGCTTTCGAATCTGTTCTGCGGCGCCTTGGCCGTGACGGCAGCTTTCGAGGGCGATCTGCGGCTCGCATTCCTGCTCGTGGCGCTCTCGGCGCTGTTCGACTTCTTTGACGGCTTCTCGGCTCGGCTGCTCAAGCAGTATTCGCCGCTGGGCGTCGAACTGGATTCGCTGGCAGATATGGTCAGCTTCGGATTGGCCCCCTCGGCGATCGTCTACTCGATGTACTGCTCGGCTTATATGGTCTCGGCGGGCGATGCGGCGATGTTTGCAGCCGTTCCGTGGCGGCAGGTGGCGTTCATAATCGCCCTGTTCTCGGCACTGCGTCTGGCTCGGTTCAATATCGACGACGACCAAACCTCAGAATTTATCGGTATGCCGACTCCGGCCTGCGCCATATTCTTCGCCTCTTTGGGCTATCTGTTCGCTACGGGTGCACTGCCGCCGTTCGACTGCCGCTGGATTCTTGTCGCTGCGGTGGTTATGGCCGTGCTGCTGATCGCTCCGGTAAGGATGTTTTCGCTTAAAATGCACGGATTCGGCTGGCAGGGCAATGAATTGAGATATTGTTTCGTTATACTCTCGGCTGCGGCCATTGCGGTGTGGGGAATAAAGGCGGTGCCCTGCGTGATCATCGCCTATATTTTGGTTTCGGTGGCAAGGCATTTGGCAACGAAGACCTCACCCTCGGACCGATAACCGCCGTAAAGTAAAAATGTTTAACTTTGCCGTTACGTTTATGCGTTCAGGATATCTTTACATACTGCTTGCTGCGTTATTGCTGCTGCCCGCTTCGGTGTCGGCGCAGAGCGGTAATGCCGCGCGCGACCTGATGAATGCCCGACGCAACGGCCAGTCGTCGGCTATCGATCAGGCCGGCAGCAACCCGTTCGGCACCCCCGAGGACGAAGAAAATGAGGAGGGCGAAGAAGGTGAGCAGCAGGATACCACCCAAAAGGAGAAGCGCATAAAACGGCCGCTCGAGTCCTACTTCTTCAGCGACTCGATCCGAGCGCTGCCCAACTTCAAGTGGAACATCGACCCGTTCGCCAACCGCGTCAAGATCAAGGAACTGGACACTCTGCTGCGCGACTGGCGCATCGATTATCCCTATCTTCAGAACGGTGTGGGCGACACCTATCTCGGCAATCTGGGCGGTGCCACCGTTCCGCTCAACTACTTCGAGCGTCCGCAGAACTTCGATTTCAAGCTGGCCGACGCCTTTGCCGGATATATGTACCGTATGGACAACGTCGACTTCTACAACGGCAAGAAGCCCTTCACGCAGCTCAAGTACATCACGGCGGGTCAGAAACGCTATCTCGAGGAGAACTTCCGCGTCACCCATGCGCAGAACATATCGCCCTCGACCAATGTCAACATCGACTACAAGAGCCGCGGCACGCGAGGCATCTACACGTGGCAGCGGGCGCGTGTCAAGGATCTGTCAATAGCCTTTTCGCATACGGGCAAACGCTACTCGATACACGCCGGATATATCTACAACTCGGTCGACACGCGCGACAACGGCGGTATCGTGGGCGACTGGGCCGTGGTTGATACCGTGTTCGAACTGCCGATCAATGTGCCGGTGAAGCTGCAGGATGCGCAGAACAAGATACGCAACAATACGTTCTATGCCGTGCAGTCGTTCGGTATTCCGCTGATCGGACTTACCGAAGATGATTTCACGATGGGCGACCGGCCGGCCGTGTTCGTAGGCCACGCCATAGAGTACAGCCGTATGTTCCGCAAGTACACCGATACTCGTGTGGGAACGATCTACACCGACGAGCGCGACGAGACTAACGGTCAGACGCAGTACGAGTACTATTCCGACTGGTTTATCAATCCCGAAATGACGCTCGACTCGACATTCGAGTCGAGGCTGTCGAACCGCCTGTTCGTGCAGCTTCAGCCGTGGGACCGCAACGGCGTGATCGGCGTGCTCGATGCCGGCGTGGGTATGGACAATCACCGCTACTACCAGTTCTCGCTGGGCGATTACCTCACCTCGCAGCGCAAGGCGGTAACCAAGACCAGCTATTACGTTTACGGCTCGATCGACGGCCGCATAAAACGCTATGTCGACTGGGGCGGCGATGTCAAGTTCTACCCGTCGGGATACCGCGGCGGCGATTTCGAAATTGGCGCCGATATTGCGCTTCGCGCCTTTATCAAGGGGCGTCCCATAACCTTGTCGGGGCGCTTTTCCAATGTCTCCCGTTCTCCGTCATACTGGCAGGAGAACTATCTCTCAAACCACTATGCGTGGTTTTCTCCTATGAAAAAGGAGAATGTGACCCGTTTCGAGGCGACCCTTTCAGCTCCTGAGTATGCTTTGGAGGTGGGTGCTTGGCATGGAATAATGAGCGACTGCATATTCGTGGATTCGCTCAGCCGTATGTCTCAAAGCACCTCGGCCGTAAATGTGACGGGTCTGTATGCCCGCAAGGATTTCCGTATCGGCGGACTCCATTTGGACAACAGGGTATTGTTGCAGTGGAGCACGAATCAGAAGGTTATCCCCGTTCCCAAAGCAAGCGTCGTGCTGTCGTACTACTACGAGTTCAACGTGGTGAAAAACGTACTGCGAATGCAGATCGGTCTCGACGGCAGATACAACACCAAGTATTATGCCTTCGGCTACAATCCGTCTCTGGCTTCGTTCTACAACCAGCGCGAAAAGAAAATCGGAGGCTACCCGATGGTCGACGCTTTCGTCTCGGCGAAGTGGAAGCGTATGCGAATACTGCTCAAGTTGCAACACGCCAACTATGACCTGTTCGGCAAGCGCACCTACTTCTCCGCCCTTCACCATCCGCTCAATACGCGCGTGCTGAAGTTGGGATTTTCTTGGGGCTTCTACGATTAGCGTGCTCGACAGCTTCGCAAAGCTGCCCGCAAAGTTTTGATTTATGTTGAAAAAAGTATTACTGACAGTGGCCTTTTTAACGGCTGTCATCATTTTTATAACTTCGGAGCGTTCGTTCGACCGCTTCGCCCGACGCTCGGTAGAGAGCCGCCGGACGGTTGCGCCTCTGCTGCCTGTGGAACCGGCAGAACCGCTCATCCCGCAGTTCGAGCTGGCGACGGTGGTCGGCGGCAAAACCATATCGGCATACGACGATGTTATGCGCCGCGTGGCTGCCGAGACGGGGCAGGACTGGCGCCTGCTGAGCGCCATAGCCTATCACGAGTCGCGATTCGATCCGCAGGCCGTATCCAAGCAGGGTGCACTCGGACTGATGCAGATTATGCCCCACGTGGCGCAGTCGTACGATGTGCCCAAGGAGAGGGCGATAGAACCCGAGGTGAATGTTATGCTGGCTTCGAAGCTGCTTGTCAAGCTCAACAGGGCGCTGCGCTTTTCCTCTGCGGCATCGGATGACGACCGGCTTTGCATCCTTTTGGCCAGCTATGTAGGGGGCATCGGACACGTCAACGATGCGCGCCGTCTCGCAGCCAAGAACGGCGAGAATCCTGATTCGTGGGAGGTGGTGTCGCACTATCTCGACCTCAAGTCGCAGCCGGAATTTTACACTGACTCGCTGGTACGCTGCGGCCGCTTCACCGGCATAAAGCAGACGCTGGCGTATGTGCGCAACGTCAAGTCGCACTACAGACACTACTGCGACCTTGCTCCGGTCAATTGATCCTGTATTGTGTGCAGGTTATTTGCTGCCTGAGGACGTTATCTCCAATGTGCTCAACTTCAGCCTTAAGTCGGCGTATCGGGTATGGTACCGGTAGTCGATGTTCACGGGGCAGAGTGCCGGTATTTTGCTTTTGCGGGTAGGGTACAGCTCCCGCACTTCAGCATCGATATACTTGATTATGGTCGTGTTGCGGTCGTAGATCGAAATGCGTATTTTCGTCGCGATATGTTTCTCGGCATCGGTTTCGACAATCATCTGAACGGCTTTGCTCGACAGCATCGGGAATGATATGCGAAACAGCCGGCCGCCGCTCAGGCTGTCTGTGCCGATGACTTCGTAAACGGGCTTGTATTTGTAGAAGTGACGGTTGTGGCCGGTCGCGGCTACGGCAAAATTCAACTCGGACAGTGCGTAGTGTATCGCCTCGTCCAGCTTGCGAAAGACGACTGCCGCAGTGTCGCATTCGCAGCGGAATGCGATGTCGTGGTGGCACCAGCCTTTCTCCCTGAAAAAGTTGAGAGCCTTGCTGTCGACTTCGTTTTCAACCGAAAATCCGCCGCTCGCGGTATCTCCGCAGTAGTCGAAGTCGAAGCGTCCGGACAGCGTGCAGTTGAAATCCATCGCCGTGACTTCGCCGGATGCGGCTTCGAATTCTGCGCGCGCCTGCTCGGACGTGATCTCCGGACGGTCGTCGGGGATTGTGCCGCCTTGGCAGTCGAGGCGCAATTCGCATCGGCCGCTCTCCATCATCTGGGCATCGAGTTTTGCGGTGCCGGTCTGCAGACCTATGGCCGAAGCGGCTATTTCGTACCCCGATCGCAACCGGCTGAACCGTATTCCGACATTGCCTTCGGTGTCGGTGACAGCTGTCGGAACTCCGTTTACCGTGATGAATGCGTAGGCTACGGGCCGCTGCATCCGGTCTACGACCCTAATGTCGAAGTTCTGACCGGCCGCTCGGCAAATCATAAGCAGCAGCGGCACCATACATATCATAAAGCGTTTCATATCGTTCGTTTTGGCAAATATACTCATAAGCGAGGGCAATGCCAAATTATTTATGTATGGATATATTCGATGAAAAAAACGGCGCAAGTCGGTCGTAAGGCCGGCCCGCGCGGCCCATTCGGGCCGAACTTTGTCGCGACAGATTGCGCAATAGAATATCGCGCAACTGCACTACCGAAGGCAATGCAGCTGCGCGAACACTGGCAGTGGGTGTTAACCGATATATACTTCGAGCAGACGGCCTTTGCCTTTCAGGGTCACCTCGTTCGATTCAGCCGGTACGAGTACCGAGTCGCCTGCGGCTACGGTTTCGACGCTATCCTCCGAGGACAGTTCGATTGAACCGGTTACGCCGATGTAGATTACGAACGAATCGAGCGAAGCGAAGTCGCGCGTCAGCTCGCCGTCAATTTCAACCACGTTGGTGGTGAAGTAGTCGCACTTGACCAATTCCACGGACTGATTGACTGCGGGGGCCTTCGTTACGTTGCAGTCGGTCTTGGACTCGAAATCTATGGCATCGACGGCCAAGGCGGTGTGCAGTTCGCGCGGATTGCCGTTCGAGTCGACGCGGCCCCAGTCGTAGACGCGGTATGTGATATCGGACGTCTGTTGTATCTCGATTATTTCGAGACCTTTGCCTATGGCGTGAATCGTTCCGGCGGGAATGAAGTATGTGTCGCCCTCCTTGACTTCGAAGCGGTTCAGCAGTTCGGGCAGGCGATTGGTTGCAACGGCTTCGATGTACTCCTCGCGGGTTACCGGACGGTTGAATCCGACATACAGCGTTGCGCCCTGCTGGCAGCCGGCCACATACCACATTTCGGTCTTGCCGTACGAGTTGTGCCGCTCTGCAGCCAGTGCGTCGTCGGGGTGTACCTGTATCGACAGCTTGTCCTGTGCGTCTATGGTCTTTATAAGCAGCGGAAATTCAAGCCCGTAGCGCTCGAAGATCTTTTCGCCGACCAAATCGCCCATATATACTTCGGTCAGCTCTTCGATGTTGTTGCCTTTGAGCGTTCCGTTCGTTACTACCGACAGATCGCCCCGAACGCCCGACAGGTCCCAGCTTTCGCCGTATTTCTGGCTTTTGTCGAGTCGTTGTCCCTTGCCTTTCTTCTCGATAAGTATGTCGCCGCCCCAAATGCGCTGCTTCAGACGCGGACGAAATTTCAACGGATATAACATATTGTCGTGTTTTTTATGTTGTTATGCAAACATCGCTTCTACTTTCGCTACGACATCCTCCGCATCGGGAGCGAGCGGGAATACGTGCGACGGTTCGAGATGAAACAGCTCTTTGCCCTCCTGAGCTTTGCGTTCGCCGCCGCCTGTTATGTTCAGCATCACGATTTTTTCCTTGTCCACCTTGCCTTCGGCTACGGCTTTGACAAGCGATGCAGTGGCTACGGCCGCTGCCGAATATATGTCGATGCCCTCGGTGCGTTCGAACAGCTCGGCCGCTTTCTTGGCTGCAGCATTGGTTATGGCGAAGCATTCGCCGCCGGTAGCTTTCAGTGCATCGTACAGACCGCCGATGATGCCGTACGGCGGACGACGGTTGGACAGCACTTTGGCGTTGATGATCTCGGCGTCGCGCCTTGCCTTGTCGTCGGCGTAGGGGAGCATCTGACGCGAGTCGACACGCCAAGCATCGTACATAGGTACGAACGGTGCGTTCTGCGATACCATCAGCTTCATCGTGGTGTCGCCCCACCGGCCGTCCTCGAGCAGCCTCTGGTTGGCCTCCCAAGCCGCTATGGCTCCGGTGCCGCTGCCGACAGCTTGGAAATAGTAGTCGGGAATGCGACCTATGAACGTAGTGGCCGACAGAACGGTGGTGGCCATACCGTCGCGGCGTGCGATATTCTTGGCGCCGCCCTCGGCGTAGAACTTCTTCGATTTCAGTGCCAGATCGCTCAGATGTATGGCGTCGAAGTAGTCGCCTCCCGATTCGCAGGCGATGAGCTTCACGCAGGGATTGAGCGGCTTGTCGAACCACAGTGCCGACAGATTGTCCTTGGGTACGCTCAGCAGCAGCGGTATGTTGTTATCGGAACATACTTTGGCGAATGCGCGGGCGGTGTTTCCGGCCGATGCCACGACTAATATGCGGTCGTTTTTCTCGTCTATGCGGCCGCAAACCGAGTATGCCTCGGTCTCCTTGAACGAGCAGGTGGTCATACTGGCGCCGATAGCGGGGTTGTAGCCGTTGAAGGTGATATACAGGTTCTTCAGACCGAGTGCTTCGGCCAGACCTTTGCTTTTGTATGTCACCGGAGCGGACGAGCCGGCGAGCATCCGGCGGACGGGCATCCAGTCGGCGAACTTGTAGAGTCCGTACTCGTTGCCGCGCACCTCGATCTGTTTTTTTGCGTACACCGCACGGATCAGCGAGGGCGACTTGCTTTGGCGGTCTTCGAGTGTCCAGCCGGCATCGTCGAATTCGCGGCCAGTCGCCACGCATTTAAGCGTGTACTGTGTAGGAGTAAATTCTTCCATTTATGTTTCGGTTTTATTTCGTTAGTTTTCTTGTTTTCAGGACATTCTGTCGCGGTAATCCTCGTAGCCGAAGCGGCGTACGATCTCCACCCGACCGTCCTTGTGCCAAATGGCTATCGACGGGTGCTCCACGCCGTTGAACATCGTGGTCTTGACCATGGTGTAGTGGATCATATCCTCGAATACCACACGGTCGCCGACCTTCGGTTCGCGGTCGAAAGCCCAGTCGCCGCAGAAGTCGCCGGCCAAGCAGCTGTTGCCTCCCAACCGCCAGCGGCGTTCGCCCTCAGCGGGGTCATGCGCACCGATTACGGCGGGTTTGTAGGGCATCTCCAAGCAGTCGGGCATATGGCAGGCAAACGATACGTCGAGCATTGCGGTCCTTATGCCGCAGTTTTCGACAGTGTCTTCGACGGTGGAGACCAAGTAGCCTGTGCGCCACGTGAAGGCGCTTCCGGGTTCGAGTATGATGCGCAGATGCGGGTGGCGGCTGCGGAACTCGCGCAGCAGGGCGATCAGATAGTCGCAGTCGTAGTCTTGGTGCGTCATAAGGTGCCCGCCGCCCATATTGAGCCACTTGATCTGCGGCAGCAGATGTCCGAAGCGGCGTTCGACGGCTTCGAGTGCGAGGCGAAGATGTTCGGGGCGCGATTCGCACAGCACGTGGAAATGCAGTCCTTCGATGCCGGCGGGCAGCCGGTCGAGTTCGTCGGCGCGGATGCCTAACCGCGAGCCGGCCACGCACGGGTTGTACAGGTCGGTTTCGACGGGCGAGTATTCGGGATTTATCCTGAGTCCGCAGGATATTCCGCGCAGCAGGGCCTGAGCACCGAAGCGGCGGAACTGTCCCATCGAGTTGAATGTTATGTAGTCGCTGCACTGGAGTATCTCGTCGAACGAGCGGTCGGTGTACACCGGAGCGTATGTATGCGCCATACGTCCGAACTTCTCACGGACCAGCCGCGCCTCGGCGGCCGATGATGCTGTGGCGCCGTCGGAATGGAGGGCGAGGGTAGGGAATATGCTCCACATCGCGCACGCCTTCAGTGCCACGATGATTTCCGCCCCCGATTCGCGTCGGACACGATCTATGATCTCCATATTGTGTTCGAGCAGACGTTCGTCCAGCACGAAGCAGGGAGACGGCAGTTTGCGGAAGTCTATCATCGATCGAAGTAATTTGCAATTGCAATGCAAAAGTAACAAAATCCGCCCACAGATCAAGGCGTTGGCGGTTATAAATCCGATAAATAGGTATTTATACTTAGCGTATTACATTCTCTGTTCCGAATGGTGGGCCAAGCACGAAAAAAGTCCCGTCGCGGCGGGACTTTTCAGCCTTTGTTACTGCATAAAGAACGAGAACTGGACGCTGCCGTAGCTTCGCTGCCGGCTGAATTTCGGATGCGAGGAGTAGTCCCGCCCTTTGGGGTGTTCGAAGATTAGCATCCCGCCCTCGCGCAGCATTCCGCGTCCGAATACTATGTCGATTACTTCGTCGCTGCCCTCGAGGTCGTATGGGGCGTCGGAGAATATGACGTCGAACTGCTTGGGACAGCTTTTCAGATAGAGGAATACGTTGGCGTGGGTGGGGTACATATTTTCGAATCCCAATTCGGCAGCGGTGCGTCTTATGAAGTTGTAGTGTACGGTGTTTACTTCCACCGACGTTACGCTTTTGGCACCGCGCGAGCAAAATTCGTAGCTTATCGAGCCGGTGCCCGCGAACAGGTCCAGCACGTCGCACTCCTCCCAGTCGAGCATATTCTCCAGTACGTTGAACAGGTTCTCCTTGGCGAAGTCCGTGGTGGGTCTGGCCCGCAGGTTGCGCGGTGGATTTATAACCCTCCCGCGGTGTGTTCCGCTGACTATTCGCATACCGTATTCCTGAAGTATTTACCTATCGATTTGGCCGTCTCGCGGGCCGCCTCGCCGCTCACGACTATCCGGTATGCCTTCAGCCCGAACTGTCTGTCTATCGAGGACAGATAGTAGAGCACATCTTCGGGCTTGCGCAGCGGCAGTATTTCGGCATATCGCAGGGAGCCGTTCCATACCTTTATATATATCGACCGATAGACCGAGTAGAGCCAAACGACAGGTTCGGCCGATGTGCGGGTGCGCAGCAGCGGAGTAGTGTACGTTACACTGCTGCCGTAGCGCTCGTCGGCTGCAGCGAGCAGCGCGGCGGGCAGAGCCATAACTGCGGCGATGTCCGACGATTCGTCCGCAGCGATCACGATCTTTTCGTCGTCGCAGGTCTCTATGCCGTTGATATGCAAAAAGGCTGCGGCCTGCTCCTCGTGCAGTAGCGGCCGTGGCACGAGGACGCATTTGTCGGTGGCCACTTCGATCTCGACCGTGCGATCGTCCCGCGAAGATTTGTGCGGCAGGTCGGTATGTGAAAAAGAATGTCCACTCAACGTGAGCTGAATGGACATTTTCTTATCCGAAGAACGGATGTTACTCCCAGTTTCCTGCTTCATTGTTGGGCTGGTCGATATCACCCACCTTGATGCCGGGGTACTTGTTGTAGATGTTCTTGCACTCGTCGATCAGGTTGATAAGCTCCTGACGGTAGGTTACGCTGTCGAGGAAGAGTTTGTAGGGAGCCTTGCATTCCATAACGGGCACGGGCACGTTTCCTGCCACCACCTGACCGGCCGACATAATGTACTGGGCCTTGCTGTTGGTGCCGGGGATGAAGCGCAGGTTTCTCACTTCGGTCTCAGTCAGCTTTCTGGGCGAGAAAATGGTATCGATAACGGCTACGGAGAACTTCTCGACGTTCTGTATCTTGCGCTGTTTCAGGATAGCCATAGCGACCGAGTCGTCTTCGTCGACCAGTTTGCGCTCCATAACCAGCGAGTCGTTCAGAATGAAGGCGATCAGCGAGTCGAAGTCGCCGGTGAAGTGCTGGTACTTCGATTTGAAAGCGCGCTGTGCGGTACGAATGTCCTTTATGCGTTCGATAACGGCTGCTTCCTTGAGTTTCTTGTCGCTCTCGAAGTTGATGGGAGTAGAGATCTGGCGATAGATCACGTACGTCAGTGCGATGATTGCTATCGCAAGACAGATTTGGAGTACTTTTTTCATTTGTATAATTTTATTAAGTTTGTACAAAATTTACGACGGGTGTACCCGCATAAAAAGTTCGAATTATTATGCTTAATACACATATCGCGACCCAAATTTACACTAAAATTAGTTTTATACCAACTTTTGGGCAAAAAAAAATCGTAGAAAAATTCTCGGATTTTCTCTGCGATCCCGATTGCAGCCGTATTTTTATCATCAACGGTTATGCCGGAACCGGTAAAACGTCGCTTGTCGCGGCTTTCGTCGCGGCTCTTAAGGATTTGAATATCAAAACCGTATTATTGGCACCCACGGGTCGTGCCGCCAAGGTGCTCGCCGGTTATGCCGCGCAACCGGCTCAGACCGTACATAAGCGCATTTACCGTCAGAACAGTGCAACCTCGTACGAAGCGAGGTTTTCGCTCGCGCCCAACAAGGAGTGCGACGCCTGTTTTATAGTGGATGAGGCGTCGATGCTCTCCAACTTCTCGCGCGATTCGATGTTCGGCTCGGGCAATTTGATCGACGATCTGATCGCCTACGTGCGCAGCGGAAAGCGCTGCCGTTTGGTGCTCGTTGGCGACAGCGCGCAGCTGCCCCCTGTGGGCGATGACCGTTCGCCGGCGCTCGATCCCGATTTTATGGCCGGATACGGTGCGGTGGAGTACTGCACGCTCGACGAGGTGGTCCGCCAGCAGATGGATTCGGGTATACTGTTCAATGCCACCCTCACGCGGCGAATGCTCGAGCAGGGCATCTACGAGCCGCCTCGGTTCGATATGTCCTATCCAGATTTCGAGGCTATCGACGGTATGGAGTTTATGGAGCGCATCGAAGATTGCTACAGCCGCTACGGCAAGGACGAGACTATCGTCATCACCCGTTCGAACAAGCGGGCCAACCGCTTCAACGCGGGCATCCGCCGGCAGGTTCTCTATGCCGAGGAGGAGATCGAGAGCGGCGATATGCTTATGGTGGTGAAGAACAACTATCACTTCACCGAGCGCGAGGAGGATTGCAAGATCGACTTCATCGCCAACGGCGACATTGTTCGGCTGCGGCGGCTGCGCCGTTTCGAGGAGCTGTACGGTTTCCGCTTTGCTGAGGCTGTGCTGCAGCTGGTCGATTACGACGACTACGAGATCGAGTGCAAGGTGATGCTCGATACAGTGGCCTCGGAATCTCCCTCGCTGACGCGCGAGGAGAGTTCGCGGCTGTTCTACGCCGTCGAGGCCGATTATGCCGACATCCGTAGCAAGGCCAAGCGCTACAAGGAGATAATGAACTCGCCGTACTACAATGCCGTGCAGATCAAGTTCGCCTATGCCGTTACCTGCCACAAGGCGCAGGGCGGCCAGTGGAGCGCTGTGTTCATCGACCGGATGCTTTTCGGCGACGAGCCTATGACGCGCGACCTGATGCGCTGGCTCTATACCGCCCTTACGCGAGCTACCGAAAAGGTCTATTTGGTCAATTTCGATGAAAAATTCGTCGGAGAACGAGAGTAATGAATAATATTCGAGATTTTTTCATACTATGTTTTGCATAGTAAATAAATTTTTCCATATATTTGCGGTGCCGATAATGGCATAACAATGTAAAAAAGCACAAAAGTATGAAAAAGATCATCGCTGTTTTCGTGGCAATCATTGCGACCGTAACGATGTGTTTGGCCAAGACTGCTCCGACCGAAAGCCAAAATTTTACGCTCAAGAGCGACTATACTGAAATATCCGCTTCGCAGATGGTCGAGGTGATATTGGACGAAGGGTCGAAGAACAGGATAAGGGTAGAGGCGGACTGTCGTCTGATGCCTTACGTCTCGATCGTGGTGAAGGGTTCGACACTTGAGATCAGGCACAAGGGCGAGGGGTACGAGAAACTGATTCGCCGAGGATCCTCCGACTTTCAGCGCACGAAGGTGTACGTCTCGGCGCGCGGGGTGAAAAAGTTCACGGGTTCGGGTATGGCTCGGTTCGTGGCGGAGGATATAACGCTGAAAGGCAACAGTCTGTCGTTCGAACTGAGCGGAATGTCCAAGGCCGAAGCCGACCGCATCGAGTGCAAGAGCATTGATATGAATCTGTCGGGTATGTCGAAGATCGAGGCGGAGCTGAGTGTTGGCGTATGCGAAATCGATGCTTCGGGACAGTGCAAGGTCGAACTTGAAGGAGCGGCCGGCCAGATGAAAATCGACGCTTCGGGTATGAGCAAACTGTCGATCGCGGATCTTGTCGCCGGTTCGGCTGACGTGGACGTATCTGGAATGAGCAAGGTCGATCTGACGGTCAATGAATCGGTTACCGGCGAAGTAAGCGGAATGAGCAAGTTGACCTGCAACTCGTCGGCTGACACCTCGCAATTGGAGGTGGACAAAAGTTCTTCGGTCAGGACCCGTTAGGAGTTTGCAAGACCGGCCGCGCACGGTTAGCGGGTACCGGTTGGTCATAAGAATAGCGTGCGGCCCGTATAGGTCGCACGCTGTCATTTATCTGCCGCTGCGAGTTGGCGTTCCATAGCTGCGAGCAGAAGCGGCAGCGCCAGTATGGTCAGGCCTTGTGCAATTGTGGCGCCAAGGGCTACGGCTGCGCGGTGCTCGGCGGCGAGTGCTTGCGATAAGACTATCGCCGCAATGATGAACGCCGCTGAAGCAAAAGGCAGACACCACGATAATTTTACGATGCGTCTTTTGACATTCCTGTCGGCTATGCGGGCGGAATGCGCCGTAAGGGGTAAGATGAAATGCGGGAAGCTTGTCATGCATAACAGTGCCACCCAAAAAGTCCATTTCGGACATATCTTGCGATATACCCACCGGCCGGTGAATATGAGCAGCACGATCGCCTCGATCGCTGTAATGTAAACAATCATAAAATGAAAAAATGGCCGCCCCGTGCAGGGACGGCCGTATTTTGGTGAAAAACGATTCTATTTGTATTCCAGCACCGTGAAATCATAACTGAAATCGGTTCCGGTGAAGAGCATACCGCGCTGGGTCTCGGCTTCGCCGCACTGCGAGTCGACGGTATCGTTGCGTCCGAACTTCTTCGCGGGCGAGAAGTCGCGCGAGTAGTCGATGTTGGCGATCATACGATAGGAGTCGATGCCGCTGTTGAAGAACTTCTCGCCGATACCGGTCGCATTGAGCGCATCGTTGTGGCGGCCGAACGAAGTGTCGACAGGCACCCAGCCTATACCCTCGTAATAGACCTCGGCCCAGTCGTGCAGGTTGGCGTTGTCGGGGTGGAACATCAGGCCGCTCTGCCAGCGGGCGGGGATGCCTGCGCAGCGGGCCATGGAGATCAGCAGCAGCGAAACCTGTCCGCAGTCGCCCTTGTTGTTGTCGAGCACATACTCGGGAATGCAGGGAATCAGCGAGTAGTTCACGGCCGAAGCCCACGGGTAGTTGGCCGTAATGTAGTCGAAGATGGCGCAGAGCTTCTGGTAGGGATCGGTCCGGTCGCCGACGACTTCGGCGGTCAGCTTCTTGATGCGGTCCGTGAAGACGATCTGAGGCGCCCGCTCCGAGGTATACTCCTTGTAGAATGCCGATTCGGTGTCGTAGGGTTTGATCTCGGCATTGGCCATATCGAACCACTGTCCGTAGGAGGTGTATTCATACTCGATGAAGAATGGCCGTGCGGCATCCTCGGCCGAGGTGATCACACGCTCGAAGTAGATCGTGTTGTGCGGGCAGGCCGGATCGTTGAAGTAGTCTTCGCTGGTGGCGAGCATTACCACATCGCTCTGGCGCGGCACGTCGGTGCGCGGGTAGGGGATCCACACGCGAACGGTGTCGCCCGGGACTATGGCGCCGCTCTCGCGCAGCGTGATCTCGTGGCGGATCTTCATACGGCGAGGTGCGGTGGGCGTTCCGCTTTCGGCGGAGGTTATCTCGGGAATCTGAATGAGCAGAATGCTGTCGAGCGAGCTGACGTCGCTGCTTGCCTGCTTGTACGCCGCTGCCTTCGCATCGACGCGGAATACGTTAGGCCCCGCATTGCGGAAGTAGCATTTGCGGCCGTCGATGACGCGGTATTCGATTACCCCCGATGCCTCCCACTCGGCTACCTGCTCGGCGGTGAGGTCGGGAATGTACTGCTTGATGTAGTCGACCACCTGTGCGCTGTCGCGCAGGAAATCGTGGCGCACCAATTTTATCGAGTCGCCCGTAAACGTATAGCGGAGTATTTCGGCTTCATCGTCCGAAGCCGCTATGCGCTCGGCGATAATCTGTTCGGCCTGCGTCAGTTCGCCGGCGGCGAGCGCTTCGGCGAGCGGATCGACGGCCGTGCGCTGTTGGCAGCACGAACTCAGTGCGAGTGCTGCGAGTGCGAGTATCGGAGTGTATTTCATAATCGTGTTGTTTTTTATGTTATAAATCGGTTCGCTTGGTGATGCCGATGCCCGGCAGGTCGGTCGGGACCACTTTGCCGTTTACGACCTTCATACCGTCGTAGGGATCCGACGAGTGGGCGATCAGCACGTTGCCGTCGAGGTCGGCCCAGTCGCAGGCGGGAGCGATCTGCGAAGCGGCCGATATCGCGCATGAGGTTTCGGTCATACAGCCGACCATTACCTTCATATTCATAGCCCGAGCCATTGTCACCATCTTGTTGGCCTCGCGCATACCGGTGCACTTCATGAGCTTTATGTTGATACCCGAGAATACGCCCTTGAGCTTCGGAATATCGATAAGCCGCTGGCACGACTCGTCGGCTATGGTAGGCAGCGGAGAGTTCTGCGTGATCCACGCCATATCCTCGAGGTTGTATTTGCCGATAGGCTGCTCGATAAAGATGAATCCGTTCTCCTTGCACCAGTGGATCATCTCCAGCGCGCGGTGCTTGTCGCCCCAGCCTTGATTGGCATCGACGCAGAGAGGTTTGGTAGGCTCCACCTCGCGGATTGCGCGCACGAGCGCCTCGTCGTTGTCGGTGCCGAGCTTTACCTTGATAAGGTTGTAGGGAGCGGCCTCCTTGGTCTTCTCGCGAACCACTTCGGGGGTGTCGATGCCGATGGTGAACGAGGTGTCGGGAGCCTTCTCCTTGTTGAATCCCCAGATGTCGTACCACGGGCGGCCGAGGATCTTGCCGACCAGATCGTGGAGCGCTATGTCGACCGATGCCTTGGCGGCGGCGTTATAGGTGGTGAGGTGATCGACTTCGGAGAGTATGTCTTCGAGAAGGAACGGCGAGGGGTACTTGTCCAGTACGGGCTGCACGCGCTGCAGGAAAGCCATGCACGACTCGGAAGTTTCACCCAAATAGGGGGGCATAGCGGCTTCGCCGTAACCTTCCAAACCGCCGTATTCGATCTTGGTCAGCACGATTGGGGTCTGTGTGCGGGTATAACCCGATACGGTGAACGGGTGAGCCAGTTTGGCATCGGCGCGCCAGAACGTGAAGCGCATCTTTTCGCCTTTGGGCGAGATCGACGACTTTTTGCCCGAGCCTACCGATGCCGCGATCGACGGAAAGGCCGACGCTGCCAATGAAGGTGCAACCGTGGCTACGACGCCTGTTGCGAGCGCTTTTTTGAGAAAATCCCTTCTTTTCATAATTTATAGTTGTGTTAGGTTGTTTATTGTTCGTTGTAAAGCGGGCACTTTTCGACGGACCAAACGTCCTTGCCCTGATCTTCGGTGCCGATTATGCGGGTGGCGCGTATCAAGCGTCCCAGCCAGTGGGCCGAGTACTCCTCGTGTTCGGGATTGAAGCTGGAGATATGCACCAAACCGGCTTCGTGAATGAAGCGTCCGTCACCTATATATATGCCTACGTGGGTCACCCTGTTAGTGCCGAAGAATACCAAATCGCCTTTCTGCAGGCGGCTCCAGTCGTTGCCGGCGACATCTACAGGCTCGCCGGTCAGACACTGCTGCGAGGCGTCGCGGGCCAGCACCAAACCGTTAAGCAGGTAGACTGTCTTGGCGAATCCGCTGCAGTCGAGCATCTTGGGCGAGGTGCCGCTCCACAGGTAGGAGGTGCCGAGGAATCGCTGAGCCGTCTCTATCACAGCATCGGGCGTGGGGCGGCGGAGTTTCCAGTCATCGAAATTCTGCACCTCGCTGCGCAGCACGTAACCGGTGCGGCCCTTGGGAAAGAGCACCTCGACGAACTTGCCCTGCTTTTTGCCGGTGCGCAGTATGGCTCCGGCCGTTATGTCGCTTACGGGCTGCGACTTGGCGTCGGGCTGCGAGTAAATGAGTCCGGTCGTGGGCAGATATACCGCCTTGGGAGCCTCGACCCATTCGTTGTATTGCTCGCGGGTCATCGGGGCGATGCCGCGCTGTGCGACCCAGCCGAGATAGCCTTCGGGCGTCTGCACGTAGTACCAGCCGTCGTTGTCGAGCAGGCGGACGGGCATACCCATAAGCAGCTGCGTCTGCGCCTCGGACGAGTAGTCGGCATCGTAACGCACCGTCGCCACGGCAATGTCCACGACGCCGTATATTTCGCCATTCATCCGCTGGTCGGGCAGCAACCGCACATCGTTGACGATCTGGCGGCCGTCGGCGGAGAGGCGCTTGACGGTTTGTGCGAGTGCTTCGGCTGAAGTGGTGCGACCGGTGAGGACGGTGACGCTCGGATATTCATGGACCTTTATGTCGTACAGTTCGGTACGGCGGTCGGGAGCGTATTCGGTTTTGATGTCTTTGAGAATCTGGTCCGCAGGTTGGGCGGCGAGGAGATTCATGGCGGAGAATGCCGTGCAGATGATCGCACACAATGATTTGGTCATAAGTCTGTTATCTTTTTTGTGAAATTTGCGGTTCACGTCCCGCCGCGGGCTTGGAAACACACTACGAGACCTACAAATATATGAATTGTTTATTGAAAAAGCAACAAAACAGGCCGAATGTTGATTCGTTGTTAATAAAAATTTTTCAAAACCATCGATTTTTTTATACATTTGCGGTGTGGTAACGAGACGGTCTCTGTCGGCCGCCGGTCTGTTGAACCATCAGGTTAAACGGTTAATTTTTACAGATATGTCCTCTCTCAGATTCAAAATGGTCGAAGCGGCTATCAATCGCAAGCCTTTCGCGGCCCAAGCGCCCGAAGGCCGCCCTTCGGAGTACTTCGGCAAAAAGGTATTCAACCGTGCCGCCATGCGCAAGTATCTCCATAAGAAGACCTACGAGGCGATGCTTGACACTATGGAAAACGGCACTCCGCTTTCACGCAATATAGCCGACGAGGTGGCTTCGGGAATGAAGCAGTGGGCGATGGATCAGGGTGCGACGCACTATACCCACTGGTTCCAGCCGCTCACGGGCGGTACGGCCGAGAAGCACGACGCATTCGTGGAGCACGACGGCGAAGGCGGTATGCTCGAAGAGTTTTCGGGCAAGCTGCTAATCCAGCAGGAGCCTGACGCCTCGAGTTTCCCCAACGGCGGCATCCGCAACACCTTCGAGGCGCGCGGCTACAGCGCGTGGGACGCGTCGTCGCCGGCCTTCGTGGTCGATACGACCCTCTGCATTCCGACCATTTTCATCGCCTATACCGGCGAGGCCCTCGATTACAAGGCCCCGCTGCTGCGTTCGCTGAGCGCTGTGGACAAGGCCGCTGTCGAGGTGTGCCGCTATTTCGACCCCGAGGTCAAGCGGGTTTTTTCATACTTGGGCTGGGAGCAGGAGTACTTTTTAGTCGATGAAGGTATGTGGGGCGCGCGTCCCGATTTGGTGCTTACCGGCCGCACGCTTATGGGCCACGAGAGCGCCAAGAACCAGCAGCTCGAAGACCATTACTTCGGTGCTATCCCCGGGCGCGTGCTCGAGTTTATGAAGGACCTCGAATACGAATGCCTGATGCTCGGCATACCTGTCAAGACCCGCCACAACGAGGTGGCGCCCAACCAGTTCGAGCTTGCGCCGATCTACGAGGAGACCAACTTGGCCAATGACCACAACCAGCTGCTTATGACCCTTATGGAGAAGGTGGCGCGCCGCCACTGCTTCCGAGTGCTGCTGCACGAGAAGCCTTTCAAAGGGATCAATGGCTCGGGCAAGCACAACAACTGGTCGCTGGGCACTGACAAGGGCGTCAATCTGCTTTCACCCGGCAAGACGCCGAAGGCTAACCTTCAGTTCGTGACTTTCGTGGCCAACGTCATTGCGGCCGTATATCATAACAACGGGGCGCTGAAGGCGTCGATCTCGACCGCCACCAATGCCCACCGCCTCGGTGCCAACGAGGCGCCGCCGGCTATCATCTCGGTATTTTTGGGCAAGCAGGTATCGGCCGTGCTGGACAAGATCGCCGAGAGCCAG
This sequence comes from uncultured Alistipes sp., assembly GCA_964474985.1. Lineage (GTDB taxonomy): Bacteria > Bacteroidota > Bacteroidia > Bacteroidales > Rikenellaceae > Alistipes. The sequence continues at coordinate 4,229 of CAYYUW010000050.1, read as the reverse complement.
AGCGAGGATGCGATCAAGTTCGACTCCAAGACGGGCTTCAAGATGCAGGGCATACCGCATATCCCTGAGCTGCTTATGGACAACACGGACCGCAACCGCACCTCGCCGTTCGCCTTTACGGGCAACCGTTTCGAGTTCCGCGCCGTGGGTTCGTCGGCCAACTGCGCTTCGGCTATGATTACGCTCAATGCCGCCGTGGCATACCAGCTGCGGCAGTTCAAGGAGCGTGTCGACGGTTTGATCGCATCCGGACGCTCCACCGAGGAGGCTGTTTTCGAGGTGGTGAAGGCGTTGATAAACGAGTGCCGTCCGATCCTTTTCGACGGCAACGGCTACAGCGACGAGTGGAAGGAGGAGGCTGCACGCCGCGGTCTCGACTGCGAGACGTCGGTGCCCCTGATTCTCGACCGTATGCTTACCGAGCAGACGCGCCGGATGTTCGCCGAGACCGATGTGCTGAATGCCGTGGAACTTGAGGCCCGCACCGAGGTGGGGTGGGAGACCTACACAAAGAAGATTCAGATCGAGGCCCGCGTGCTGGGCGATCTGGCACTAAACCATATTGTCCCCATTGCGTCGAAATACGAGGCGATGCTGCTCGACAAGGTCTACAAGATGTCGCAGCTCAACCTCGACGCTACACAGGATATCGATCTTGTCAAACGCATATCGAATCACACGGCCGAGATTCAGAAGATGGTACACGAGATGATCGAGGCGCGCAAGGTTGCCAACCGCCTCACCGACGAGCGTGCGAAAGCCATTGCATACCACGACAATGTGGCCGTCTATCTCGATTCGATCCGCTATCATATCGACAAGTTGGAGCTTGTGATCGATGACCAGATATGGACGCTGCCGAAATACCGCGAACTGCTGTTTATTAGGTAGCTGAAGCGAATCCCCCGATGATCCGTCCGCCGCACGCCCGCGGCGGACTTTTTTTGCGGCCTTCGGTCAGTCGAACGACTGCATACCCGACTGTGCGATCTGCATAATGCGGCGGTACTGGTCGGGCGACAGTTCCATAAAGAAGTAGTGTATAGGATCGACGCGCATACCGTTGTAGCGCACCTCGTAATGCAGGTGCGGGGCGAGCGAGAGTCCGGTGTTGCCGCTGAGGGCGATGATGTCGCCGCGCCGCACCGAGGCCCCTTTGTTGACGTACACCTTGCTCAGGTGGCTGTACGATGTCCGGTAGCCGTTGCCGTGGTCAATGACCAGCGTCTGCCCCGAGGTGGCGTTTCGCTTGGCCACCTCGCTGACCCGTCCGTCGGCCGTGGCGAATACGCGCGTGCCCTCGGGCACGGTGTAGTCGACGCCCTGATGCGAGGCGAGGGTCTTGAAGAAGGGGTGGATGCGCATACCGTACGAGGCGGTCAGCAGCGTCAGCTCGTCGTTTATAACCGGCTGTATGGCCGGAATGCAGTTGCGCCGCTCGCCCGCCGCCTCGATCTTCTCCTCGAGTTTGGAGTACGATCCGGTCAGCGCCGCTATATTCTTGTCCAATGTCGCGAGCCTGTCGTTGAATGTCTTGGCGAGCATCTCGGTCGGCTGCCCGAGCAGATTCTCATAATGTGCCCAGCGGCCTGCGTCGCTCTCGCTGTCCATATCGTAGGGATCGGCTTCGAAGAGTATGTTGAAGACGTTGCGGTCGCGGGCGACCACATTGTCCACTATGCGCGAAAGAGTGTCGTAGCGGGCGCTGAGGACGGCATACTCCTCGCGCAGCCTGTCGGTGGAGTGCTTGGCGGCATACTCGGTCGGCGTGTCGAAGAAGAGCGAAAAGGCGAAGTAGTAGGTCACCGCCAGACCGATCCATACGAATGTCTGTATCATCGCGCGCACTATCTTCTGACGTATCATTTTGCGTCGGCGCAGCGAGTTGAGTTTTTCATCGCGTGCAGTCATAGTTTCAATCCGATTCGTAGGTGGTTTCGCGCGCCGAGCTGATGATCTGCTCGAACTCTTCGGCGCTCATATTCTTGTTAATGTAGTTTATGGGGTTGACGTGCGTGCCCATATATATCACTTCGTAGTGCAGGTGCGGGCCTGACGAGCGGCCGGTATTGCCCACGTCGGCGATGCGCTGCCCGCGCACCACCTTGTCCCCGGGCTTGACCCACGTCTTGCTCAGGTGGGCATAGCGCGTCTGGTACCCGAACTCGTGGTCGATGACGATCTGCGTGCCGTAGCCGCCGCGCGAGCGGTTTATCTCGACAAATTCGATCGTGCCGTTGCCCGTGGCGTAAACGGGGTCGCCTATGCGGCCGCCGAGGTCTATGCCCGTGTGCATTTTCCAAATGTGCAGGGTGGGGTGGTTGCGCATTCCGAACGCTCCGATATGTCCGCGCAGCAGCTTCTTGTCGATAGGCATAATCGCCGGCACGGCGAGCGACATATTCTCCTTGTTCTTGGCCAATATCTGCAGCTGGTCGAGCGACCGTGATTCGAGATATGTGCGGCGGGCGAGGGCGTCGAGCTTCTGCCACGTCGACATCATCAGCGGTGTGTAGTCGTCGCCGCGCAGAGAACTGTATTTCGAGTCGGGGTAGGGTGCGTAGATACCCTCTATGGCGAGCGTATCGGATGCGAACAGCGTGCGGTAGACGCGGTTGTCGCGGTGCTTTATGTCGTCGATATGCGCCAGCGAGGCGTCGATCTTGCTCTGGAGGATGCGGTATTTGATCGCAAGCTCGTGGTTTTCGCGGTTTATGCGGTAGAGCTTGGGCGTATAGAAGAAGTAGGAGAATATCGCATTGAACAGCGAGGCGAGGATGAAGGCGATGAGAATTTTGCGCAGCAGACGGTAATACCGCAGTTTGAAAGGAGCGGTCGCCACTTCGTATGTGAGGGTCCGTCTGTTGAATTTATACTCTTTTTTAGCCATTGCGTAAAAAACTGCTTCGCATTGAGGGCAAAATTACTCTAAAATGTGTAACTTTGCAAGTTCCTGCAAGGAATAACGGGAAAACAAGAATAATATTACATATGATGGAAAGCAATAAGATTAGAGAGGCCTTTCTGAAGTTTTTCGAAAGCAAGGGGCATACCGTGGTGCCGTCAGCGCCTATGGTCGTCAAGAACGACCCCACGCTGATGTTCACCAATGCCGGTATGAACCAGTTCAAGGATATGTTTTTGGGCAATGCGCCTATCAAGGCGTCGCGCTTGTGCGATACGCAGAAGTGTCTGCGCGTCTCGGGCAAGCACAACGATCTGGAGGAGGTCGGCCACGACACGTACCACCATACGATGTTCGAGATGCTGGGCAACTGGTCTTTCGGCGACTATTTCAAGAAGGAGGCCATAGAGTGGGCGTGGGAGCTGCTGACCGAGGTCTACAAGCTGCCCAAGGAGCGTATGTACGCAACGGTGTTCGAAGGCAGCGAGGAGGACGGTGTGCCGTTCGATCAGGAGGCCTACGACTTTTGGCTGCGTTTCCTGCCCGCGGACCATATCATCAAGGGCAACAAGCACGATAACTTTTGGGAAATGGGCGACACGGGACCGTGCGGACCGTGCAGCGAGATCCACTTCGACTTGCGCGACGAGAACGACATCCGTCTGCGACCCGGCCGCGAGATGGTCAATACCGGTCATCATTTGGTGATCGAGATATGGAACCTCGTGTTTATGCAGTTCAACCGCAAGGCCAACGGCTCGCTCGAGCCGCTGCCCAAGCGTCACGTCGATACCGGTATGGGCTTCGAGCGTCTGTGTATGATACTTCAGGGCAAGCAGTCCAACTACGACACCGACGTGTTCCAGCCCACGATCAAGCGCATTGGCGATATGTGCGGCAAGCGCTACGGCGACGATCCCAAGTGCGATGTGGCTATGCGTGTGGTGGCCGACCACCTGCGCGCCATAGCATTCTCGATCGCCGACGGCCAGCTGCCCTCCAACGTCAAGGCAGGCTACGTCATCCGCCGCATTCTGCGTCGCGCGGTGCGATACGGATATACCTATTTGGGCTTCAACGAGCCGTTCCTGTGCTGGCTCGTGGCCGGTTTGGTCGAGCAGATGGGCGACCAGTTCCCCGAGCTGCGCGCCCAGCAGACCTTGATCGAGAAGGTTATCTCCGAGGAGGAGTCGGCATTCCTGCGCACCCTTTCGACCGGTATCAACCTTATCGATGAGGTTATCCGCCGCGCCAAGAGCGCCGGCGAGAAGTGCATCAGCGGCCGCGATGCTTTCCTGCTCTACGATACCTACGGATTCCCGAT
>CAYYUW010000049.1:0-3136 GCA_964474985.1 uncultured Alistipes sp. | reverse complement strand
TTGCGACGATAAATGCCGGCAAAGAACAAGCAGACTTGCAATTGCAATTGCTTATTCGTATCTTTGTCCGATTCAATCGATCATCGACAGACAGATGAAACGCAGCATAATATTCATTCTAATGGTGTTGCTCGCTGCAGGCTGCACGCACCGCGCGAGCGACGACAGACAGTGCATAACCGTCACGATAGCGCCGCTGGCCCGTTTGGCCCGCTCGATCGTCGGCGACGGCGTGCGGGTCGAGGTGTTGATCCCCTCCGGAGCCAGCCCCGAATCTTTCGAACCCACCCCGCGGCAGATTGCCGATATGATCGACAGTCGGGCGGTGTACACCGTCGGACTGATCGAGTTCGAGCGCAGCCTCACCGCCCGCGGCGACATAGCCCCGATCCGCCTCTGCGAGGGCATCGAGACACTCGGCGGCCACAGCCACGGCAACCACAGCCACGGCGTCGATCCGCATATATGGACCTCGCCCGTCGAGCTGAGGATTATGGCAGCCAATATGTACCGCAGTCTCAAGAGCATTTTCCCCGATTCGACCGTCTACGACGAGCGCTACGCTCGGTTAGACCGGCGGCTCGAGAAGCTCGATCGGGATATCGCCGCGCAGCTGGCCGAGAGCGGTCGGAAGTGTTTCGTCATCTACCACCCCGCGCTGACCTACTACGCCAGCGCCTACGGCATCGAGCAGATCTCGATCGAGCACGAGGGCAAGCAGCCTTCGGCTCGCAGGCTCAAAGAGTTGATCGACCGCGCCCGCAGGGACGGGCTGCACTGCGTGCTCTACCAGAAGCCGTTCCCCGAGTCGGTGGTATCGACCGTCGCCGAGGGTATGGGGGCCGAACCGGTCGAGATCGACCCGCTGGCATACAACATCGACAGCTCGCTCAGAGCCATAACACGCATAATCGCCCGATGAATACATTGATAAAGATACGCGGACTCGGGGTCAGCTACGACGGGCAGCAGGTGCTGCACGATGTCGATTTGGACATTTACGCCGACGATTTCCTCGGGATCATAGGTCCCAACGGCGGAGGCAAGACCACCCTTGTCAAGGCGCTGTTGGGTGCCGTGCCGTTCAGCGGCAGCGTCGAGTTCGCACCGGAGCTGTTCGACGGCTCGCGGCGGCTGATCGGTTATATGCCCCAGCAGAGCGATTTCGACAGATCGTTTCCGATCTCGGTGCGCGAGACGGTGGTTTCGGGATTGCAAGCCGTGAAGCGTCTCACCGGACGCTACACGCGCGCCGACTATGCCGAGGCCGACCGGCTGCTCGATCTGACGGGCATCGCCTCGGTGGCGCGCAATGCCATAGGCGAGATCTCGGGCGGGCAGATGCAGCGGACGATGCTCTGCCGCGCCCTCATAGCGCGTCCGCGGCTGCTTATCCTCGACGAACCGGCCAACTTCGTCGACAACCGTTTCGAGAGCGAACTGTACGCGCTGCTCAAAAGGTTGAACGACAGTATGGCCATAGTTATGGTATCGCACGATATGGGGACAATCACCAGCGTGGTCAAGAGCATCGTATGCGTCAACCGGAGCGTCCACCGCCACTCGTCCAACGTCATTACGCCCGAGCAGCTGCGCAACTACGACTGCCCGATACAGATCATCTCCCACGGCAGCGTGCCGCACACCGTGCTCGAGTCGCACGAATAGCTACAGCTCGTGCGAGAGCGGAGCCGGCACGGCGGCCGAGGCATCGAAGTCGCCCCAGCGGTCGGCTATGGAGTCGAGTGTCGCGAGCAGTTCGGGAATATCGAACAGTGTGACCAACTTGAGCCTCACGGGCTTGAAATCGGGCAGCCCCTTGAAGTAGTTCGACAGGTGGCGGCGCATCTCCAGCACGCCTACCTTTTCGCCTTTGACCTCCACCGACTTGAGCAGATGACAGCGGGCTATTTCGACCCGTTCGCGCACCGAGGGCTGCGGCAGCAGTTCGCCGGTGGAGAGGTAGTGCCGCACCTCGCGGAATATCCACGGGCGGCCGTATGTGGCGCGGCCGATCATCACGCCGTCGACGCCCCAGCGGTCGAATGCAAGGGCTGCAGCCTCGGGCGAATCGATATCGCCATTGCCGATGATCGGTATATGAATATTGGGATTGTTCTTCACCGCACCGATAAGGGTCCAGTCCGCCTGACCGGTGTACATTTGGGCGCGGGTACGGCCGTGGATCGTCAGCGCAGCAATGCCTGCATCCTGCAGCCGCAGGGCTATCTCCTCGATATTGCGATGCTCGTCATCCCACCCCAAACGCGTCTTTACCGTAACCGGCGTATGCACCGCATCGACTATGCGCCGTGTCATCTCGACCATCTTGTCCACGTCGCGCATCATACCGCTGCCGGCGCCGCGCGAGGCGATCTTCTTGACCGGACAGCCGAAATTGATATCGATGATATCGGGACCGGCCGCCTCGGCCATACGCGCCGCCTCGACCATAGGCTCGATCAGGTGGCCGTAGAGCTGTATGCCGACGGGGCGTTCGGCATCGGTTATCCGCAGCTTGGCCAGCGACTTGGCCGCATCGCGGATCAACCCGTCCGAGGATATGAACTCGGTATAGACCATATCGGCGCCGAACCGCTTGCACATATAGCGGAACGACGGATCGGTAACATCCTCCATCGGAGCGAGAAAGAGCGGGCGCTCGCCCAGTTCCAAATCGGCTATCTTCATCGAAACAACATTTTTGCGCCTGCAAAGATAGCATTTTTGCACCGTTAATCATAATCCGCCCCGTCCGAACCTTGCCAGCGGAGGCAACCTCCCGCCCGAGCTTTTCGCAAAAAAATTTCGGCCGCGGCATCCCTCCCGTTCCGAGCCGGTGACACCGCCACACCTTTATGGCCGTCAACCCGATACGCCGCAGCCGCCCCGCCTCGGAGAGCTTGCCGTGGAAGGCCCGCCGCCCTTGGCCGAACAACATTTTTGCATTTTATTTGCACACGTCGATTTTTATGTTTACCTTTGCACCAGCAATGTGAAATCGCGGAGTGGAGCAGTTGGCAGCTCGTTGGGCTCATAACCCAAAGGTCGGAGGTTCGAGTCCTCCCTCCGCTACTAATCGAAGCCGATATTTCTATCGGCTTTTTTTATGCCATATAATTAACGGCGGCCGCAT
>CAYYUW010000048.1:0-6262 GCA_964474985.1 uncultured Alistipes sp. | reverse complement strand
CAATAAGAATGATTCAGGAAGACGGGGCTTGGGTTGCAGGCGGGGCGATTATGTAATTTGGGGCGGAAGATCCGTAATTCATCTACCGCATAATTTTAGGTTTCTTATTATTTTTGCAGCCGAAAATCAATCGTACCGATTATGTCGAAAAATATTTTGATCTTATCGTCCAGCCCCCGCCGCGGCGGCAATTCGGACACCCTTTGCGATGAATTTATGCGCGGAGCCATAGAGAGCGGAAACCGTGTTGAGAAGATTTTCCTGCGCGACAAGACCATACACCCCTGCTTGGGATGCAGCACCTGCAGCCTGCACCACAAGCCCTGCCCGCAGAAGGATGATGCGGCCGAAATCATCGACAAGATGCTTGCGGCGGATGTTATCGTTATGGGTACGCCGGTCTACTTCTATGCGATGAGCGCCCAGATGAAGATGATGATAGACCGCTGCTGTGGTCCCTATACCGAGATGAAGAACAAGGAGTTCTATTTTATCGCCACGGCAGCCGAGGACGATGCGGCGATTATGGACCGCATCGTCGCCAACTTTATGGGATTCCTCGACTGTCTGGAGAATCCGACGGTAAAGGGCACACTGTTCTGCGGCGGCGTATGGCACGTGGGAGAGATCGACGGCAATCCGAAATTGCAGGAGGCATACCAAATGGGCAAGCAGGCATAAGGGCCTATGGAACCGGATGCACCGCCAACCTTTCAGCTGCTCGCGGCAGGCCGGCGTCAGGTCAGAGGTGAAGCATTCGAACCCGTCAAAGAATCCAACGGATGACAGCACAAGCCAAGAAAACGGACAGTCTGCTTGCATTGATACGCGACGGCAAGCCGATGACGCTGGGACAGCAGTTGCACCTGACTGTACTGCTGAGTGTTCCGGCTGTCATAGCGCAGCTCTCTGCCATTGTTATGCAGTATATCGATGCAGCGATGGTGGGCAGTCTCGGCGCTGAGGCATCAGCCGCCATAGGATTGGTATCGACGACGACGTGGTTGTTTTGGGGGCTGTGCACAGCCGCCGGTACGGGTTTTTCAGTGCAAGTGGCGCATAAAATCGGTGCAGGCGATATGCAGGGTGCACGCAATGTGCTGCGGCAGTCGCTCACGGCTACGCTCGTTTTCAGCCTGTTGCTTGCAGCACTCGGGGCGGCGATCAGCGGCGTGCTGCCCGCTTGGTTGGGTGGTGACGCCTCGATTCGCAGCGGGGCCTCGCTCTATTTTCTAATCTTCGCGCTCTTTCTGCCTGCTATGCAGATGAATTTCCTTGCAAGCGGTATGCTGCGGTGCAGCGGCAATATGCAGGTGCCGAGTATGGCAGGCGTGGCGATGTGCGTGCTGGATGTGGTGTTCAACTTCTTCCTGATCTTTCCCACGCGCGAGTGGAACGTCGCTGGACTCTCCTTAACGCTGCCGGGTGCAGGATTGGGTGTCGGCGGAGCGGCATTGGGTACGGCTGCCGCTGAGGCTGTGGTCGCCGGAATATTGGTATGGTATTTTTGGACCCGCTCCGACAAGCTGAAGCTTACAGGAGAACGGGGCAGTTTCCGGCCGCAGATGCCGATCATGAAAAAGGCTTTTCGCATCGGTCTGCCCATGGCCGTAGAGCATATTGTCATTTGCGGCGCACAAATTATGACAACGGTCATCGTGGCTCCGTTGGGAGTCTTTGCCATCGCCGCCAACTCGTTCGCAATCACGGCCGAAAGCCTCTGCTATATGCCCGGGTACGGAATCGCCGATGCCGCCACGACACTGGTCGGACAAAGCATCGGTGCCGGACGCAGGCGCCTGACCCGCAGCTTCGCCCGCATTACCGTATTTATGGGTATGGCGGTTATGGGGATGATGGGCGTGCTTATGTATTTGTTCGCGCCGCAGATTATCGGTCTTATGACCCCCGTCGAGGAGATCCGGCAATTAGGCACAATGGCGCTGCGCATCGAGGCCTTCGCCGAGCCGATGTTCGCGGCATCGATTGTCGCCTACGGCGTCTTCGTTGGAGCGGCCAATACACTTGTGCCGTGTATGATGAACTTCTTCAGCATCTGGGCCGTGCGCCTGTCGCTGGCCGCTCTGCTCGCCCCGTCGATAGGTCTGAAGGGCGTATGGATCGCGATGTGCGTCGAGCTGTGTTTCAGGGGTGCGATCTTCCTCGTCCGTCTGCTGCGCGAGAAGTGGATAAAGACAGTTTGAAACGACTTCAGTAATTGTGGTTATACAATCCGTAATTAATATACCAAGACTCAATGCAATCCGCTGTATCTTTGCAAAGTGAAAAATAAAATATACATGAAACCGATAACATTTTTGGCCGCTGCCGTCCTCACTCTTTTGGCGCTGACGGAAACTACGGCACAAACCCTGCAAAGCAATATGAATATGGAAGAATTGAAACTTACAGAGCAGTGGGACAAGACATTTCCCAAGAGCGACAAGGTCGAGCACAGCAAAGTGACCTTTGTCAACCGTTACGGCATCACGCTTGCCGCCGATTTGTATATGCCGAAAACTGCCGCCGAGGGCAAGCTGCCGGCTATTGCAGTGAGCGGTCCGTTCGGCGCCGTGAAGGAACAGTCATCGGGGCTGTATGCCCAGACGCTTGCCGAGCGAGGTTTCCTCACCATAGCTTTCGATCCTTCGTTTACGGGCGAGAGCGGCGGACAGCCTCGCGGCGTGGCCTCGCCGGATATCAATACCGAAGACTTTTCGGCTGCGGTGGACTACCTCTCTTCGCGTCAGGATGTGGATGCCGAGCGTATAGGCATCGTAGGCATCTGCGGCTGGGGCGGCTTCGCTGTCAATGCGGCGGCCAACGATACACGTATCAAGGCAACGGTGGCTTCGACGATGTATGATATGAGCCGTGTTACGGCAAACGGCTACTTCGATGCCGACGACAATGCCGATGCACGCTACCGGATGCGTCAGCAGCTCAATGCCCAGCGCACGGCAGACTGTCGCACAGGCACCTGTGCCCGCACAGTTATGAACCCGAAGCCGGCCGATGACGCGCCGCAGTTCCTGAAGGATTACTACGACTACTACAAGACCGAACGCGGCTATCATCCCCGCTCGATCAATTCCGGTTTGGGCTGGAATGTAACCTCGTCGCTTGCTTTCGTCAATGCCCCGCTGCTGACATACTGCGACGAGATACGCAGTGCCGTGCTGCTCATTCATGGCGAGAAGGCGCACTCCCGCTATTTCAGCGAAGACACCTTCAAGCGGCTGAAAGGTGACAACAAGGAGTTGCTGATCATACCCGACGCCGTGCATACTGACCTGTACGACCGCATGGACATAATACCTTTCGACAAGATAGAGAGTTTCTTTACGGAGTATCTGAAATGAAGCGAATACTGATCACCGCAGGCAAAGCCCAGTATACGGCTACGCTGGCGGACAATCCGGCAGCAGAAGCCTTTGCGGCCCTGCTGCCTGTGACAGTAACCATGACCGAACTGAACGGGAACGAGAAGTATTGCACTCTGAACGGCAACCTGCCCACCGACACGTTCCGGCCGGTGACGATCCACGCGGGCGACCTGCTTCTGTGGGGTGCGGATACGGCGGTTCTTTTCTACAAGACATTTTCGTCGGCATACAGCTACACCCGTTTGGGGAAAGTGGACGATCCCGACGGATTGGCTGCGGCATTGGGCCGCGGTAGTGTCAGGGTCACCTTTTCTCTGCAATAATATGTATAAATCAAACGATATGCAACTTATTAAAAATACCGAATTTGGGGGCGAACGACCTTTGTTCGAGTCCCACGACCTTCGTCTGGAGAATGTGATTATCCGCGCCGGCGAATCGGCTGTCAAAGAGTGCAGCAACATCGAGGCGTTCGAGTGCCGTTTCGAGGGCAACTATCCCTTTTGGCACGTTCACGGCTTCAAGATCGACCGCTGCTACTTCGATGTCGGAGGCCGCTCGGCGCTGTGGTATTGCGACCACCTGAAGATGACCGACACGGTAATCGACGCTCCGAAGATGTTCCGCGAGATGAGCCAGATCGACATCGAGAACGTAACGATGAACGATGCCGACGAGGTGTTTTGGCGCTGCAACGGCATCCGCATAAAAAACCTCAAGCTGCACGGCGGCACCTATCCATTTATGTTCAGCCGCGACATCTGTGTTGACGGACTGGAAAGCGACAGCAAGTATGTATTCCAGTACGTTAAGAATGTGGAAGTCCGCAACGCCAAGATCACGACCAAGGATGCCTTTTGGGAGGTCGAGAACGTAACCGTCTACGACTCCGAACTGAACGGCGAGTATCTGGGCTGGCACTCGAAAAACCTGCGTTTGGTGAACTGCCACATTACCGGCGAGCAGCCGCTCTGCTATGCGCACGGTCTCGTACTCGAAAACTGCACATTCGGAGCCGACTGCGACCGTGCATTCGAGTACAGCACGCTGCAGGCCGACATTCGCGGAGCGATTACCAATATCAAGAACCCAATGTCGGGGCGCATCGTGGCCGACGGGATCGGCTCGGTAACGATCGACGAGAATATCAAGGCCCCCGCCGACTGCCAAATATGCCTCAGGAGCGAGCTTACCGGTTTAAGCGACTAAAGTATGACTTACGACTTCGATAAGCTGATTTCGCGACGCGGCACCGACTCCTACAAATGGGACAGCGCAGCGGACGGCGACGTATTGCCGATGTGGGTGGCCGATATGGATTTCCAGACAGCGCCCGCCATCGTCGAGGCTCTGCGCCGGCGGGTGGAGCACGGCATTTTCGGATATACCCGTGTGCCCGACAGCTACTATCGGGCGGTTTCAGACTGGTTCGCACGCCGCCACGGCTGGCCGATCGACCGCGAATGGATGATCTACACCTCGGGCGTAGTCCCAGCAATATCGGCCATAATCAAGGCTTTGACCGTCCCGAGCGACAAAGTGCTGGTACAAACTCCGGTCTACAACTGCTTCTTTTCGTCGATACGCAACAACGGATGCGAAACAGTATCCTCGCCGCTGCGTTTTGCAGGCAGCACATTTACTGTCGATTACGAGGACTTGGAGCACAAGGCCGCCGACCCGAAAGTGAAGGTGATGCTGCTGTGCAATCCCCACAACCCTGCCGGACGGGTATGGACGCGCGAAGAACTTGTACGCATAGGCGAAATATGTCTTGGTCACGGCGTTACGGTCGTATCGGACGAGATACATTGCGAGCTGGTCTTTCCCGTGCACCGCTACACGCCGTTCGCCTCTATCTCTGAAGACTTTCTGCAGCACTCCGTCACCTGCATATCACCCAGCAAGGCGTTCAACATCGCCGGACTGCAGATCGCCAACATCATCTGCGCCGACGCCGGCCGTCGGGCGAAAATCGATCGGGCTATCAACGACAACGAAGTTTGCGATGTCAACCCGTTCGGCGTAATCGCCACACAGGCAGCTTACAACGAGGGCGGGGAGTGGCTGGACCAACTGATCGGATACCTGCACGCCAACTATCTCACTATGCGGGATTTTTGCCGGAAACGGCTGCCCGATTTCCCGATCGCCGAACTGGAAGGGACCTATCTCGTATGGATGGACTGCCGGAAACTCGGCTTACCCTCCGCGGAACTTGAGCGTCAGCTGGTCGGCAAAGCCCGACTATGGCTCAATGCCGGTACGATGTATGGCGCAGAGGGCGAGGGCTTTATGCGCTGGAATATCGCCTGCCCGCGTGCCACGTTGATCGAAGGCCTGAAACGGTTTGCGGAGTTCGTGCAGTCGCAGAAATAATCCTTGGATCTTCTGCCATACCGGTGCAGCGATGCAACTGCGCGACAGGCTGCGACTTCTTTGACGCCGCGCGGGCCGAAGCCTCATAGAGGAGCGGAGGGCAGGCCGCGAATGTTTGCAGCAAAGGGAAACTTCGCCGATTTGCTCCGAATATTTGTAGCGAATATTTCTATCCACAAAGTTGCGGTTCTTTAGAACCGCGCGAGCCGCAGCCTTGGGGCGGCGGAGGCTCGCTATGCTCACCTCCGCAGGCTGCTGCTCGCATCCTCGCGGCGATAATCGCCCGCAAAAACTGTTGCGACAAACTGCGACTTCTTCAGCAACTGCGCGGGCCGCAACCCGCAGGCTGCTACAGCTGCTTGAGGGAGAGTCTGACGGCGTCTTCGACGGAGCAGTCGGGATTTTGTTTGAGGATGTTTTTGAGCACTTTGTCTGAGGCGGTGCGGGCGAAGCCGAGCATTGTCAGGGCGGCCATAGCTTCGTCGTAGATTTCGTCG
>CAYYUW010000047.1:0-6764 GCA_964474985.1 uncultured Alistipes sp. | reverse complement strand
TGCAAGATTAGCAGGTCGCTTGTCTTTTCATCCATACACGGCACGGAAGCCACTATCGGCTGCCGGCTGCGCTCGTTGTCTTCTTCTCTATTCTTCATTTTTGACTCTTTTTAGGAGTCAACTTTTTCCGGGGTAAGACAGCCCGCTGTTGCGGTCCCCGCAGTCTTCGACCCGCCTTCGTAACCGCAATTGTCGCAAACCCTGTTCGCGGTCCCCGCAGGCTTCGGCCCGCCCCAACTGCCCGCGCCCGCCGCTTCAAAATCGGAATAAGTTTGTTTTTGCGCTCACTTATTCGTATTTTTGCAAAAAATGAAGAGTACTTGCCGGAGCGAGCAGCGGGTAGTGAGCAGTAGAGTAGCGAGCAGTGGGTAGTCGGCAGCGCGCAAGCGGCAAGGACCAAAAGAACAAGCATCGATAAGAAGATATGACCAAGGTACAGTTCGACAGGAGGCATACGGGCACATTTCGTTCGCGGTGGGATGTGCGGCCGGTCAGTTATACGCGGCTGCCGGTAGATCCGTCGAAGCGGTTGGTGCGGGTGTATGTTGAGGGCTATGAGGACGTAGCCTTTTGGCGGGGGATATTCGACCATTTCGACAATCCGTATTATATATTTGAGATTTCGGTGCCCGATCGGCCGGATATGGCCAAGGGCAAGAAGGTTTTGGAGTCGATGCTGCCCAAGAGCAGCGAGCAGTTGCTGCTGTGTGTGGACAGCGATTTCGATTACCTGTTCCAGTCGGTGAGGGAGGAGTCGGCGCGCATCGTGCGTTCGCCGTTTATGTTCCACACCTACGCCTACGCTACGGAGAACTATGTCTGCTATGCGCCCTCGCTGCACAATGTCTGCGTTCGGGCGACCAAGAACGATCGGCGCATCTTCGATTTCGAGCGGTTCATGGCGGCCTATTCGCGTACGATCTACCCGCTGTTTTTGTGGTATGCCTACTCGGCCCGCGAGAGCGATATCGACGTGTTTCAGCTGGCCGATTTCCGCAATAGCGTTAAGATCAACTATTTGGAACCTGAGGATAACGCCTCGGCCACGCTCGAGTGGCTTTCGCGGCAGGTGTCGCGCCGCCGCAATTCGCTCGAGAATGCCCGCCCCGACATCGCCGAGCATATCGATGCTTTCGGCCGCGAGCTTCAGGCGTTGGGCGTGGAGCCTGACGACACCTATCTATATATGCACGGCCATACGCTTATGGACAATGTGGTTATGGTCGTGCTCAATGCGGTGTGCGAGCGGTTGCGGGCGCTGTCGATTTCGCGCATCACCTCGTCGGCGCAGCGGGGTCAGGCGCTGAGCAACGAGATGAGCAACTACAACAACCAGCTGCGCAACGTCCGCGATGTGCTGCTCGACAACGAGAACTATACCGACTGCTTTCTCTATCACCGTCTGAGCAACGATATCGACGCCTATCTGTGCCGCGCGGTGGAGAAGCTGAAAAAGGGGCGCTGAAACGGGGCGCGGTCAAATAATTTCGCTGCAGGGCTGTCGAATTGACGCAATTATTGCCTAACTTTGCAGTTCGTAATTTGTCGATAATTGTAAACCATATATGACACAGGAGGAACTTTTCAAGAAATTGGTCGCTCACTGCAAGGAGTACGGATTCATATTTCCGTCGAGTGAGATCTACGACGGACTGAGCGCCGTCTACGACTACGGACAGAACGGCGTGGAGCTGAAGAACAACATCAAGCGTTACTGGTGGGATTCGATGGTGAAGCTCCACGAGAATATCGTCGGACTCGATGCCGCCATATTTATGCATCCCCGCACGTGGGAGGCTTCGGGACACGTCGGGGCGTTCAACGACCCGCTGATCGACAACCGCGACTCGAAGAAGCGCTACCGTGCCGACGTGCTGATCGAGGACTGGATCGCCAAGCAGGACGAGAAGATCGCCAAGGAGGTCGAGAAGGCCCGCAAGCGTTTCGGCGAGCGGTTCGACGAGGCGCAGTACAGGGCTACGTCGCCGCGCGTGTTGGAGACTGCCGCCCGCCGCGACGAGATCCACCGCCGTTTTGCCGAGGCGATGAATGCCAATGATCTGGCCGGTCTGCGGCAGATCATTCTCGACTGCGAGATCGTCTGCCCGATCTCGGGCACCCGCAACTGGACCGAGGTGCGCCAGTTCAATCTGATGTTCTCGACGCAGATCGGCTCGCTGGCCGAGGGCGCCAATACGATCTACCTGCGTCCGGAGACGGCACAGGGCATCTTCGTCAATTTCCTGAACGTACAGAAGACCGGCCGTATGAAGCTGCCGTTCGGTATCGCTCAGATCGGCAAGGCCTTCCGCACCGAGAGCGTGGCTCGTCAGTTCATAGTCCGCCTGCGCGAGTTCGAGCAGCTGGAGATGCAGTTCTTCGTTCGCCCGGGCGAGGAGCTGCGCTGGTGGAACGAGTGGAAGCAGACCCGTATGGCTTGGCACCGCGCGCTGGGCTTCGGCGACGACAACTACCGTTTCCACGACCACGAGAAGCTGGCCCACTACGCCAACGCCGCCACCGATATCGAGTATAATTTCCCGTTCGGCTTCAAGGAGGTCGAGGGCATCCACTCGCGCACCGACTTCGATCTGGGCAACCACCAGAAGTTCTCGGGCCGCAAGATGCAGTACTTCGATCCCGAGACGGGCGAGAGCTACGTGCCGTATGTGGTCGAGACCTCGATCGGTGTGGACCGTATGGTTCTTCAGGTGCTGTCGGCATCCTATACCGAGGAGAAGCTCGAGGGTGGCGACCAGCGTATCGTGCTGCGTTTCCCCGCGGCGCTGGCTCCGGTCAAGGTCGCCGTGCTGCCGCTTGTCAAGAAGGACGGTATGCCCGAGGTGGCCCAGAAGATCGTGGACGAGCTGAAGTACGACTTCAACGTGGTCTACGACGAGAAGGACTCTGTGGGCAAGCGCTACCGCCGTCAGGACGCTATCGGTACGCCGTTCTGCGTCACGGTCGACGGGCAGACCCTCGAGGACGGCACCGTCACGGTGCGTCATCGCGACACCATGCAGCAGGAGCGCGTGGCTATCGATGCCCTGCACGCTATGGTCGATGAGGAGTGCTCGCTGCGCAAACTGTTCCGCAAGTTGAATCTGTAATATGATGCACCGGAAAGCTCACGGAGCCTCGGCGGCGATCGCAGCAGCCGGTTCGGTCTTTGGACTTCTCGGCGGAGGGCAGTCGCCCGCGCGGTGCACCCGATAGCGAAGATGCGTATGGGACGGATATTGGCTATAGACTACGGTCTCAAACGCACGGGACTGGCTGTGAGCGATCCGCTGCGCATCATTGCCGGCGCGCTCGACACGGTGCCCACGGCGCAGCTTGCGGAGTATCTGCGGCAATATATCGCCTCGAACGACGTTACTGTGATAGTGGTGGGCAAGCCCAAGCGGATGAACGGCGCGATGTCCGATTCGTGGCGTTCAATAGAGCCTTTCGTGGAGCGGCTGCGGCGCGAGTTCCCGCAGATCGAGGTCACGCTCTACGACGAGCGGTTCACCTCGGTGCTGGCGCACAGAACGATGCTCGAGAGCGGCATCGGACGTATGGCTCGGCGCGACAAGGCGCTTGTCGACCGCATCTCGGCCACCATAATCCTGCAGGACTATATGCAGAGCCTGCAGCTGCAGGGCGGGGCGGAGCATAACCAATGATAAAAGGAAACTGAAATGATATATCCGATAGTAATTTACGGGGCGCCGGTGCTGCGTGAAAGGTGCGAGGAGGTGCCCGAGAATTTCCCCGATCTGAAGAAGCTGACCGAGGATATGTTCGCGACGATGTACGAGGCCGAGGGCGTGGGACTGGCTGCGCCGCAGATCGGCAAGAACCTGCGGCTGTTCGTGGTGGACTGCTCGCCGTGGGCCGACGAGGATCCGCGGCTGAAGGACTTCCGCAAGGCCTTCGTCAACCCCGAGATCTACGAGCGCTCCGAGCAGGAGGACCTTTTCAACGAGGGATGCCTGAGCCTGCCCGGGCTGCACGAGGATGTTTCGCGTCCGGTGGCGGTGCGCATCCGCTATATGGACGAGAATTTCGAGCAGCACGACGAACCTTTCGACGGCTATGCCGCCCGCGTGATACAGCACGAGTACGACCACTTGGACGGCAAGGTCTTCACCGACCGCCTCACGCCGCTGCGCCGCAACCTCATCCGCAGCAAGCTGCTCAACTTTACCAAAGGCAAGTTCCGCGCCTCGTACCGCACACGCCTCAAATAACCCTCCGCGCCTTCGCCGGATCCTGACAACCCGCTATGGAACAGTATCGCCCGCCCCGACATCACCGGCCGACGGTGAGGTGCGGGCGGACTATTGCCGAAATGGAAATTTTTACTACCTTTGTTGACAGTTTGGCAAATCATACTGGCCCATGGATACCGACCTATACGACATTTTTCTGAGCTACCGCCGTCGTGGTGGCTTCGAGACAGCGAAGCATCTTTTCGATTTGCTGACGCGTGACGGCTACAGCGTCAGTTTCGACATCGATACGCTGCGTGCGGGGGACTTCGATACCACGCTGCTGCAGCGCATCGACCAGTGCACGGACTTCATCCTGATACTCGACAGAGAGGCATTCGACCGTACGCTCGATCCGACTTTCGACCGCAACAAGGACTGGATGCGCATCGAATTGGCCTACGCCCTCGAGAAGGGCAAGAACATCATTCCAGTGATGTTGAGCGGCTTCACCGAGTTTCCCGATGAGTTGCCGGCGGATATTGCTGCTGTCAGGCGCAAGAACGGCCCGAAGTACGACCAGTACTATTTCGACGCTTTCTATGCTAAGCTGCTACGCTTTCTCGATTCCCGTCCGTCCGAGCGGCGGAGTGCGGCGTCCGGTGGTCCCGCCGCCGGAAGTTCGACGCTCAAGATCCGGTGCGATATCGACTGCCGCATTTTCGTCGACGACGAGGAGCGGGGCATTGCCCAAGCGGGGCAGCTGTTCCGCCTGCCGCTGCGTGGCGGGAGCTACATCCTGCGGTTCGTGAGCGTCGATAATCCCGCTGATACGGTCGAGGAGACGTTGCGCATCGAGAAAGATGTAGAGGAGCTTTACAGAGTGGCGCTGCTGCCCGTCAGACGGCAGCGCGAGGATCGCGAAGCCGCAGCCCGCGCCGAGGAGCGCCGCAGGCGCGAGGAGCAAGAACGGATCCGCGCCGAGGAGGAGAAACAGATGCGCCGCGAAGCCTATCTGCTGCAACTGCCAGACGAGCGATTCAAGTCAGTTAAAGATAATGGTTTATACGGATTTTTAGACAGTGAGAATAATGAACTCTTGATTCCCTATGCTTACGATTATGCAGGCGCTTTTCGCGAAGGTTTGGCTAAGGTCAAGAAGGACGGAAAATACGGCTATATCGATAAAACGGGCAGGGAGGTGATTCCCTTGATTTACTATTCCGCGTACGACTTCATCGAAGGCTTGGCGCGGGTCGAGAAGGACGGAAAATGTGGCTACATCGACAAAACGGGCAAGGTGGTGATTCCCTTAATTTACGATATGGTATGGTCATTCATTGAAGGTTTGGCTAAGGTCAAGAAGGACGGGAAATACGGCTATATCGACAAAACGGGCAAGTTGCTCGCTTCCTTGATCTATGATGATGTAGGGCCATTCAGCGAAGGTTTGGCGTGGGCCAAAAAGGATGAGAAATACGGCTATATCGACAAAGCGGGCAGAGAGGTGATTCCCATTATTTACGATGATGTAAATGACTTTAGCGAAGACTTGGTGCCAGTCGAGAAGAATGGAAAATATGGCTATATCGACAAAACGGGCAAGGTGATGATTCCTATCATTTATGATTCTGCAGGCAACTTCATCGAAGGCTTGGCGGCGGTCAAGAAAGGCAGGAAATGGGGCTATATCGACAAAACGGGCAGGGAGGTGATTCCCTTGATTTACGATTCCGCGAACGACTTCAGCGAAGGCTTGGCACTGGTTATGAAGAATTGGAAATATGACTATATCGATAAAGCGGGCCGGTGGGTGAAGGATGCCTGAAACTGTGCGGCGGGCGGAAACGTCCGATCATTCCCGGGGCCGGCTCGGAAAGGACTGCGCTGGTCGGGATTGGGCACAAGGCTTGGCCGTTCGCGATATTTACCTATAATTGACTGAATGATACAACAGGTTCGCATATTGCTCCTTATGCTGCTTGCGCTATTCGGTCTGCCGTGCGGTGCCGCGGTGCCCTGTATGGCGGTGCAGAACGGAAATGCACTGCCGGCCGTGCCGGCTGTTTCGCAGCAGGCCGCTTGCACTTCGCTGACTGCAGGGCATCTCGGCCCTGTTGCCGATCCGGCTCTTGCAGGGGCGCTTGTGGCTGAAGGCGGGCTGCACGCGATCGACTTTGCGCCCGTGCCGGCCGCACCGGCGGCCCGACAGCTGACGGTGTGCACGGCCGATCCCTTTTGCCGCTTCAGACCGCGGCAGTTGATCGCTCCGGTGTCGTTGGCGGCTCTCGGGGCGATGGCTGTGGGCCGCGGACCTCTGCACGGGATGAACGATGCCGTGCAGGAGCAGATGACGGAGTGGAGCGGCGGCCGGCGTCTGCGTGCCGACGACTGGCTGCAGTATCTGCCCGTGGCGGCCAACCTCGGGCTTGGATTTGCGGGCGTGCGGGCGCGCCACACCTTCGGGGAGCGCGCGGCGGTGACGGCGACGTCCTATCTGGCTATGGGCATTATGGTCAACTGCCTGAAGCGGGCAGTGGGGGAGCGCCGCCCCGATTCGGGTTCGCT
>CAYYUW010000046.1:0-11403 GCA_964474985.1 uncultured Alistipes sp. | reverse complement strand
TTCAGCGTTACCGTCTGGTTGTCTATGGAGCGGATGATCGCCGTGCGCATCGCTGCCAGCGACTGGTCCATATCCACCACGATAGGGTTCTCGGTACTACTGTTGGCCACCAAACTGTTGCGCTGCAGCAGCTGCTTGTTGTACTCGGCTATCTGCGACTCTATGTTGTCGCTCTCGATGCCCGAATTGGCCGGCAGCAGCTGCGTCCGGTTGGCATCGTTGGTCAGGTAGTTGCGGATGTAGCGGGTCATATACAGCTGGTTGTTCAGAGCGAGTATCTGCGTGTTGATCTCACTGCTCTGCTCCATATACATACTTGATGCTGCCTGCACGTCGGGCAGCAGGTGCTCCGACTTGTAGGAGGAAATATTTTCGTCTACATTGCCAAGCTCCTGCTCGATTACACCCAAGCGCTCGTTTATGAACATAGACGTGCTTACAGCTATCTGGTTCTTGTCCTTGACCCAGTTCTCGTTATATATGGAGATTAGTGTGTTGAGCACCTCCTCGGCGCGCTGTATGGAGTGATCCTTGTAGGTCAGCGCTATAACCGTGGCCTTGTCGTTGTCCAAGGAGACTCCCAGATTCTTCGAAAAACTATCTACCGTGCCGTACAGGCTTGCGCGTTGTACATACAGCGTATAGGCTTCACCCGCCATATAATTAGGCGTTGGCTCAATGACCATACGACCCAGCGGAGTGGCCAACGTGTCCTTCAGACGGCCGCGCACCTGTTTGTCGGCTATTTCGTCTCCATTGCGGACGAATTCCGTCAGCAGCACCGTGCTGTCCGGCAGAATCTGCAGCGTAAAACCGGCGGATTCGTTCTCCGGAAAGTCACTTATCGCAACGTTCACGGGCAGCGTCAGGCCGTATGCTACATCACGGTGGAAACGGCCCGGAGCATAGTAGTTCATATCCAAATGAAGCCGCTTGACCACCTCGGTTATAATAGCCGGCGACTGGAATGCGATCAACTCGTTGTTGACATTGGTGCTCGACTGGAACAGTCCCAACTCCGAGAACGACTCCATATCGGACGAAATGGATTTGCCTTTCGAATCATCCTTGATAAGCACTGACGCCGTGCGTGTATATACCGGCGGCGTGCGAAGCAGGTAAACGACGGCGATACCGCACGTCACCACTAACGACACCACGAACCACTTCCATTGTGCCAAACACAGGTACAGATAATCCTGTATGCGCAGAAAGTCGTCGGTCTCTTCGGAATTGGAGTTTTTCTGATTGATTGCCATGGTATGCTATTTGCTTATTTTACGATTAAAACGGCTACGGTGGTCAGCAGCGAGGCCAGAGACATCCAGAATGAGGTCGACCGCACATTGTTGCCGTTGACGGTCGCCTGTCTTGCACGCACGTCGTTAGGCTCGACATAGACGATATCGTTCTGCTGCATATAATAGACCGGCGATGCGTACAGGTCGTATCCGGAATTGAGGTTGACTCTGTAGATCACCTTCTTGCCGTTCTCCTCACGCTGGACCAGTACATTGTTGCGCTTGCCGTATATCGTCAGGTCACCGGCCATACCTATTGCATCGAGCAGCGTCAGCCGGTCCTTGTCGATATTGAACCGCCCGGGCCTTGCAACCTCACCCAGCACCGATACGGTAAGATTCATAAACTCGACCGTGACGACGGGGTCCTTGACCAAGTTGCGCTCGACAAGTTCGGCCTTGATATGCGCAGCGATCTCCTCGCGTGTCATTCCTTCAACGTGGACCGCACCGAGTACCGGAAAGTCTATCTCACCTTCATTGTTGACCGTATAGCCCGACAGGCCATGACTGTTGGTATAGCTTGTCCCGACCTGATTGGAGATGATCGGCAGATTGAAAAGATTCATAAGCATCGGATCCTTGCTGTTGACAAGTATCGATATCTTGTCCTCCGGCCTTACCCGAATCTCAGGCGTATTCAAAACAATCTCGGCCGCGCCGGCAGGCACACCCTGAAAATAGGCGACATTGGGTGTCGCGCAGGAACTCAGCATTCCTGCTGCAATTGATAGTAGTACGAAATTTTTGATTTTCATAAGTGGATCAGATTATTCTATTATATTCCACGTTTCCTGTTGCATTGTTACAGTATCCTACAGCATCCTGATATAATCCGGATGCACCTCCACGCCCACGGCGAACAATCCCGGCAACTCCACTAAAAGCCGCTTCTTGGCCGAACCGCGCACCGTGATCAATTTGCCTTCATAACCGTCAAGCTCGCCGCCGACGATCCTTATGCTTCTGTTGCACATAGCCGGTGTCAACTCCTCGGGCAGGTAATATTTCGGATTGTCCGTCGCGCTGACAGCCTTTATGAACCGATCCATGTCCGCATCCGGAACCGTTATCGGCAGTCTGTATCCGCCCTTTTGATATCGATACTGTATGGTGGGAGTTCTGTCAACTATGGAATCTATGACGGCCGAGGTCTCGTGAACGAACAGCAAATCATGTATGAACGGGACCTGCACGCGTATGCGTTTACCTTTTTTAATTTTCAGGCATGACCGCATTGGGGTGAATACTTCGATTTGTGCAGCCTGAAATTGCTTGTAGGCCGGCAGTGTTGCATTCGGCCGCGTCAGATCGCGCATCGCATACCAGCGCTTCGGTTCCGACATTGGGGTGATACGCACCGCAGCCGCAATACCCGATCGGGAGCTTGCGGCTGCAGCATTAAGATTATTACTCACACAAGTGCAATACTTCTAATCCTGCTTGTATGTAAATATTGTTACATATCAGGCAGTTACCAACCTCCGTCCCGTAAGTTCGAGTGGGTCGTCGCATGGTCGTTTATCCTTATTTGTCTTTATTCGCCTTCTCAGGCCAAGGTATACCATCGAGCTAAACCGCTCTTTTACCCGTACTTCCCTTTAGAAAAGTATTTAGTGGCACAAAGATATATCAATATATTGATAATAACAATATCCGAGGTATAAATAATTTCGAAAATCCTGCCGAGGGGGGGGGTAATTTTAGGATTGTCCTATGTTGGCCAGTCGCACAGCCCGAAATAAATTAAGTCTGTATTTCAAAATATTGCAGCCGACATCTGGCAGTCATACTGTCCATAAAGGCAGAGACATTTTCTTCTCTTGCCCGAAGACCAACTGCACATACAAGCCAGTATACCGCTGCTTAAGGCAGTATGATATTGCAAATTCAGTATTTGACATAGTCAAAACGTATCGCTGCCCGAATTACGAATCGCTGCGGCGCATTTTGAATTTAGAATGAAAACGCATATATTTGTTTCGGCGATTATGCGCATTCGTTCGGGTCGGACGCCGGCCTGCGCCGCAAAACCTTTAATGCGAATTACGATTATGAGCAATAACGACTGGAAAAGCAGACTTAACGTAGTGTATTCCACCAATCCAGATTTCAGGTACGCCACCGACGAGCAGCCCGAGGAGCAGACCCTGCCGCCGGCACAGCAGCAACTGCGCGTATGGCTCGACCGCAAACAGCGTGCTGGCAAGGTGGTTACACTGGTACGCGGCTTTGTCGGTTCGGCTGACGACCTGAAGGCTTTGGCATCGCTGCTCAAGAGCCGCTGCGGCGTCGGCGGCTCGGCCAAGGATGGCGAGATCATCATTCAGGGGGACTTCCGCGACCGCATCGTCGAGATACTGCTGCACGAGGGCTACAAGGCCAAAAAAGCCGGCTCCTGAAATATAAATTTCCAACCAAACGTTTATATACCTATTTATATATATTATGCTGAAACGAACGCTCCATATCCTGTTATACATCGCTGTGCTGCTTACAGCGTGCAGTGCGCGGGCGCAGTATTACGACTGGGGCGTCGATCCGGCATCGATCCGCTGGAAGCATATCGCGAGCGACTCGCTGAAGATCGTATATCCCGACTATTACGAGCCATTCGCACGTCGGACAATGCTCTATATGCAAACCGCCGGCAGGGATATAGATTACGGATTCCGCCGGCCGCAGCTGAAGATTCCCGTGGTGCTGCACACTGAAAATCTCACCTCCAACGGCATAGTCATCTGGGCGCCCAAGCGCATCGAGATCCTCGCCCCACCGTCCATAGACACCTACTCGATGCCGTGGCTCAAGCAGCTGGCCGCGCACGAATACCGTCACGCCGTGCAGTACAACAACCTCAACCGCCATACTTTCCGCATACTATACTATGCGCTGGGACAGCAGGGGGCGTTCGTCAGCCTGCTGGGACTGCCGCTTTGGGCGCTGGAGGGCGACGCCACTATGATGGAGACCGAGATGAGCAGCTTCGGCCGCGCCTTGCAGCCTTCGTTCACAATGGCCTACCGTGCCAAGGGCGACATATCCCGCGGCCGGCGCAATATCGACAAGTGGTTCTGCGGCTCCTACCGCGAACATATACCCAGCCACTACCACCTCGGCTACCAGCTCTCCGCATACGGATACACACGCTACGGGCGCGTGCTGTGGGACGACGTGGCCGACTATGCCTCGCGCTATCCGTTTCTGTTCTTCACTACCGATCTGGCGTTGAAGAAGTATTACGGCACGCGGGTGAAGACGCTGTTCCGCGACACATTCGACGATCTGCAAAACTACTGGGCTTCGCTGCCGCAGCAGCAGGACAGCTCGACGAAGATACCGACACCGACCACATCGTACACGACATATTCCCACCCGCAGATATCGGATTCAGCCCGCATCATCGCCATCAAACGCGATTTCGACCGCTACGACCGGTTGGTGGAGGTCGATATGGGCACAGGCGAGGAGCGGCGCATAGCATACGTCGGCTCGGTCAGCACACGTCCGGCACTCGGCGACGACGGCCGCATCTGGTGGACAGAATACCGCCGCAGCGCGCTGTGGGGCGAGCGTTACGACTCGCGGCTCTGCTGGCTCGATCCCGTCGAGCGTGTCCCGCATACCGTTCGCAGCCGCGACAACATCCTCTACCCCACGCCTATTGCGGCCGACTCCATGGCTTGGGTGGAATACTCCTCCACCGGCATATACTCTATCGCCACGGGACGCGCCGGCAACGCCTCGGCATCGGTCGATATGCCCGCAGGCGAGCAGCTGCACGGGCTGGCTTGGGACGATGTGACACGCAAACTGTACTTCATCGCTCTCGATGACGACGGTATGCGCATCGGCAGCCTTGCCGCTGACGGCACGTTCGGCACCGTGATTCCCGCGGCGTATGTGACCCTTAGCGACTTGCGGGCTGAAGGCGGCCGCCTCTACTTCGGCTCGATATGGTCTGGACGCGACGAGGCGCACGCCTTCGACCTAACCCGAGGCGAGCAGCTGCAGCTTACCCGATCGCGCTACGGGGCATTCGATCCGGCGCCTGCGGGCGATTCGATCGTTCTGACGACTTACGACGACAATGGGTACCTGCTGGCGGTGCAGCAGATCGACAGCAGCAAGCTGCAGCCGGTCGAGTTCTCTCAGCTGCCGCACGACATCGTCAATCCGCCGCGCAAGCACTGGCCCGTGGTCAATCTCGATACGGTGCGTATGACCGGGGAACTAATGGAAGTGCAAGCGGCCGAGATGCCTTCTCAGCGTTACCGAAAGGGTGCGCACTACTTCAACGCCCACAGTTGGGCGCCGCTTTCATACGACATATTCGACGCTATGGACGAAAACGAGTTCAACCCCTTGCTCGGAGCTACGGTGTTGTCGCAAAACCTGCTGTCGTCCGTAACATCGTTCCTGACATACGGCTGGAACCACAGCAACGGATCGATGATCCGCGGCGGCATCAAGTATTATGCGCTGGGTCCGCATATCGAGATCGAAGGCCGCTACGGCGGCGGAAAGCAGCCCATATACAAGCCAGCGACCGATATGCCCGATCCCGATCTAAAGTCGCTCAAGAACTTCTACACCCTCACCGGACGCATCTCTCTGCCGATGCAGATAGCAGGAGGCTATCATATGCGCTATCTGACGCCCAAGATCGAGTGGCAGCACTACAACGGCAAGATGTACGACGTGGGCAGCGGGACATATTATCAAGGGGTGAACAAGATGACCTCGTCGATATATTTCGGCGACAATGTGCGCACTTCGTTCCGCAACCTGCTGCCGCGCTGGGGCTACGCCTTCAGACTGACGCATACGTTCAACCCGACAGACAGCGATTTCGGGCAGATGCTTTCGCTTTACGGGCAGGTGCTGACCCCGGGCATCGCTGCCAACCACAGTCTTATGGTGCGTGCGCTCTACCAGTTCATCGAGGAGGACAAGCCCTATGCCTACTACAAGAAGGAGCTGTACCCCAAGGGTGCCTACTACGATTTCGAGGCGCGCCCCACGCGCTATGCCGCCGGAGCGGTCGACTATCAATTCCCGCTGTGCTACCCCGAAGGCGGCATTCCCGCGGTGGTATATATCAAGCGTATACGACTCAATTTAGGTTTCAATTACGCCTATTTCCGGCAGTTCGACAAGACGGCGGGGCGGTACGGCTGGCGCAGCGTCAACTCCTACGGCATCGATGTCATTTTCGATATGAACCTGCTGCGTATGCCCGAGTCGGCGGGGGTGACGCTCAAGTTGTCGCTCTACAAGCCCAGCAACCGCAGCGGAGTGCGCTTCTCGGCGGGCGTCGGACTGCCTTTGTGACCGCGGCCGGTCAAATAATCGGCTGCACGTTTCGCAGTTTGCAGATAATGTTGTAATTTTGTCTGATATTTGGACTTGCAATATGGCAAAAAAAGTTGATGAAATATGGCGCACGGCCCAGAAGCCGCGCATAGTGAAATGGGTGTGGATTATTGCAATGGCACCTTTCGCTCTGCTGTTTGTACTGCTTGCGGCGACCGCTGTCGGACTTTTCGGCAAACTCCCCTCGTTCGAGGAGCTTGAGAACCCCAAGAGCAACATAGCCACGGAGATATATTCGGAAGACGGCAAGATGATCGGTTCGTTCTTCGTGCAAAACCGCTCCTATGTCGAGTATGCCGATCTGTTCCCCGAGGACAGCACCCTGCTGCTTCCCTTGGGCAATGACTCGGTGCCCGCCGTGGTGGCTGCTTTGGTTTCGACCGAGGATGTGCGCTTCGAGCGCCACTCCGGCATCGATATCAAATCGCTGCTGCGCGTCGGCGTCAAGACTATCGCCTTGGGTTCGTCGAGTCAGGGCGGCGGCAGCACCATAACGCAGCAGGTGGCCAAGAACCTGTTCCCGCGCGACACCACCTCGTCGAGCGGTCTGGTCCGCAAAGGCAAGTTGGTCATAGCCAAGCTCAAGGAGTGGATCACCGCTGTGAAGCTCGAGTACAACTACACCAAGGAGGAGCTTGTGGCTATGTACCTGAACACCGTTGAGTACGGCAGCAACGCCTACGGCATTAAGTCGGCGGCGCAGACCTTCTTCAACAAGAAGCCCGAGCAGCTGAACATTCAGGAGGCAGCCGTGTTGGTGGGAGTGGTCAACAAGCCCACGCGCTACAATCCCGTGCTCAACTACGACCACTCGATCGCCCGCCGCAATACCGTGATGTCGCGTATGCGCAACAACGGCTGCATAACCCGCGCGCAGTACGATTCGCTGTCGGCGCTGCCCATTCAGCTCAACTATCACCCCATATCGCACAACGACGGCACGGCGACCTACTTCCGCGAGATGCTGCGACTGGTGATGAACCAGCCCAAGCCCAAGCGCTCGCAGTTCGCCAACGACTGGGACTACCGTGTGGCCGTCGAGGAGTGGGAGCGCAACCCCCTCTACGGCTGGTGTCAGAAGAACCGCAAGGCCGACGGAACGGAATACAACATCTACCGCGACGGACTGAAGATATACACCACTATCAATGCCTCGATGCAGAAGTATGCCGAGGAGGCTCTGCTCGACCATATGCGCAACAGCGTCCAGCCACGTATGGATGCGCAGGTGCGCAACACCAAGACGCTGTTCCGCGGACAGAGCAAGGAGAATATCGACCGAATTATCCGCAACGCCATGCGATACTCCGACCGCTATCGTCAGATGAAGCGTGCGGGCGTCGAGGAGAGCGAGATATACGCCTCGTTCGACCGTCCGTGCAAGATGCGTATATTCACTTACAAGGGTGACCGCGACACGACGATGACCCCGCGCGACTCCATTCTGCACCACAAGCAGATCCTGCGCGCCTCGTTCGTGGCGATGGATCCGCACACGGGATATGTCAAGGCGTATGTCGGCGGTCCCAACTTCCGCTACTTCAAGTACGACGTGGCCAAGCAGGGCAAGCGACAGATCGGATCGACCATAAAGCCGTTCGTATACACCTTCGCAATCGATCATTTGGGACTCACGCCCTGTACGCTGGTGATGAACGAACCGGTATCGATCGAAACCGACAACGGTACGCCGTGGACCCCGAAAGAGGCCAACCGCAATCCCTACGACGGCAAGATGCACCCGCTCAGCTGGGGACTGGCCAACAGCCGCAACAACTACTCGGCGTGGATCATGAAGCAGTCCAAGCAACCCGCCGCCGTGGCCGACTTCATACACAATATGGGCATTCGCAGCTATATAGACCCGCAGTGGGCCTTGTGTCTCGGATCGTCAGAATCGTCGCTCTACGAGCTTGTCGGCGCCTTCTGCACATTCGCCAACCGCGGTGTGCATACCGAGCCGATATTCGTCACCCGCATCGAGGACCGTCAGGGCAACCTGCTGGCTACATTCCTGCCCACGACCGAGGATGCCATAAGCGAGCAGACCGCCTACACGATGCTGACGATGCTTCAGAATGTCGTCCGCGCCGGAACGGCAGGGCGTTTGCGCTGGGCCTATAACGTAACCGGCGAAGTGGGCGGCAAGACAGGCACCTCGAACGAGAACCGCGATGCGTGGTTCGTCGGCGTCACGCCCAATTTGGTCGCAGGCGCATGGTGCGGCGGCGAGGACCAGTCGGTACACATTTCCGGTGCAGGCGAAGGCGGTGCGGCATTGGCGCTGCCGATATTCGGCAACTTCATCACCAAGGTCTACGCCGATCCGCGGTTGGGTGTCAAGCCGACCGACACCTTCGCACGTCCGAACAATTTGGTGACCTACGACTGCGACGAGGAGAACAGCGAGCCGCAGGCGGCCGGTTACGAAGACGAATTTTTCGATTAACGAGTTAAATATTGAAAAGGATGAAAGTTGCTGTCGTAGGTGCGAGCGGAGCTGTAGGACAGGAGTTCCTGCGGATTCTCGCCGAACGCCGCTTCCCGATAGATGAACTGTATCTGTTCGGCTCGCAGCGCAGTGCCGGACGCGAATATCTTTTCGACGGCCGGCCGGTGCGGGTGCGGCTGTTGCAGCACAACGACGATTTCCGCGGCATCGATCTGGCACTGGTATCCGCCGGCGCCGGCACCTCGCGCGAGTTCGCCGAGACGATCACCCGCCACGGCACGCTGATGATCGACAACTCCAGCGCATTCCGTATGGACGAGGATGTGCCGTTGGTCGTTCCCGAGGTGAATGCCGCCGATGCCGTGGCACCGCCGCGCAGGATCATCGCCAACCCCAACTGCACGACCATACAGATGGTCGTGGCACTCGCCGCGATCGAACGGCTGTCGCATATCCGCCGCGTACACGTGGCGACCTACCAGTCGGCCAGCGGCGCCGGTGCAGCAGCTATGGACGAGTTGGTGGAGCAGTATGCACAACTAAGCCGAGGCGAGGATCCCACGGTGTCGAAATTCGCTTTCCAGCTGGCATACAACGTCATTCCTCATATCGATGTCTTCACCGAAAACGGCTACACCAAAGAGGAGATGAAGATGTACAACGAGACGCGCAAGATAATGCACTCCGACATCGCCGTCAGTGCCACGTGCGTCCGCGTGCCGGTTATGCGCGCCCACTCCGAAAGCGTGTGGATCGAAACCGAACGCCCCGTTTCGGTGGCCGAAGCCCGCGAGGCCTTCGCCTCGGCCGAGGGCGTCGAGCTGATGGACGAGCCGCAGCAAAAGATATACCCTATGCCGCTGTTCTTGGCCGGTAGCGATCCGGTCTATGTCGGCCGCATACGCAAGGACCTGACCGACGACAACGGCCTGTCGTTCTGGTGCGTCAGCGACCAGATCCGCAAGGGTGCGGCCCTGAATGCCGTGC
Organism: uncultured Alistipes sp.; assembly: GCA_964474985.1. Classification (GTDB taxonomy): domain Bacteria; phylum Bacteroidota; class Bacteroidia; order Bacteroidales; family Rikenellaceae; genus Alistipes. The sequence continues at coordinate 1,287 of CAYYUW010000046.1, read as the reverse complement.
AGATCGCCGAGTGGCTGCTGCGCAACGGACATTTGAAGTAAAAGAGACATTGTGAATAGCGGCCTGCCCGAAAAGCGCTTCGGACAGGCCGTGTCATTATAACAGCCCATGAAAAAGGCCGTCATAGCCGCCGACTCGTTCAAGGGTTCGCTCGGCTCCGAAGAGGTAGCCCGCAATATCGCTGCGGGAATCGCTGCGGTCTACCCGCAGTGCGACATACATTGCGTGGCCGTCGCCGACGGCGGCGAAGGAACCGCCTCGGCCATAGTGGCTGCAACCGGCGGGCGGATGATCTCGGCCGAGGTGACAGATCCGCTCGGGCGGCCCGTCACGGCATCATACGGCATCGTCGACGGACATATCGCCGTCGTGGATACCGCTGCCGCAAGCGGATTGACACTGCTGCACCCCTCGGAGCGCAATCCGATGCTTGCGACCACGCGCGGCACGGGCGAGCTGATCCGCTGTGCCATAGATGCCGGCTGCGACCGTATAATAATTGGTGCCGGCGGCAGCGCCACCGTAGACGGAGGTATGGGAATGCTCGAAGCGTTGGGATTCGCATTTCTCGCAGCCGATGGGCAGAGACTCGCCGGCTGCGGGGCCAACCTCGGTCGCGTCGCGGCGATAGATGCCTCCAAAGTGACGGAGGCTGTGCGGCATACGCGGTTCGAAGTGGCTTGCGACGTCCGTTCGCCGCTGTGCGGCGACAGTGGCGCCGCCCGCACATTCGCCCGTCAGAAAGGCGCCGCACCCGAGCAGATCGAGCTGTTGGAAAGAGGATTGAACAGTTACGCCGCAGCGATATTCCGCCACTGCGGCATCGATATCCGCCGAATGGAGGGTGCCGGTGCCGCCGGAGGTCTCGGCGGCGGTGCGGCCGCACTGCTCGGGGCTGAGATCCGCTCGTGCATAGATGCGGTACTCGAAGCGGTCGGGTTTGCCGACTTGGCGGCCGATGCCGACATAATAATTACCGGCGAGGGGCGTATGGATGCCCAAACTGCTATGGGCAAGGTTCCGAGCGGTGTGCTCGCCGCTGCACGGGGCGTGCCTGTCGTCGCCCTCTGCGGCTGCGTCGCCGAAGATGCCGATACAGGCGGCTACGCAGCCGTGCTGCCGATACACTCCTACCCCTGCACCGAGCAGGAGGCTATGCAGCCCGACAGGACGGCTGCCGATCTGCGGCGCACAGCGGAGCTTGCGGCCCGTCTTATATGTATCGGCGAGCGGCAGAGTGCCGAAATTACGGACAAACATTAAAAATTTCCGACCCGACGGTCGCTG
>CAYYUW010000045.1:0-2275 GCA_964474985.1 uncultured Alistipes sp. | reverse complement strand
GCGCGAGCGAGGTGTCGACGTCGGCGAATGTAACGCCCTGCCGGGCATCGCAACTTGCGGCCGCTCCGTAGGGGGCATAGCCGATGAAGGAGAGCCGTGTCGATTTGGGCGACCACTCCCTGGGCGGCTCGTAAAGCCAGTCGCCGCCGTTATAGGCCACCCGGCAGCGGGTCAGGAACTCCCGGGCTTCGGCGGCGTGGTCGGCAAACGACTCACCGGCGGGCAGAAGCCACGCGCTCACGCCGAAGGGCAGCTCTTCGGGGTAGTGTTCCTGCTGCTGCGCCTCGGAGCGAACCTGCACGTACAACTGCGGGCGGAATGCGAGCTCTACCGCCGGATCGTAATCCTCCGCACGGTCGGAGACGCACCCCGCGAGGCTCAAAATAGCCCCCGCGGCTGTCACAACGCAATATTTCATCGTTCCGAGTTTCATGGCTGCCTTTAGAAGTTGTTTTAATTTATGATCACTTTTTTCTTACAGCATCTTTTCGGCCATTTTTATCCTTCTCATCGGTCACGTAGCTACGGCTACGCTCCCTCTTCGAATGACAAAACTGACTCGAAAATCTGCTATAATAAAAAATCGCTCACAAATTCAAACAACTTCTTAGTGCCTGCAAGGGGTATCACCCCCATGCAGGCTGAATGTTGTTTTATCGCTCTATTACTATATTAACTCAGTGGGGACATCATCCCAATTGGTAACTTGCGGGTTGAAGTAAATCTTATTCATACCGATCACGATGTGGTAGGTATAGCGCTTGCCCATCTCCCATTCAAATTCAGCGTTTCCATCCTCATTTTGATCGCCCACTGCCAATTGGAACGTTTGCGATTGCGAAAGCGCAGCGTTAGTTCCGTTTTTGATCGTGTAACTGATGGTAACAGTTACCTTATCGCTATCGGCGTTTCCTCTATTGAGGCTCTGCGGTATAACGATAAGGTCGCTTCTACGCAATCCGTCATTCGTCGAGGCAGGATCTTGAGGAATTTCACCGTCAACAGTAGTATCATAAGTCTCACCCGCACCATCAGGATCACCATTGACGTATGCTCGAGTGCCGGTGATCACCTTTGTTCTTTCTGCTTCAGTCGCACCTGACTTGGGAAATACTGTATAAAAACTCTTGACATTGTCTGCTACTGTAGCATTAACTGTCCATGCGGGTTTGTTTGCGTCGTTATCTCCCGATACATCAGCGAGCAGATTCTGCGCGAAAGTACCTTTTTTAACGACATTATTAACCTGCAAACCGGTTAATGTGATGACCGTATTGCTGCTGGCGTCAATACCTGTGGTTTCCACCGTGAAGAGAATCGACGAGAGGGCATGTTTGAACGGAATCGTAATACCTTGGTAGGGAGCTTTATTATCTGCCGTGAGCATGTCTCCAGACTGTTTGTTGTAAACACGTTCGCTGTAAAGCAGGTCGATCTGGTTGGCCGGATCTTCTTTCAGCGTGAAATCGGTGAACTTGAATCCGTTCACATTCCATGCAGCACTAACCTCCGAAGGAGCGTATGCAGCGAATGTCAAATAACCGACTTTGGGCCAGTAATAGTCTGTCGCAGGCTTCCAAGTGGTCGGGTTTGCTGAATTGTCTGCATTGCAAGTCACGTCGGACATATAATAAACAGGACTATTAAATGCCGATGCATCGTAGGTTTTTTCGTGATAGAGCGCCCATACGGCAAAATCCTTTCCTCCAGGGTAGTTGCCATAGATCTCCGTGGCTCGGGTCGGAACGCCTACCACCGGAGCATCGAATGCAATCAGCTCGGGAGAACCATCGCTGCCCTTGGCAACCTCCTCGTTCTTCACGCAACCCACAAGCGCTGCGCCTGCCAGGATTGCAAAAATCAAAGTTTTTTTCATAGAAATTTGTGTAAAAAAGTTAATAAAATTGTTAATATTCGTCTTCTAAATTATTATCTCCGTATGTATATCCTCCCATTCTGAAAGATCCGGGGTAAAACCGCCCGAAGATTCCGGCGGCTCGGGTATCTCGATCGTCCCGTCGATGATCAACCACTGATGCTCCGTCGCATCCGGCTCGCTGAACTTCCCCGTAATGTCGACTTCGGCCGTCACCTTCGACCCGTACGTCGTCAGCACATCGAACGACAACTCCAACTTGTTCGTCTTGTCCGGCAGCTTCCCGAACGTCCCGAACGTCGCGTACACCACCGCCGTGTCGTCCGCCTCCACCACGTCGGAGCGCACCATCTCGAAGTAGACCGTCACGTCGTCCTCCCCGTTGACACGCCCGTCAGC